>NZ_JAHGAP010000032.1:0-99669 GCF_030248655.1 Vibrio sp. D431a | reverse complement strand
TGACTTACCTTAAACCCACTCTCATATTTAAATCTTGCATCTCGAGTTACACTACCCTCTTCACATGGTTTTAATACGTCGTGAACGAGCTAGCACGTAACTCTGTGCCTTAGTCTTAGTCTTATTCCGATACCAAGCTCTAACCAAAGCTCCTTTTATTCGATATTAGAAAATCTAGTTATGTGACAGAGTTTAATTGTTTGAAGTGTCGCTTGTTTCTAATTTGAAAATAGGATGACTTTGAATACAAGTTTAGTCTCACTGAGATCAAGAGGGAGGGGGCTAAATTTCTGTTAAGGCTTTGATCTACTGAATGCTAGCTCAGTTTTATCTTGGTGAGGTTGCTAACCTGTTTGGGTTCTGAACGCAATCACCCTAAATGTCTCTTTCTCATAAAAATACAAACTCGCTCATTGCTAAGTATTGTGGAAGTTTAGCTTTGATGTTTGCGAGGAGCCTATATTGCCAAGGGAAGAGAAGTGATACAGATGAAAATGGGTAAATTAAAAGGCTCGTCTATGAATACTATCTATCGGCAATAGTTAGTATCTATGAAAATGTAGCGTAGCGATTCTTAGTATATTTGAAGGTATATCAAAGAATAAGGAGCATTAGTCCTTGAAGGGGAGTCTGAAAATTAGTTATGAAAAAAGCAGCTAGGTAGCTGCTTTTTATTTATTAAGTTACGTGTCTTTAAGAGTCCAATGGCTCCGTATGTTCCGGAGTGGTTATTGCTTGGTTATTCTCTTCCATCTTCTTCTCTTCTGCTTTTGCTTTTTCAATCATTGGAGTGATTGTTGAGCCTTGAATGAGGATAGAGAAAACAACGACGGAGTAGGTCATTACAAGAATAATCTCTTTTACATCGATTAACTTATCTTGAATCACCCAAATACCAGATGGAATAGAAAGTGCCATCGCTAGTGCTAGGCCTCCGCGTAAACCGCCCCACGTCAAAATACGCACTGACCATGGATTATATTTTCTGTAACGTTTAAAGCCTATGTAAGAAAGAAATACACTTAGATAGCGAGCTGCTAGTACAAGAGGGACTGAAATAGCCATCATGATCCAGTCTTCTTTGTGGAATTCAAATAGCAGCATCGACATGCCGATCAGTAGGAATAACACGCCATTCAAGAACTCATCAACAAGCTCCCAAAAATGGTCAAGGTGATCTTCACTCTCTTTTGAAAAGCCAATAAAGCGTGTCCAGTTGCCAATCATAATACCGGATACAACCATCGCGAGTGGGCCTGATACATGGATGTATTCAGCAAATGCGTAACCTGCTGTTGGGACACCAATGGTAAGTAACAATTCCATTGAGTGATCATCGGTGGCACTGATCAAGTAGTGGAATAGCAAACCGAGGACGAAACCATATGTGATACCACCGATAGCTTCTTGGATGAAGAGTAAGGTGACACTACCTACAGTTGGTGCCTCAGTGCCAAATGCAATCGTAAATAGAGTGACGAAGATAACCAAACCGAAGCCATCATTGAAGAGCGATTCTCCTTCAATCTGAGTGGAGATACGTTTAGGAGCATCTAGTTTTTTCACAATAGCCAATACAGCGATTGGGTCAGTTGGCGATATTAGAGCACCAAATAGTAAGCAGTAGACCAAATCAAATTGGATGCCAATTAACTGACAAAACCCATACAGCGCAAATCCAATAAAGAACGTAGAAAACAGTGTAGCTCCAAGGGCTAAAACAGTGATCTCCCACTTTTGATCTTTAAGGTTCGGGAGTTTGATGCCTAGTCCACCAGCAAATAGTAAGAAGCCAAGAATGCCTTTGAGCAAGAAATCTTCGAAGTTAATCCTTGTGACCGTCTCCGTCGCAATTTCGGTGAGATGGAACCAGTTGTTTTGACCCGCAATTAAGATTAGAAGTGAAAGCACCATTGAACCTGCGGTAATCGCAATGGTGGTTTGCATCTTTCCTATCTTGCTGTTTACAAAAGCAATTAGCATCGCAGCTGCGGATAGAAAACATAAAGTATGATAGACCGACATAGAGCTCTCTATTTGTAACATTTTATGAATGGAATTCTCGGCTGATGCTGCTTAAATAGCAAACATTTTTTCGTGATTATTTTGTAAGTTAAGAAGGAGATAAAATAATCATTAATTCCACGTTTAGACGTCTAGACTCCTGAAGTTTGTGTGATAGGATGGAAAGATAACTAAAGGAATGAGGCTGTACTGTGGGAAGTAACGTAAGACAACAGATTGAAGCTCAATTGAAGCAACGTATTCTTTTGATTGATGGTGGTATGGGAACCATGATTCAAGGGTACAAACTTGAAGAGCAAGACTATCGAGGAACGCGCTTTGCGGATTGGCATTGTGATCTAAAAGGTAACAACGACCTGTTGGTTCTAAGTCAGCCTCAACTTATCAAGGAAATTCACGCTGCATATTTAGAAGCGGGTGCAGATATTCTTGAGACCAACACTTTTAACGCAACAACCATTGCGATGGCTGACTACGAGATGGAAAGCCTAAGTGAAGAAATTAACTTTGCAGCTGCCAAGCTTGCACGTGAAGTTGCAGACGAATGGACCGCAAAAACACCCGATAAACCACGTTATGTCGCAGGGGTTTTAGGGCCGACAAACCGAACTTGTTCTATTTCTCCTGATGTAAATGACCCCGGATATCGAAATGTTTCTTTCGACGAGTTAGTTGAGGCTTACTCTGAATCGACTCGAGCGCTTATTAAAGGTGGTTCAGACCTTATTCTTATCGAGACCATCTTCGATACGCTTAACGCTAAGGCTTGTTCATTTGCTGTTGAAAGTGTGTTTGAAGAGATGGGTATTGAGTTACCTGTGATGATCTCGGGGACTATTACTGATGCTTCCGGTAGAACATTATCCGGTCAAACCACAGAAGCGTTTTACAACTCATTACGTCATGTTAAACCGATTTCGTTTGGTTTGAACTGTGCACTTGGCCCGGATGAACTGCGTCCTTATGTTGAAGAGCTCTCGCGTATATCAGAATCTTTTGTTTCCGCTCACCCAAATGCTGGGCTTCCGAATGCATTCGGCGAATACGATTTGTCGCCAGAAGATATGGCTAAGCATGTTAAAGAGTGGGCTCAAAGTGGCTTTTTAAACTTGATTGGTGGGTGTTGTGGTACAACTCCTGAGCACATTCGCCAAATGGCACTCGCGGTTGAAAATATCGCCCCTCGTCAATTACCTGAACTTCCCGTTGCTTGTCGCTTGTCTGGCCTAGAGCCACTCGCTATTGATAAAGACTCTTTATTTATCAATGTCGGTGAGCGTACGAATGTAACCGGTTCTGCGCGTTTTAAGCGCTTGATTAAAGAAGAACTGTACGATGAAGCGCTCGATGTGGCTCGTCAACAAGTTGAAAATGGCGCTCAAATTATCGATATCAACATGGATGAAGGCATGTTGGATGCACAAGCTTGTATGGTTCGCTTTTTAAACCTTTGTGCGTCAGAACCTGAAATCTCAAAAGTACCAATCATGGTTGACTCTTCCAAGTGGGAGGTTATTGAAGCCGGTCTTAAGTGCATCCAAGGCAAAGGCATTGTTAACTCGATCTCTCTCAAAGAAGGCAAAGAGAAATTCGTTGAACAAGCTAAGTTGATCCGCCGTTACGGGGCGGCTGTGATTGTGATGGCGTTTGATGAGATTGGGCAAGCAGATACACGTGAGCGCAAAGTAGAAATTTGTACCAACGCTTACCGAATTCTTGTTGATGAAGTGGGCTTTCCACCAGAAGACATCATTTTTGACCCAAACATTTTTGCCATTGCTACGGGGATCGAGGAGCATAATAACTACGCGGTGGATTTCATTGAAGCCGTTGGCGATATCAAACGTGATTTACCACACGCGATGATCTCGGGTGGTGTTTCTAACGTCTCATTCTCTTTCCGTGGCAATAACTATGTACGTGAAGCGATTCACGCGGTGTTCCTCTACCACTGTTTTAAAAACGGTATGGATATGGGGATTGTGAATGCGGGTCAGTTAGAAATCTACGATAACGTGCCTGAAAAATTGCGTGAGGCTGTGGAAGATGTCGTTCTTAACCGTCATGATGACGCCACTGAGAGATTGTTAGATATCGCGGCGGAATATGCAGGCAAAGGGGTAGGTAAAGAGGAGGATGCCTCTGCACTTGAGTGGAGAACTTGGCCTGTTGAAAAGCGCTTAGAGCACGCGTTAGTGAAAGGAATAACTGAGTTCATCGTTGATGATACCGAAGAGGCTCGTGTCAACGCTTCAAAGCCATTAGAGGTGATTGAAGGCCCACTAATGGATGGGATGAACGTCGTCGGAGACTTGTTTGGTGAAGGTAAAATGTTCCTTCCTCAGGTCGTAAAATCTGCACGAGTGATGAAGCAAGCAGTCGCGCATCTGGAGCCCTACATCAATGCAGAAAAGCAGGTGGGACAAACAAACGGTAAGATTTTGCTAGCGACGGTCAAAGGTGATGTACATGATATCGGGAAAAATATCGTTGGCGTTGTATTGCAGTGCAATAACTACGAAATTATCGATCTTGGTGTCATGGTTCCTTGCGAAAAGATCTTAAAAGTAGCGCAAGAAGAGAACGTCGATATTATTGGTTTATCAGGGTTGATCACACCTTCATTAGACGAAATGGTGCATGTTGCAAAAGAGATGGAGCGTCTCGACTTTAGCTTACCTCTTCTCATCGGTGGCGCAACAACGTCAAAAGCCCATACCGCAGTTAAGATTGAGCAAAATTACAAGCATCCAGTGGTTTACGTGAACAACGCCTCACGTGCAGTGGGCGTATGTACTTCTCTTCTGTCTGATGAACGTCGCCCTGAATTTGTTGAAAAACTTGAAGCTGATTACGAACGAGTACGTGATCAACATAATCGAAAGAAACCGAGAACCAAACCAGTGACATTAGAAGCTGCTCGAGCGAATAAAGTTGCTATCGATTGGGAAGCTTATACTCCTCCAGTGCCTGTTAAGCCTGGCATTCATATCTTCGATGATTTTGATGTGGCTATATTACGTCAATACATCGATTGGACACCATTCTTTATGACTTGGTCACTTGTGGGTAAGTATCCAACAATTTTCCAACATGAAGAAGTTGGTGAAGAAGCAAAACGTTTATTCGAAGATGCCAACGAGATACTTGATCGAGTTGAGCGAGAAGGCCTGTTAAAAGCGCGTGGAATGTGTGGCTTATTCCCTGCTGCGAGCGTGGGGGACGACATTGAAGTTTATGCTGATGAAACTCGTACCGACGTTGTGAAAGTATTACGTAACTTGCGACAACAGACCGAGAAACCAAAAGGATTCAACTATTGTTTATCCGACTACATCGCACCTAAAGAGTCGGGTAAGCATGATTGGATAGGGGCATTTGCTGTCACTGGTGGTATTGGTGAACGAGAGCTTGCTGATGAATACAAAGCACAGGGAGATGATTACAACGCAATTATGATTCAAGCGGTGGCGGATCGCCTAGCCGAAGCGTTTGCTGAGTATTTGCATGAGCGTGTCCGTAAAGAAATTTGGGGTTATGCTGCGGATGAAGATTTATCTAACGATGATCTCATTCGTGAAAAATACCAAGGTATTCGCCCTGCACCAGGTTATCCAGCGTGCCCTGAGCATACTGAAAAAGGACCGCTTTGGGAGCTACTTAATGTGGAAGAGAATATTGGCATGACTCTAACCTCCAGCTATGCAATGTATCCGGGTGCGTCAGTATCTGGTTGGTACTTCTCTCATCCTGACTCACGTTACTTTGCGATCGCACAGATCCAAGAAGATCAGCTAGAGAGTTACGCCGATCGTAAGGGGTGGGATAGGATCGAGGCTGAAAAATGGTTAGGGCCAAACATTAATGGTTAAATTGATGTTTACCTCGTCCAAATATAACAACTAATGAAACAACAAAGGGCTGCAGATACGCAGCCCTTTGTTTTATTGAGTTGAACTTACTTCTCAAACAACTCAGTGTGGAGTTTTTGTATGGCTTGTTTCGATACCGATTCATGGAGCAAGAAGCATAAGTTGTGAGGGCTAGCGCCATAACAAATCATGCGTAGGTTAAAATCTTCTAGCGTGCCAAAAACCTGTTTCGCGTAGCCTTTACTCTCACTCATGTTGTTACCAATGAGAGCAACGAGGCATAGGTCATGTTCAACTTCTACCTTACATAACTCTTCTAACTCTTCTCGTGCAGCTTGCGGCAGCTGTGGTGCTCCGCCAGATGTATCAGTTTGATCAAGTGTTAACGATACACTGATTTCAGATGTCGTGATCAAATCGACAGAGATCTTATGCTTTGCAAGGATCTCAAAGACCTTTGCTAAGAAACCGTATGCGTGGAACATATTGGCGCTGCGTAGCGTTACCATGGTTTGGTTACAACGCAAAGCTAGCGCACGGAATAACGGTGAGCTTTCGACTTGGTGGCGAATCCAAGTTCCCCCTTTTTCAGGCTCTTTCGATGACCCCACAAATACCGGAATGTCGTGGCGCAATGCAGGTACTAGCGTAGAAGGGTGAAGGATTTTAGCGCCAAAGTTAGCCATTTCTGAAGCTTCACTAAAGCTGATCTCAGGAATTGGTGAGGCTTTTGGCGCAATTCGCGGGTCTGTTGTGTAGATGCCCGGAACATCAGTCCAGATTTCTAACCCTGCCGCTTTGACGCTCTCAGCAATTAAGGCGGCGCTGTAATCGCTGCCTCCTCGACCTAGTGTTGTTGTATTACCGGCTTCGTCAGATCCTATGAAGCCTTGAGTAACAACAACGGATTGTTGGCAAAGTGGTACGAGTTTATCTTGCGCAAGCGTCGAAATTGCTTCAATGTTTGGCTCTGCGCGACCAAAGTTGTCATCAGTACGCAGCACATCGCGGATATCAAAGCGCACAGCTTGAATGCCTCGCTCACACATTAACTGAGTTAGAATATGCGTCGACATGAGTTCGCCACATGCGACTAAATGATCGGTTAACTTCGCACTAGCTTGGATAGATGCAGCCTCGGCCAGGCTGGTTACGGTATCTAATATGCCATACACCTCGGCAGCAGTTTTCGTGCTGTCTTCGAGCTGAGTTAAAATGGCGTCATGAATGTTGGCCAGATTTTGCAGCAGCTCAGTACGGTGCGTTTGATCCTGAACACCGTTGGCGAGTTCTACCAATAGGTTGGTGACGCCAGAGCAAGCGCTGCTCACGACCAGGCGAGTATTTGGATTGTTTTCGATAATGGTGGCGCAACGACTCATTGCCTCAAAGTTGGCAACACTGGTTCCACCGAATTTAGCTACGTTAAATGCGCTCACTGCGTTCTCCCACGACTTCCTAAAAAATTGTACATCCAATGTTTAGTGAGAAAAGGAACAGAGCAAAAAGAGAGGTATTTAGAATGCTATTTGAAAAATTTACCCTCAGAAGCCCTTCATCAGACTGCGCTGATGACAGTTGATGGGATTCAGCCCAATTCAACCGACAAGTCAAATCCTGCAACTTTGACTTACCTCGGCACTACTCCCCCTCAATGATTGGTGTTGGAATTGCGGTTCCACAAATCATCTACCTGGGTAGCGCTCCTCTTCTACATAAAGCTCAAACATTGAACGGTTTTGAGGCCTTAATGTCAATCAATATTTCAACCTTTATGGTGTTTTTTATTAACGATTTTGTGACACTGGTTTGACCTCCATACTTACGGCTAATTGCTGATAGAGGAAAAATCTATTAGGGTGAAGAACCCTACACCTGAGCCATGTTATTGAATAGAACTTTTAGAATGCTCAGGATAAAAGATAATCAAGGAGCTGACATGTCGATCCAAAGCTTTATTCCGCCTCACCGTATTTTAATGGGACCTGGTCCTTCTGATATTTATCCTCAAGTGTTACAAGCACTAAGCCGTCCTACGGTAGGTCACCTTGATCCTCTGTTTATCGGTATGATGGATGAGCTCAAGCAGCTATTGAAGTATGCCTTTCAAACTGACAATGAGTTCACTATTGCGGTTTCAGCGCCTGGTAGCGCAGGGATGGAAACCTGCTTTGTAAACTTGATCGAGAAAGGCGACAAAGTGATCGTCTGCCGTAACGGTGTATTTGGTGAACGCATGCGTGAAAATGTCGTCCGTGCTGGTGGCGAAGTTGTTATCGTCGATGATGAATGGGGGACGCCTGTTTCCATTGATAAAGTCGAGCAAGCACTCGAACAGCACCCAGATACAAAAATTCTTGCTTTTGTGCATGCGGAAACCTCAACTGGTGCAGTCAGTGATGCTCAAGCATTGGGTAAGCTGGCGAAACAGCATAATGCATTATCTATTGTTGATGCGGTGACATCGCTTGGTGGTGTGCCGTTAAAAGTGGATGAATGGCAACTGGATGCGGTTTACTCTGGTAGTCAAAAATGTTTGTCATGTGTACCTGGGCTCTCACCAGTGACGTTTTCTCCTGCCGCGATTGAAAAGATTCAAGCAAGAACAACACCAGTACAGAGTTGGTTCCTCGATCAGAGTTTAGTTTTGGGGTATTGGAGTGGAGAAGGCAAGCGTAGTTACCATCATACGGCGCCAGTTAATAGCTTGTATGCGCTTCATGAAGCTTTATTGATACTGAAAAATGAAGGATTAGAAAACGCTTGGGCTCGTCACCAACTGATGCATGAAAAACTCAAAAATGGCTTACAAAAGTTAGGCTTTGAATTTGTTGTGGACGAAGCCCATCGGTTGCCACAATTAAATGCGATTTACGTGCCTGAAGGAGTTGATGAAGCAAAAGTTCGTGCTCACTTGCTAGAAACCTATAACCTAGAAATTGGTGCAGGCCTTGGGGCATTAGCTGGTAAAGCGTGGCGTATTGGCTTAATGGGTTACGGCGCTCGATCTGAAAACGTTGCGCTGTGCTTAAAAGCGTTAGAAGAGTCACTCACTGAATAAAATCATACAGCAATGAGATAAAGAAAAGCGAAGGTCATCCCTTCGCTTTTTGGTATTTATTACTCAGCTCCTGAAGTGGGGGCTGGTGAGGCAGATATTGCTTGAGAAGGTGGCTGGTAATTGACGTCACTGAAATCAATCTTCGGGAACAAAAACTGCGCTTCAGCTCTAATTTGCTCCGCTTTACTTGAGTCATCTAAGCCTTGGTAGGCCAAAATCAAATTATTATAAAATGCAGGGCGAGGCTTATCTTTGATGATTTTTAGCGACCAATCGATATAAGGCTGAATCAAGGTTGCGTCTTGTTGGTACAGCCCAAGGTTTAAAAACGTGCTATAGACATCCCAATCAAACCTGTCTTTCCAAACTACAGGGTTACTGACTTGATTCAGAATATCAGGGTTAGTTGGTCTAGTGGTCTCAAACTTCGTCAATACATAATTCGTATGTAATGCGCTTACCATGTAAAACGTAAACGCAACGGGAAGTACCAAACTAAAAACACGCAGCAAGCTTTTGGTTACATTACTAAAGCCGACTTGTCGATAACGAGAGACGCGCTGATCGACCCAGTACAGTAGGATAACGAAGATCAACCAATGCACGAGAGAGTGGTAGAAAGGGTATTCCAGTTGTGAGTGCAATACGATAGGTATAAACAAGCCCAGCAACGCAAGACGAGTTCCGCGTTTGGCTTGATAGATTCGATACAGTACCAGTGCCATCGCTAAGAAGATGCCGAGTATTGGCAGTAAGCCACCTTCTACTCCCCAGTAAAGCAGCTCGTTATGCGGATGATCCATGGCAGGCAAACCTGCTGGGTAATTCTCATTAAGGGCATGTTGACGAGCCGTATACAGCATGTACTCAGATTCAAACTTGCCATATCCATAACCAGTAAAAGGCTTTTCAATCACCATGTCTAATGTTTGCGGAAAAGTATACGCTCGAGGAGACTCCATATTTACTTTTTCTGCGGCTAACCCACCTCCATCAGGAAAGGCAAGATGCATGACAACGACTGAGAGTAAGAGCCCACTTACAAGTGACACAACCCAGCGGATAAAGCGCCCTTTGGTTGCAAAGCGGTACATGTATGGAATGACCAACAACACGGCGATGACCGAGGCTAACCAACCAGTGCGTGAAGCCAACGCCACAATTAGTGGTAAAGTTAAAACTGGTACGGCATAGAGAAGGTAAACATCGCTTAACTTACGATCGTATTTGTAGGGCTGACGTGCAAGTAAATAGCTGGCAATCACCAACCCTGTCGCAAGAAAACTGGCCATTACATTGGGCTGTTGGAAAATACCATAAGGACGATTGGCCACCGTGTCGTAACCAAACGGATTGCCTGGTTTGAGATACAGATATTGTGTCAGACCAAAAATGGCTTCGATAACAACCGCAAGGACAATGAACCATAATAGGCGTTGGCGATGTTTATTACTGAAATGAAATTGTTGTAAAACAATAAAGAACAGGACACCACACCACAGGCCAATGAGCTTATTGGCTGCCAAACTGCTATTCGCATTTGGGTACAGAATGGGCACCGTCATGATAAGAGCACTAATGAACAAGCCGATGGTTAGTTTTGAGTAACGTAGTACTCGATTATTCGCAAGTTGGTAACACCCAATGCCTAATGCAAAGCTAAAAGCAATCCAAGTTGTCGCATTGAACGAAAGTGAAAGCCCCGAACCGCCGGGGTTGGGCATGAAAAAGTGCATTGCCAACACAAATAGTGTTGCCAAGGCAATGAGAAACTTGCGATTGAGGGGAACCTGTACTTTTTCGGGAGAAAGCTTTGTTCCACTTACATGTATAGTAGCCATAGTTATTGCGTTGTTTTGAATGAAAAAAGACCAGCACTTGCTGGTCTCGATACTTTACCTGTTTTTTCTACTTCAACATAGGCTTAAGGAAGTGAGCTGTGTGCGAACCCTCGATTTGCGACACATCTTCCGGAGTGCCTTGAGCGATTATCTCGCCGCCACCTTGACCCCCTTCAGGACCAAGATCGATAATCCAGTCCGCAGTCTTAATGACGTCCAGGTTATGCTCGATCACCACGACAGTGTTTCCGTGGTCGCGAAGTCTGTGCAGTACAGTGAGCAACTGCTGGATATCATGGAAGTGCAAGCCGGTTGTTGGTTCATCCAAAATGTACAAGGTTTTTCCTGTATCACGTTTGGATAGCTCTCGCGCCAGTTTCACACGCTGTGCTTCACCACCGGAGAGTGTTGTTGCCGCTTGACCCAATCGTATGTACGACAAACCCACATCCATCAGTGTTTGTAGTTTGCGAGCGATGGCAGGAACTGGATCGAAGAAGGTGCGTGCATCTTCGACCGTCATTTCTAGCACTTCATCAATAGTTTTACCTTTGTAACGTACTTCGAGCGTTTCACGGTTGTAGCGTTTACCTTTACACACATCACATGGCACATAAACATCTGGTAGGAAGTGCATTTCTACTTTGATAACACCGTCACCCTGACAGGCCTCACAACGACCACCGCGCACGTTAAAACTAAAACGGCCCGGTTTGTAACCGCGAGAACGCGACTCCTGTGTGCCTGCAAATAGTTCACGGATTGGTGTAAAGATCCCCGTATAGGTTGCAGGGTTAGAGCGAGGTGTACGGCCAATTGGGCTTTGATCGATATCGATGACTTTATCGAAGTGCTCTAGACCTTTAATCGATTTATAAGGTGAAGGCTGAGCCGTTGTCGCTCCGTTAAGTTGGGTATGCGCAATTTTAAAGAAAGTATCATTAATCAGCGTTGATTTACCTGAGCCAGATACTCCTGTAATACAGCTGAATAACCCAACAGGAATTGAAAGGTTAACGTTTTTAAGGTTATTACCTGTTGCGCCTAATAGCTCAACCGTTTTTTTCGGATCTCGCGGCGTGCGATCTTTCGGTACTGCGATTTCTTTAACACCACTTAAGTACTGACCTGTCAGAGAATTCGGATTTGCGATTATCTCTTCCATGGTGCCTTCCGCAACAACATTACCACCATGTACGCCAGCACCAGGACCAATATCTATGACATGATCTGCACAGCGAATCGCATCTTCATCGTGTTCTACCACAAGTACGGTATTACCTAAATCGCGCAAATGAGTCAGTGTTTTTAGGAGTCGTTCGTTATCACGCTGGTGGAGGCCAATCGACGGTTCATCTAAGACGTACATGACACCAACAAGACCTGCACCAATTTGGCTTGCTAAACGAATACGTTGAGCTTCACCGCCTGATAAGGTTTCAGCACTGCGTGATAAGTTTAGGTAGTTCAAACCGACGTTAACTAAGAATTGCAGACGGTCGTTGATTTCCTTCATCACTTTTTCAGCGATTTGGGCGCGTTGACCTTCCAGTTTCAAGGAATGGAAGAATTCCAATGCATCAGCAATGCTGAGTTCAACAATCTCAGGTAGTGTCGTATCAGCAATAAACACGTTACGTGCTTCAAGGCGTAGACGAGTACCGCCACAGCTTGAACAAGATTTAGTGGAGATGTATTTTGCAAGCTCTTCACGGACAGAGTTGGATTCTGTATCACGATAGCGACGTTCTAGGGTATTCAGAATACCTTCGAATGGATGGCGTTTAACGCGAATATCGCCACGATCGTTGATGTATTTAAACTCAATCTCAGTACGACCTGAGCCCTTTAGAATGACATCTTGCGTTTTCTTTGGCAGAGAATTAAAAGGGGCATGAAGGTCAAAACCATAATGATCGGCCAATGAGGTGAGCATTTGGAAGTAGTAGTAGTTCTTTTGATCCCAACCGCGAATCGCACCTTGTGCCAAGCTTAATGAATCATCTTGAATGACTCGGCTTGGATCGAAGTATTGTTGAACACCCAAGCCATCACAAGTGCCACATGCACCAGCAGGGTTGTTGAATGAGAAAAGTCGCGGCTCTAACTCTTGCATGCTGTAACCACATTGTGGACAAGCGAAGTTGGCGGAGAAAATAATCTCTTCACCGTCGCCATCCATTGGCGCGACAACCGCAATTCCGCCTGATAATTCGAGCGTGGTCTCGAAAGATTCGGCCAAGCGCTGTTGTAAGTCTGGACGAACTTTAAAGCGGTCTACCACCACTTCAATGGTGTGCTTTTTATGTAGCTCAAGGGTTGGAGGATCGGAAAGATCGCAAGTTTCTCCATCAATACGCGCACGAATAAAGCCTTGAGCCGCTAAGTTCTCAAGCGTTTTAACATGCTCACCTTTACGTTCTTTGACAATAGGCGCCAATAGCATCATTTTGCTGCCTTCCGGCATCTCTAGGACTTTGTCCACCATTTGGCTGATAGTTTGCGCAGCAAGAGGGGCATGGTGCGTTGGACAGCGGGGTTCGCCCACACGAGCATACAATAGACGTAAGTAGTCGTAGACTTCGGTAATTGTACCGACGGTTGAACGCGGGTTATGAGAAGTAGATTTCTGTTCAATAGAAATCGCAGGTGATAACCCTTCAATGTGGTCGACATCGGGTTTTTCCATCAGAGACAAAAACTGACGAGCGTAGGCAGAGAGAGACTCTACGTAGCGTCGTTGGCCTTCTGCATACAATGTATCGAAAGCGAGAGAGGATTTACCTGAGCCACTTAGTCCAGTAATGACAATCAGTTTATCGCGAGGGATTGTAAGATTAATGTCTTTAAGGTTATGGGTTCGGGCACCGCGAACTTCTATTTTATCCATCGTTTTTGCTCTATGTATAACCAAGTGGGGCAAGTATTACATAGTGTGAGAAATGTTCAAAGAAAATTACTGGATAAAAAAACAGTAAAGTAAAAAGCCCAGCGTTGTGTTGGGCTTTCGATACAGTAATTTCGTACTAAGACGATGCTTTATACTGCTTTTTGTGTTGCGTGCTTACCTAGCTCAGAGGTTTTTTCATCTTTTAGATACAGGTTTTCAAAACAATAGTTAGTTGCTTCGATGTAACCTTCAACGCTACCACAGTCAAAGCGTTTGCCCTTGAATTTGTAAGCCAATACACAGCCCGCTTTTGCTTGTTTTAGCAGCGCGTCAGTGATTTGAATTTCACCACCTTTACCAGGTTCGGTGTTTTCGATCAGTTCAAAAATATCGGGAGTCAGGATGTAGCGACCAATGATCGCAAGGTTGCTAGGCGCCGTGCCTTTCTCTGGTTTTTCTACCATGTCGTCTACGCGATAGATGTCGTCTTTGATCATTTCACCAGAGATAACGCCGTATTTGTGTGTTTCTTCGGCTGGTACTTCTTGTACTGCAACGATAGAACAGCGGAACTGCTTAAATAGTGCCACCATCTGAGCCAGTACGCCCTCTTGCTCGTTCACACAAAGGTCATCTGCAAGAACAACAGCAAATGGCTCATCGCCTACCAATTCTCGTCCAGTTAGAATCGCGTGGCCCAAGCCTTTCATTTCGCGTTGACGTATATAAGTGAAGTTTGCAGATTCAATGATTTCACGGATATCTACCAACAGCTCTTCTTTGTTGGTACCGCTAATCTGATGTTCCAGTTCGTAGTTCTTATCAAAGTGGTCCATGATCGAGTGCTTGCCACGACCTGTCACAATACACATGCCATTCATACCAGCTTGGATTGCTTCTTCGACACCGTATTCAATAAGCGGTTTGTTCACGACTGGCATCATCTCTTTTGGCATAGATTTCGTTGCCGGTAGGAAGCGAGTGCCATAGCCTGCAGCAGGGAACAGACATTTTTTTATCATTGGGGGAATATCCTATCTCGTTTTTATCAAGAATCTGCGCATAACTTTAACACGAGAGGTATCAATGAATCATGAATAAAGTAGGAAAAAATGTGAGACTCGGTGCGGAAAAAAGATGAGCGACTCGTCATTTCAGTTATCAGAGCCGCTCACATTGCATCATGACATTAAGTTTTGGTCTGCCCAGGCGATTGCCTGTACTCGGTTCTTTACGGATAGCTTTTTGAATATCTGATACAAGTGCGATTTGATGGTGAATTCACTAACGAATAACTCCTCGGCCATCTGACTGTTCGAGGCGCCAGCTTGTAGGCAACGCAGTACTTGTAGCTCACGAATGGTTAGGTCTACCGTAGCTGGTGCAGTATGAGTATTAATGACATTGCGGTAATAGTGTAAAAGTTGACTGGTTACATTACGCGGCAGCCAGTTTTGACCGTTAACAATGCCTTTTAACCCTTCTCCAATTTGCTCTAGCGTATCTTCAGAATAAAACACACCTTTTAATTGACCAAATGAAAGAAGTTCATCTGTGGTTAGTCTTTTAGGCACGTTGAATACAACGGTTTCAAAGTTTTTCCATACAAGAGGCAAGTTTTTGATCGATTGAACAAGTGATTTATGTTCACTGAAGTCGATCAGTAGAATTTTATTACGGTGTTGTGGCTTGGCTTCCATGAGTGCTGCGGTTGAAATCACCGGGATGCTCATATCAACGTACTTTTCGAGTGCCGCCACTTTTTTTTGCGCATTATCTTCCATACTGATCAGAAATAGCTTTCTTGCGTAAGCCGACTTTCTCACGTGTTCCAATCTCCCTGGGTTCAATAGAAGCCATAAACTGACATTAAAGAGAGGCCATAACCATCGCTTTACTGAATAAATGCGTTCGAATTCAAAGCTTCACGAAACGATGTCTGCAACGCGAATCAAAAATGCTACACACGTAAGTTGAAATACGATTTGGGTTCTAGAGGATGACTCAATAGATCACAATGGTATTAGACTTTAATCAAAACATTAAAGCGTGCTATTCTAATGCGCTAAAATTTTATATATCCAGAGTGAAACGGAGCACATCATGGCCAGCCGTGGAATTAACAAAGTTATTTTGGTGGGGAATCTAGGTAACGACCCTGAAATTCGTTACATGCCGAATGGCGGTGCAGTAGCAAACATTACTATTGCGACTTCTGATTCATGGCGTGATAAAGCGACTGGCGAACAGCGCGAAAAAACGGAATGGCACCGTGTTGTGTTGTTCGGCAAACTTGCGGAAGTAGCAGGTGAGTATTTGCGTAAAGGCTCTCAAGTTTACATTGAAGGGCAACTGCAAACTCGCAAATGGCAAGATCAAAGTGGTCAAGATCGCTACTCAACTGAAGTCGTTGTTCAAGGCTTCAATGGTGTGATGCAAATGCTTGGCGGTCGTGCTCAAGGTGGCGGCGCACCTATGGGCGGTCAACAGCAGCAGCAAGGTGGATGGGGTCAGCCTCAACAGCCAGCTCAGCAGCAGTACAATGCGCCTCAGCAACAGCAACAGCAACCACAACAACAGGCTCCGCAGCAATCACAGCAGCAGTACAATGAGCCACCAATGGATTTTGACGACGATATCCCGTTCTAAATTCTGCTTATGCTTGAATCGAAAAGGCCGCGAATATCGCGGCCTTTTTTATTGTCGCAATCTAATGATCTCACAGGCTTATCTTGGCAAGGTTAGGCGTAACAATAAAACTTATCAATGAGTGTGATTTTCTTTATGCTCCAGCCTCTCACTATCAGACTAATCCGATTGTTTGATGAACTCTTATCAAGTATAAATATTTCAATAAGGTATATGATGAATAAAAAAGGAATTTGGTATTCATGAGGTATACCCCAACTCTTAAGTTAAGCACACGGCTGGTGGCCTTTGTCACCATGATCGTTATCTGCGCCATGTTTATCTTGTTTGTCGGTGGCACCCTCTCTTTTAAACGTCTTGGGCAGGAATATCTCACCCATTATTTAGAAGGGATCGTAGAGGTGGTCGACAAGGAGATGGAAGATCCTGACGCCGCTTATTCTATGCAGCGCTGGATGCCGAAGATGCTGCAGGCTTCCAATATTGTCGAAATGACGTTGTCGACCAACAACGCCGTTGTTTATCGCTTCAAAGATACTTCTCATCAAATGGAAGCGTCAGTCTTGTTTGAGGCTGAGTACCAGCTGACTCACAATCAAGATTACACGATTCACTTTAAAGCAATTCCCCCTTACTTAGGTTACAGCTACTCAATGCAGGCGCTTTGGTCGATCACGCTTGCCGTTATATTGATCATCTTCTGCTTAATGCGCGGCGTGGCATGGCTTAAGGAACAATTAGAAGGCTCCGAAATGCTCGAAGAGCGAGGCAGAATGATCCTGGCTGGTAGGGTAGAGCAGTATGCCAAAGGTGACAAAAAAGAATGGCCTTACACCGCCAGTGAAGCGCTCGATGTATTAATCGAAGAGTTACAAGATGCGCGTCAAGAGCGAAGCCGATTTGATACCTTTATTCGAACTCAAACCTTCCTTGATAAGCTAACCGGTACCGCTAACCGAGTGTTATTTGATAGCAAGTTGGAATCGGCGTTACTAGAAAGTGGGGCTCGCGGCGCCGTGTTGCTAGTGCGTATTCAAGACTGGAAACTGGTTGAAGAAGAGCAAGATAAGCAAATTACGGATGAGTTTATTGTTGAAGTTGGGAGTTTATTGTCCAATTTAGTTCAACGATACCCAGATGTTGTATTTTCCCGTTATTACGATGCTGATTTTGCGCTTTTTCTACCGCACCAAAGTGCGAAAGATGTGGCTAACCTCGCCTCGCAATGCATTCGCCAGTTAGAAAAGTTAATGCCGCCAGAGCCACTTGATCCAGACAACTGGTGCCATATTGGCATCACCACTTATAAAGAAGGTGAGCGACACAGCCAAATCATTGATGAAGCCGAGACTGCTTTGCGTAGTGCGCAACTACAAAATAACAATAATTGGAGTCGCTTCAAAAAATGGAACCACGATGAAGAAGCTCGCGGAAGTGTGAGGTGGAGAACGTTATTTGACACAGCACTTACACCTGAAAGTGTGATACTCTACGCACAATCTGTGCACCCAATAAGTGACGCGACGCATAAAAAATCATTATATGAAGAGTTAACATGTCGGATTCGCGATCCTGAGAATGGGATTGTTAAAGCGTCTCGGTTCATTTCTGCGATCAGACAGGTTGGTTATGAAGCGCAAATGGATAAGTCGGTTATTAATAAATTCTTAAGAGAGTTTAAGGGTAATTTTGATAACTCAAGATCGTATGCGCTCAATTTGAATGTAACGCCATTTTCTAACCGAGAGTACTTTAAATGGTTTCGTGATGAACTCTTACAGTTGTCACGTGAGCAGAGAAAGTGTCTCAGTTTTGAGTTTGTTGAAGCACAATTTGTAAGACACTTAGACTTTATGCGACCAGTCGCTAAAATGCTGGCCGGTTTAGGGTGCCACTTAATGGTTGGGCAGGCTGGGCGTACCATCGTCAGCACTCACTATTTAAAAGAAGTGGACATTCGTTACCTTAAACTTCATCGCAGTTTAGTAGCAAAAATCGACCAACGACATGAAAACCAGCTATTTGTCCGCAGTATGCTAGGTGCGGCGGCAAACAGTAAAACTAAAATTATAGCAGTGGGAATTGAGAATCAGAACGAGCTCAACACATTAATTGAGCTCGGGGTTTATGGTGGGCAAGGGCGTTACTTTTCTGCGGAGCAGCAGTTTCTTCCTCGTCCCCAAGCGTTGCCGAATTCTCAATCAGAATCCCAAGTTAAATTGGGAAGACGAAATCGCTGGCGGAAAAAATAAAGATAATAATCATGGATTTCAAAGCACTATTCGACAAGCTTAAGCGATCATCTAGTGGTGGTCGCTCCTGCTTTTTGGTTATTCAGCCAGACGCCGTTTATTTATCATCTTCAATCAAAAGTAGTCGTCCATACCAATTTGATATTTCTGAGTCCAATTGGGAAAAAGCCGTTGAGCAAGCATTGAGCGTTGCAGCGAGTGCGTATGATTCATTAACGGTTATTCTTTCTCATAACTATTACCAGATGTACCAAATCGACAAACCGGTCATGCCGCGTCAAGAATGGCCAGCTGCATTACCGTTTTTGTTGAAAGAACTGATCTCTGAGCGTGCCATCGACATTATTGCCGATGCGGTCGAGTTACCGAATTCAACCAAAGTGCAAGCATACGTCTTATCGCGAAAAATATTGGATAAGATTGTGTTACTGGCCAGCCGAGCCCAGTTACCATTAGAAGCCATTCTTCCTGAAGACGATATTTGGGGAGAGACTGCGGGTGAACTAGGAAACTTCCTATTATTACAACGCAGTGTGCGTGGTCATTTCCGTATAAGCGCTTTTGTTGAAAATACTATTGCGTTCCACCGCTCTATTCGCAGTGTGACGCCACCGTTAACGGGGGTTCCGTCTAGCGATTTACAGATGGACAGTCTGTCGTTAGAACTGCAACGTTCGATTGATTATCTTTCATCTCAGTTACGCCACGTGCAATTACATCAATTGAAAGTGTGCTGCGATGAAGAGGATGAGAGCGAGCTTGTTCAGGCTCTGAACTACCGTTTAAGTACTAAGGTTTCACCGTTATTACCACCAGAACATGAGCTATCAGGACATGTTTTGGCTGACACTGCGGCTACTTCAAATACTCGACGCGTCAACTTATATCCCGATTACTTAAAGCCGAAAAAAGAGCTCCTGACGCTAAAAAATATCGCGTTATCTTGGGGCGTTGCGGCGGCTGCAATTCTATTTTCTTACGGTTATGTCACTTGGCAGAGCAGCGGTTTGGAAGATGAGATTGCTATTGTAAAAAGTAAAGGCGATATCATGAAGTCAGAGCTTGAACGTTATCAAGTCAAGCTACGTAAGCATCAACCTGACAATAATAAGCTGGCAGCTAAAGCCCGCTTAGAGCGTGAAGTCAAGGCGAAGCGAGACTCGCTTAAAGCTGTCGGGAAATACGATGACTCGCAGCGCACGGGTTACTCTGGCGTGATGCAATCATTAGCGAAGCTAGGAAACCAAGAAATTTCTTTGTCCGAAATTCGAATCAATACCCATACCTTAGACCTGAAGGGACTAGCGAAAAAACCGAGCTCAGTGCCAAATTGGGTCAGCCAATTTAAAAACGAAATTAGCTTGGTTGGTCGAACGTTTGACGACGTCAAAATAGGTCGAAATGATAAGGATATTGTGACGTTTGAACTAAAAACGCGCGAGGATAAAGAGAAATGAACGAATTCTGGCTCTCATTAGAAGGGCGCTTTGGCGAAATGAGTACGCGTGAAAAAGTGCTCACCGCATTGTGCGGTTTAGTTGTCGTGATCATGTTGCTCTTTACGCTGGTATTGGAGCCAAAGCTTAACGAGATCACCAATAATGAGAGGCAACTAAGTAATTTAAAGCAAGCCAATCAAAAGATTGAAATCGATACGCTACGTATTCAGGCGCAACTTAAGAAAGATCCAAATGCTGAGATTGATCGCGCGATATCTAATCTGTTAGCTGAGAGTCAGCATCTTTCGATGCAATTAGCGGAGATCATCGAGCATCTTATCACACCTTCGCAAATGGCTGAGCTGCTTGAAAATGTGTTGGAGCAGCAAAGTGGCATTCACCTTTTGTCTCTGCAAACCTTGCCATCTGAGCCAATAACGGAAGATAAAGAAGCATCGCAATACTCTGGTTACTACGTGCATCCTGTTCGTATGGAACTGACTGGTGACTATTTTTCTATTGCTAATTATCTGAATAAATTGGAGAGCCTTCCTGCGAGTTATTACTGGCGCAGCTTTAGTTATAAAGTCGAAGAGTACCCGAAAGCGAAGCTTGTGTTAGAAGTCTACACACTAGGATCTAGAGAGGAGTTTATTGGTGGTTAACAAACTCATCATCTCATTGCTTGTTATGGCAGCGGCAGGAACCGCTTGGGCAAACCAGGACCCAACGGCCCCACTTGGTTGGGAAAAGCCAGCGGTTGAAACGTCAGCGAAACCAAAAGTTAAACGGTACCGACTGCCTAAGCTCAACAGTATTGTGTGTAAGCCAAGTACTGATTGTATCGCGATTATGGATAACAAACTTGTCGAAAAAGGCGAGCTATTTAAGGGTTATCGCGTCGCGAGCATTAATAGTGAATTTGTAACTTTAAAGCGTGGTAACCGTCAGTGGGACCTAGAGCTTTTTGATTTAAACGTAAAACAATAATAACCAGAGCCCGATCAGATATGCGCAAATTAGTTGTAGGAATAACGATTGCTTCTTTAATGGGATGTTCAATGGGTCATCGGAATCCAGTGGAAGTTAAAGAAGCGCTCAATGAATCGATCAATCAAGCGAACAGCCGCACATTGGAAGAAATCCCTTCTTCTGTTGAGGCAGACTTGATGCCAAATTTAGACTCGAACGTTGCATCAGAGCAAGGCACCTCGAAGCGTTTTCGTATTCAGGCGAATGCGGTCGATGCAAGAAGCTTTTTCGCCTCATTAGTGAAAGGCACTGAGTACAGCGTGGCGATTCACCCATCGGTACAAGGTAATATCACCGTCAACTTGTCAGATGTGACATTGGATGAAGTTCTGAATGTCGTACAGAATATGTATGGCTATGACGTGGTGAAGTCTGGCAAAGTTATTCAAATCTACCCAGCAGGTATGCGTACGGTGACCATTCCAGTCGATTACCTGCAGTTCAAGCGTTCTGGTCGCTCATTAACCAGCATTGTTACGGGCTCTGTAACCTCGGCTGGTACGTCTAATTCTGGTGGTAGCTCAGACAGTTCTGACTCGTCAGACTCTAACAATGGAAACAACAACGATAGCTCGACCACATCTACGGGCGGTACACGCATTGAAACCATCACTGAAAGTGATTTCTGGCCGATGCTGCAGCAAGCTGTTGCGAATCTAATTGGTTCAGGCAAAGGGCAAAGTGTGGTTGTAACGCCACAAGCGGGAGTTATTACGGTTCGAGCATTTCCAGATGATATTCGCGAAGTACGCGAGTTCTTAGGTGTATCGCAGGAGCGCATGCAGCGCCAGGTCATTCTTGAAGCTAAAATCCTAGAAGTGATGTTGAATGATGGCTACCAACAAGGCATCAACTGGTCAAACTTATCGGCGTCAATTGGTAACTCGGGTAGTATCGTAGTCAACCGCCCTGCGTCGACATTACCACCATTGGATGCGATTGGCACGCTATTGGGCGGTCAAACTAACGTGACTATTTCGGATGGTAACTTCAATGCAGTGTTGAGCTTCATGTCTACGCAAGGTGACTTGAACGTCCTTTCGAGCCCTCGTATTACCGCTGCCAACAACCAAAAATCTGTCATCAAGGTCGGTACCGATGAGTACTTTGTTACCGAGCTATCGAGCAATGCAGGCAACGGTGAAAACTCAAATGCAGTTCCTGAAGTGGAACTGACGCCATTCTTCTCGGGTATTTCCCTCGATGTGACTCCGCAAATTGATAACAAAGGCAATGTGTTCCTGCATGTTCACCCCGCAGTTATTGAAGTCACGGAAGAAGTGAAGCAATTGAACTTGGGCGGAGATTTCCAAAACATCCAACTGCCATTAGCGAAAAGCTCTATTCGTGAATCAGACTCGGTTATTCGTGCTAAAGATGGCGATGTTGTGGTTATCGGCGGGTTGATGAAACAGCAAAATCGTGAGCTTGTTTCTAAAGTCCCATTTTTGGGCGATGTACCAGCACTGGGGCATTTGTTCCGCAACGTGAATAACGTAACTGAGAAAACAGAATTGGTCATCTTGCTAAAACCGACCGTAGTTGGCGTGAACTCTTGGCAGAAAGAGCTAGAGCGCTCTCGTGATCTGCTGCAAGAGTGGTTCCCAGATGCGCAATAAGCGCTGGGAAAGGTTCTGTTTTTCAATAGGTTTGTGATTCGAGTATGTACTTGTCACACTTTGGGTTCCGAGTTCAGCCTTTTTCGTTAACCCCAAATACAGAAATGTTCTTGGGGTTAGTCCCTCACTATGAGGCGATCCAAACCATCCTAGCTGCCGTGCAAATGAGAGAAGGGGTGATTAAGGTGACGGGAGAAGTCGGCACTGGAAAAACCATGGTATGCCGTAAGCTGATCGAGCAGATTGAATCTGAAGTTGAGCTTATTTACTTACCCAATCCAGTGTTGAATGGGGAACAGTTGCAGTTTGCTGTCGCCAGAGAGTTAGGTATCGAGAACGATGATCCGCTGCGCATCGTTTCCCTCATTCAAGAGCACTTGATTCAAGTACATGCCTTGGGAAAGAAAACCGTCTTGATCGTTGATGAAGCGCAAGTTCTTTCCCCACAAGCTTTAGAAACATTGCGTCTATTTGGCAACCTAGAAACGGAACAAGATAAGCTCATTCAATTGGTGTTATTCGGACAACCTGAGTTGGATGAAAGATTGGCTAACCATGAGCTAAGGCAGTTTCGTCAACGCATTACGTTTAGCTGCCAGTTACGTTCTCTCTCTATCGATGAAGGCGTGGCTTACATCAATAATCGTTTAGATAAAGCAGGCAATGGGGCGCACATTTTTTCTATTGAACAGAAAAAAGCGATTTGGCGTTCATCAATGGGGATTCCGCGCTTGATAAACCAAATTAGCCACAAGTCGTTGCTTGCTGCATTTAATGAGCGTTGCACACTATTGAAAAATCATCACGTTTACGCCGCTATGCACGATACGTTTGATGCCCGTAAACCTAAGTTTAAAACACCCGTATTTTGGGGATGGAGTCAACCTTGAGTGCCATCAATAAAGCATTATCAGAACTTGCTGAAAAAACATCGCCGTCAGAGCTTACTCGTGCGGAGATTCCAAGAGTCTCACGCAGTAAACCTTGGCTTTGGCTTGTCGCCGGTTTTTCGTTAAGCCTTGCGGTTGGTAGCTGGGCGGTCTCTCGCGGTCCTGTCCCTTCAGGCGAGCTATCACAGTTTCAAACCGACGCTATGCCACTGTCGTCTGTGAATGTCTCACCAATTGTTTCATCGGAACGCACTCACTCGCCAACGAGTAAAATGACGCCCGATACAACTCAAGTGGTTTACACCAAACCAGCCACACAGCCGGTAGCGCAACAGCCTCACATGCAAGAGGCTGATAGGTTCACGCCAAGATCTGAGATAAATATCGCCTCTGATGATTCAGTTTTACTCGCGCAGTTAGCAACGATGCCGAGCGAGGAACAATACGATCACGTAACCCACACGACAGCAGAAAACAGTTCAATGAGTATTGAGCAGGTTGAGCTTACACATCGTCAGCTTTCCCTTAAGGCTGTTAGTCGAGCGGAAAAGGCACTCGATGCTAACGATATGCAAACAGCGTTATCGGCTTATGCCGAGGCGTTGCGTTATGAGCCAATGAATGCAGACACGCGTCAAAAGTTATCAGCGTTGTACTTTGGTAAAGGTGACACGCGTAAAGCATATGAGATTATTCAAGAAGGCATCAACCTAGATACGAACAACCAAGTACTCCGCTTGGCCTTGTCTAAGTTGTTAGTGAAAGCTAATCAACCTGAAGCGGCGCTGAGCCCGCTTGTTCATTTGCCTCCAGTACCAAGTCGAGATTACTTGGCGATGCGTGCGGCATTGGCACAAAAACACAAGCAAAATGACATTGCGCTTGAGAGCTATCAACTCCTCACTCAGCGTGAGCCGGAAAACGCGCGCTGGTGGTTAGGTTTGGCTATTCAACAAGAGCGCGCCCTGGCTTTTACTGCCGCGATTAACTCTTACAACCAAGCTCTGGGTAAAGTTGGCATTTCGAATCAATCGCAAGCATTTATCCGTGACCGTTTGAGCATCTTGAAAGAGTTGGAGAGCGCACAATGAAAATTCAGTTGAGAAAACGCTTGGGCGATCTTCTGGTTGAGGAAGGTATCGTCTCTGAAGAACAAATCCAGCAAGCACTAAACGCACAACGCAGTACCGGGCAGAAGTTAGGGGATGCGTTAATTGACCTTGGCTTTATTACTGAAAAGCAAATGTTGGACTTCTTGTCTCAGCAGCTTGGTTTGCCACTGATCGATCTTGGTCGTGCACCTGTGGATGCCGAAGCCGTGCAGATTTTACCTGAGGTACACGCTCGTCGCTTACGTGCGATGGTCGTTGCTCGAAATGGGGACACCCTGCGCGTTGCTATGAGCGACCCTGCGGACTTGTTCATTCAAGAATCATTGATGAACTTGTTAGGTCAATACAACCTTGAGTTCATTGTGGCTTCAGAGCGTCAGCTTATTTCAAGCTTTGACCGTTATTACCGCCGTACTAAAGAGATCGCCTCCTTTGCTGAACAGCTGCATGAAGAGCATAAAGATGTACAAAGCTTTGATTACGGTATTGATGAAGCCGATAGTGAAGAGGTTACCGTTGTAAAGCTGGTTAATTCCATGTTTGAAGATGCGGTACAGGTTGGAGCTTCGGATATTCATATTGAGCCAGACGATCAAGTATTGCGTTTGCGCCAGCGTATTGATGGCGTATTGCATGAAACGCTCTTAAATGAAGTGAATATTGCATCGGCTTTGGTTCTTCGACTGAAGTTGATGGCACACCTAGATATTTCTGAAAAGCGCTTGCCGCAAGATGGCCGATTCAATATCAAAGTTCGTGGCCAATCAATTGATATTCGTATGTCGACGTTACCAACGCAGTACGGAGAATCTGTAGTAATGCGTCTGCTTAACCAGTCCGCTGGTTTGCGTCCGTTAGAAGAGTCGGGCTTGCCGCCAGACTTGCTTGCTCGCTTACGTCGACAGTTGGCGCGTCCGCATGGCATGATTTTGGTTACCGGGCCGACAGGTTCCGGTAAAACCACCACGCTTTACGGTGCATTGAGTGAGCTCAACGAACCTGGGAAAAAGATCATTACAGCAGAGGACCCGGTTGAATATCGTCTGCCTCGCATCACTCAGGTACAGGTTAACAGTAAGATCGATCTAACTTTCTCGCGTGTTCTTAGAACCTTTTTACGTCAAGACCCAGACATCATTCTTGTTGGTGAGATGCGTGATCAAGAGACAGTAGAAATTGGTCTGCGAGCTGCACTAACGGGTCACTTAGTATTGAGTACTCTCCACACCAACGATGCTGTCGACAGTGCGTTACGTATGATCGACATGGGTGCGCCGGGTTACTTGGTTGCTAGTGCAGTCAGAGCCGTGGTGGCGCAGCGTCTTGTGCGCCGAGTTTGCCCAGATTGTAAAACAGAAGACCACTTAGATGAGTCTCGCCAGCAGTGGTTAGCTGGGCGTTTCCCAAATCAAGTTAGCACCATTTTTTATAAAGGCGCAGGTTGCCAAAACTGTAACTTGACTGGTTATCGAGGCCGAATCGGTGTGTTTGAAATGCTCGAACTTGAGCAAGAGATGATGGATAAATTGCGAGCCAATGATGCGGTTGGCTTTGCGCAAGCCGCGCGCCGCTCAGAAAACTATAAGCCACTGCTTGCTTCTGCAATGGAACTGGCGCTACAAGGCACCGTCAGTTTGGATGAAGTGATGACCCTAGGTGAGGGTGATGCTTCTGGTAAGACTGATCCCATTTTCATATAGGTAAGTGAATGCCAACTTTTCGTTATCAAGGCCGCACGCTAGACGGCTCATCCACTAACGGCAAAATCGAAGCAGTGAACTCTGAAGCTGCAGCGGAAGCATTGATGAATAAAGGGGTCATCCCGCTCAATGTACGGTTAGAGAAAGAGTCGGCAAAAAGCCAAGTGAGCTTGTCTAAGCTGTTTGTGCCTGCTATTCCGTTGGAAGTAATTATTCTTTTCTCTCGCCAGTTGTTTAGTTTGACTAAAGCTGGCGTACCTTTGCTGCGCTCTATGCGTGGCTTGTTGCAAAATTGCGAAAACAAACAGCTCAAAGAGGCGCTAGAAGATGTCGTTTCTGAACTGAGTAATGGCCGAGGTTTGTCTTCTGCGATGCAGCAACACAGTAAAGTATTCAGCCCACTGTTCGTTTCTATGATCAACGTCGGTGAGAATACGGGTCGGCTTGACCAAGCGCTATTGCAACTGGCGAATTACTACGAACAGGAACTTGAGACTCGCAAACGCATTAAAGCGGCGATGCGTTATCCGACGTTTGTCATTATCTTTATCACCATCGCCATGTTTGTATTGAATATCTTGGTGATCCCTGAGTTTGCATCGATGTTCACGCGCTTTGGGGTTGAGCTACCATTGCCGACGCGTATTTTGATCGCGACTTCTAATTTCTTTGTTAATTATTGGGTGTTGCTGGTTGTGGCAATGATTGGCGCGTTTACTGTA
Source organism: Vibrio sp. D431a (assembly GCF_030248655.1). Classification (NCBI taxonomy): domain Bacteria; kingdom Pseudomonadati; phylum Pseudomonadota; class Gammaproteobacteria; order Vibrionales; family Vibrionaceae; genus Vibrio; species Vibrio sp. D431a. The sequence continues at coordinate 72,565 of NZ_JAHGAP010000032.1, read as the reverse complement.
TTCAGAGCGTGGGTGGCGACGGCTGATGGTCGGGAGAAGTTCGATAAGTTTCGGCTTCGGCTGCCAATTGTAGGCGATATCGTTAATCGTGCGCAGCTTTCTCGTTTTGCCAGAACCTTCTCGTTGATGCTGAAATCAGGGGTGCCACTTAACCAGTCTTTGGCTTTGGCCGGGGAAGCCTTAGGGAACCGTTTTTTAGAAAACCGAATTCTTGAGATGAAGTCCGCAATTGAAGCGGGTAGCACCATTTCAGTGACGGCCATTAACAGTAAAATATTTACCCCATTGGTGATTCAGATGATTGCAGTAGGTGAAGAAACTGGTCGTATTGATGAGTTGCTGCTGGAGGTGTCGGACTTTTACGATCGAGAAGTCGATTACGATCTAAAAACGCTGACCGCAAGAATAGAACCATTACTTTTGGTGATCGTCGCAGGCATGGTCATGGTGCTGGCATTGGGTATCTTCTTACCAATGTGGGGAATGCTCGATATCATCAAAGGCGGCTAATAGGTGGTTGAAAATCAAAGCCGAGCAACGCTTATTGTGTTTGGGGTTATTGCTACGATCATCGCTGTTGGCTTGGCGGTCAAATTACGTCCTGTGACCGAGCAAGCACAAGTAACTGGGGCTAAGTTGGCGAGAGTTTGGATGCAAGATAGTGTTCAGCGTTATCGTCAAGCTTGGCTAGTACAAGGCGAGCCAGAGCATATGCTGATGGATGGTTTTAACCTTACTATGACTGAGGACGGGTTAGTGTCTCCCTTTACTCAGCAAGGTGTATTAGATTGTGGTTATTGGCTAGCGGTGCATTACCCCCAACGTAAAATAATGACCAACAAGTTAATAGATATCAGTGGAGCCATCAAAACTGATCGTTATGTCTGTCACTACACTTATGAAAATGGTCAGTCGATTGTAGTTATCTTAACTGCTAATCAACTGAAAATAGACGTCGAAATGTCGGCAGAGTGAATTTTTTGACACCTAATCACTATAATTGGTAATGAAAGTCGGTATAATGCAATCATTACCATAAGTAACAGGCTGTAATAGTGGGTAAACAATAATGTGTTTTTCTCATTGCAGCATGAACTGAATAATGGCGAATCGTCATTCTGCTCAAGCGGTAGATACAGTATCCACTTCACGGTCAGTTTTAGTGAACGTTGCTGCCCCAAACCGTTTTGACAATATCCAAAATGGTCGCGTGACCTAAACAAAACTTTGCAGTTGTACTGCATGCTTACATAGAGAGAGTAAACAATGAAAAGACAAGGTGGTTTCACCCTTATCGAATTGGTAGTGGTAATTGTAATCCTAGGTATTCTAGCGGTAACTGCAGCACCACGTTTCCTTAACCTGCAAGATGATGCACGTAAAGCTGCAAACCAAGGCCTTAAAGGTGCCATTGATGGTGCAGCTGGCATTACTTATGGTAAAGCTGCTGTAGAAGGTAAAGAATCTTTGACTGCAGAAGGTACGAAAGTAGAGGATATTACGATCTACCTAGGTTACCCAACGGCTGACGAAAATGGTTTGGGTAAGGCAGTACAAGGATTAGATGAAGATTGGGTTCTTATTTCAGAAACAGAGCGTACAGACGCAAAAGATCAGAAAAATGGTACTGCAGGTACAATTACTTATGCATCTGAGGATAAAGCTGCTGAGTGTGTTAAGTACTCTGAATCATACTATGATGCAGATGGTGCGCTAATTCCTGCTAAAACAGAGATATCCACTTCTTGTACTAAATAATAGTGGTTTGTTTGATTTTAAAGGGGTCATAATGGCCCCTTTCTAAGGCGTGCTTAAGTGAGAATAGTAAAGGGCTTATCCCGCATTGAACTTGTAGTCATACTAGTTTTAATAGCTATAACTGGGTATATCGTATTACCCAGTTATGTAAGTTTCGAACCAGAAACTTACGAAGCAAAATGGGAGCAAACCAAGCAAACCGCGGAGCACGTTTCTGAGACGCTAAGCAACAAAGAAACTTACGATCGAATTGAAGAAGAGATTAGTCGTTCAAAAGGGCAAAGTAACTAGATATTGGTTATTTGTTCGTCTTTTCACATTTCGAATCGAAAAATTATAAACCTATCATTAATCTCATAATTTCATCGTATACTTATCTCGCTTGTTCTAAGCCTAAGGTTGGGTTATGAAAATTCGCAGCTCTGCATTAGGGTTCACGTTAATGGAGTTAATCCTCGTGATTGTTCTCCTCACTATCCTTTCACTTTTTGCAGCCAGCCGTTTTATGGACTCTGGCAGTTTCTCTGCATATGCATTACAAGAACGTGTGATTTCTGTGATTCGCCAAGTGCAGGTTAACCGCATGCAATCGAACATTGATGAAGCAAATTTAGGTGATGATTTTCGTTTGCAAGTTTCTAGCTCATGCATTGGTTCAGTTGCTGCCTGCACACTAACAGGCAGTGCACAAGATGCTCGTAGTGACGTAGTTATTGATAAATCCACAAAGTTTTCACTGACCAATGCCGTAACTAATCCAATCGAGTTTAATTTGTTGGGTAATCCTATAAATTCTGCGAGTGGTGGGGTTTCAATCCTGATTGAAGATAAACATGGTCGAAGCCGCTGCCAAGTTGAAATTAATTCTCAAGGTTATGTTTCTAAAGGTACATGCTCATGAAGAAATCTAGTGGCATGACTTTAATAGAAATGATCATCGCGATTGTTTTGATGGGCATTGCGATGGTGGCGTTTACTTCTTTTCTTGTCCCTCAGATTCGAGATTCCGCCATCCCTCATTATCAAACCCGCGCGGCCGCATTAGGCCAAGGTTTCATGTCTCAGATATTGGCGCGAGGCTTCGATGAAAACAGCGACTTTGATGGTGGCACCGTTCGGTGTGGTGAGAATGGAGTGAGCTGCACTGACGTAAATAAATTAGGTGCGGATAAAAAACTAGACGGTTCCTTGGAAACAACGCCTAGTGATTTCAATGATGTCGATGACTATATCGGGTGTTGGAGCACATCTACAACGGCTTCTCAGTGTGATGGTATCCCTAGAGGGAATATTAGTGATGTACTTGGTGCGGACAGTACTGAGCAGTACAAAAACTTTAGATTAGAAATTAGCGTTGCCTATGATGATCTGACGGATAAAGCTCCCGATGAAATAACCGAATACAAAAAAGTAACATTAAGGATTTTTGCGGGGAACACGCAGCCCCTTACTTTAACAGCTATTAAGGGGAACTACTGATGAAAGATCGTGGTTTCACCTTAATGGAAATGATAGTTACGATTGTGGTCGGCAGCTTCATCATGTTGGGGATAGCTGGGTATGTCCAGTTAGGAATGAAAGGTTACGCTGATACTATCGATCGCCAACGAATACAAACACAGGCTCAGTTTGTTTTAGAAAAGATGACGCGTGAAATCCGCCATGCTGTACCTAATAGTTTTCATGTGCCAAAAGGAACAACTAATTGTCTAGAGTTTGTGCCGATTGAATATTCTGGTTTTTACACGTTTAAGAATAACGACTTAGAGTTTTTGCTAGGTAATGACTCAACGCTTAATCCTATTCCTGCGAATCGCAGGATGGTGATAAATCCGAGCCGATATGAAGATTTACAATCAACTTCTTCGCGAAATATAGCCATTGGTGGTTTAGCTAAAACAGGTAAGGTTTTTGTTGTTAGTGGGGGGGCAAGTACGATTACGGGATCCTCTGTTTCTAGCCGTCTTTATATTTATCAAGAGAAGTCGGAGGTTCGCTACTGTTTTGATACCAAGCGAGTTACGCGAAATGGTATTACGGTTGCGGATAGTGTCGATACGTCCGTAAGTGGTATGCGTTATCTAGAGCCAACTCTGCAACGAGGTGGTTTAGTTCATATCAATTTAGAGTTTGAGCAGGATGGTGAACGTAGTGTGTATCAACAAGATGTGCAGGTGCTCAATGTCCCATAGAAGAAACTCCAGCGGAAATGTACTAATCATCGTGTTGTTCGTCATTATTGTAATGGGATATTTGGCTTCCTCTTTAATGAAAGTGACATGGTCGAATCAAAGCGGATTAACAAGAGAGTTTTTGGGAACAAAAGCTTGGTTTGTTGCTCAGTCTGCAAATGAGTGGGCATTGACAAGGTTATATCCCATCAATGGTACGAGTGATAGCGTCGCGACAATCTGCACAAATACGGTAAGCGGTGCAATGCCTAATGTCACACAAGGGACCGGATGTAGGCTTAGCCCAATGAGTTGTGTAGATTTAGGCACTTTAAACTTAGGAACACCAGCAGCAGAGTCACTATTTAGGGTGCAAGCTACGGCCGTTTGTGGCTCGGGCTTATCGCAAGTTGAGCGCCAGCAAGAGATTTGGGTTCGGGAGTAATAACAAGAATGAAAAAACTGATTTGCTTAGCCTTGATATGTATGATGAGTACGGCGAACGTTCTCGCTAAGGTTCACGATATTACGCCAAGTTGGGACTGGGTGAGGTGGGTCCCTGAAGGTGCAAGCGATTTGTGTGATAACGGTAGTTACCAAGCTCGATTTAATTTTTTTGTTAGGCCTACAACCTACGTATGCCCGAACGGACTCACGTTGAATAACGGCGATACTATTGTGTCTGATAGTAAAATGACGATTCGTGTACGAGGTACTATTCAACTCGCTGGCAACAACCAGATCGGTAAATCTAATGCTCATATTGACCTTATTAACGAGACCAGCGATGTTATCGGAGATAACGGTGGCTATGATATTTATGGTGATATTGAGTCGCACGGTAAAATTCAACTTAAGAACCGATCGCATGTTTATGGTTCGATCTTGTCCACGCATGGGGAGGTTATTCTTTCTCAAGCGGTTATTGAAGGAAATGTTACGAGTAAAACGAGCACGATAAAAACCGAACAAAGCGACAATATCATTCGCGGTAACGTTGAAGCTGCTGGAACGGTTACGTTGAAGCAAACCCATGTCGAAGGTAGCGTGACAAGTATCGGTGGTGAGGTGAAAACTGAGCAAAGCGGGAATGAAATTCAAGGTGATATTTCTGCATCAAGCCGGGTTACATTAAATGAAACAAAAGTTACGGGTGACGTTACCAGTAAGGGCTTAGAGGTTATTTTAGAAGCCAATAACCAAGTACACGGAAATATTCTCGCTCTACATAAAGTCGATATTAAAAACTCATTGGTTTGTGGCCGGGTAGAATCAACAGGTAGCGAAGTATCGTTGACTAACTCTAAACTCGATCAAAATCGAGGTGTTTATACTCTTAGTGAAGCGATTCAGTCCCACGGGAAAGCCACAGTAAAAAGCTCGACCGTCTGTGGTTCTGTTAACTCAAAATCACATTCTTACGAGTACAATGATAGTGACATTTATTGTGGTGTAGATGATCCCAACTGTCAGCCCCCCCAGACCGGAGAGTGCCCAATAGAGGCTGTAGCCTCACTTTGTCCTGAATTAGTTCCTGTTATTCCGCCAACACAGCAATGTTCACTATTACCAGAAGAAAACTTCAATTCAGGTTCATTGTCAAACTGGTCGGTGATGGGCTTTGGTACCAGTGACGAGCCCCATATCTCTGATGGACGTTTCATCTTAAACTCAAATAAACCAGAGCAGGCAACAGCCTCTGCATATAACTATATTTTTCCGTCAGATCAGAACTATTTAGAGATTGAGTTTGATCACAATGCATATGGTGGGAATGGTGCTGACGGTGTTGCGCTGGTGATTTCTGATGCGAGTGTCCCTCCTCAAACCGGGGCATTTGGTGGTCCGCTTGGTTACGGGATGAAGCTTCTAAAGAATCACTACCCTGAAGTCTCCAAAGATGTAGAAGGCTTTGCTGGTGGTTGGCTAGGTATTGGTATTGATGAGTTTGGTAACTACATTCGTGAAGGGAGCGAGAAAATCGTTTCAAATAGTGTTGCTGATAATGTTGGGGTGCGTGGACAGGGCGTCCAAGATGCGAATGGTAAGTGGTTGAAAGGTTATCCGTATATCACTGGCAAAAAATACAGCAGCTCGTTGGATAATCGAAAAGGTAAAGAGAAACTGCATCGTTATAAAGTAGTTTTAAATTCGCGTAACACCGATACGATAACGCTGGCTGTATTTCGAAAAGTCGGAAAAAATGGCGGATGGGATCCTGTTATCGAAGAGTTTAACGTTTTGGAAAAAGGTGGTTTTAACTATATTCCAGATAACTTCCGTCTGTCGGTAACGGCATCCACAGGTATGCTTACCAATACGCATGATATTGATAACTTCCGAGTCTGTGCGGACAAGTACTCGCGATTAACAGATGGTATTCATCATTTCGAGTTTGACTACTCAGGCTCAGGCAGTACGTGTCAGGCTTCTGATGTGACACTTAGAGCTTGTATGAATGAAAGTTGTTCTGAGCAATATCCTAGAGATGCATACGATGATGGCAGCTTAACGCCTCTCTCTGTCACTTTACTTCCATCTACTGGCAATAATGTTGCCAACTGGGTTGGTGGTACAAATGTACAGTTTGAGAATGAAACTCAGCTTGAGCTGCAAGGTTCAAGAGCTGGCGATATTACTTTGGGTATCGATCAAAGTTCCGTACCACAGTTTGGCTTTGAAGGGGCACGATGTCGAATTAATGGCGGGCCACTATCTGCTAACAACTGTAATGTAACCTTCGCTTCAAATGTGCTTGCGGTGAATGTTAATGATGTAGTTGCTAGTCGCGAAACTACGGGGGAGGACTACCTATCGTTTTGTTCAACTCGAACTGAAGACGGCGGAGAATCTCGCGGTGTTAATATGTCGATTGATTATGAAGTGGCACCGATCGATAGCTCTCAACCTGTCGTGATTTCTTACAAGAAAAAAGTGAAAGATCAGGCTGTGGAATGGAGTTCAAATGTCGAGCTAACCAGAGCTAATAAATACCTGCCTAATGTTTATTTTGATGATGAAGGCAAGGCATTCTTTAAGTTGAGATACTCTGAAGCTGGAAAGGTCAAACTTAAAGCCAGTGTTGAAGGTGTTGATGACTCGGATGGATTCGGCAGCTTCGTTAGTTTTCCTTCAAAACTGAAAGTTACTGCAAAGAGTGGTGATAAGAGCGGAGAGTGCACCAACAGTGAAAATGGCTGTTCTTCGGGGTTTGTTGCTGCTGGTGAAGTTTTTGAGTTAACCATCTCGGCATTGCAAGATGATGATACGGTTGCTGAGAACTATCAAGAGAAGACTATTACGGTTAGTAATAAAGTGAAGTACCCGTCTAATGGTTCATTAGCCAAACTTCTAAATGAGAAGCTACCAGAATCAAGTAAATGGTCTCGTGGTAGTGTGACGTTTGATCAATCGGTTTCAGAAGTCGGTGTTTTCGAGCTTATTGCTGAGGCACCAGTTGCTAAAGATGAAAATGGCGATGATATTGGCAAATCTCTATATCTTGGTAGTAATGCATTTAAAATAGCCGATGGTAAGTTAACCATTGGGCGCTTCTATCCGGATTACTTTAAAGTCACCGGGACAGAGTGGACCTACCCTGATAATCAGAATCAATCTGTATATATGGGACAGAATTTTGAATCGGTTAAGTTTGAAGTCACAGCATATAACGCTAACGGTTACACAACTCAAAATTATGGTGGTTTTGCCAATTCTTTAAAAGCAGATTTGTATTTGGCTGGTGGTTACTCAGATAGACTTAGCATTTTGGATTCCGATTTGACTAGTGATAACTGGTCGGGAGCTGTGTGGAGCAAAACTTGGGATAACTCAGTTTATTGGCGTAAAGATTTATCTTTGCCGAGTCCCGATGGTCCATTTAATTCAAAACTACCGGCAGACAAGGATAGTTCCATCGAAACGTCTATTTCGCTTTCACTTAATAATAATGGAACTAAAGTATCTGGCTATGTTGATCCTACGATGTTCTTAAAAGAAGGGCAAAATAGCACTGAAGATAGAATGGTTTCGCAACAGCTACTATCGCAACCTGATGTCAGGTTTGGTCGCATAGCTCTGGATGATGTGGGAGTGAATCAGGGTAAATCTGTTAATATCCCCCTTAGAGTGGAGTATTGGAGAGATACCCGATTCGTTTTAAACAGTAAGGATAACGGGACAACAGTGTCCCCAACTCTAAAAAGCCAGGAGCCAGTTTGGCCTGATGATGGCTCCGACTGCGACATTTTACTTGAAGGCGTCAGAACGACGGTTAACGATGGTGCCATGCGTGAACTTATTGCTAAGCAAGAGCGCGCAGACTGTGGACGTCAACAAGCTGAAGTTTGGCTTAATCTCGACCCTAGTGGTAACAACCTCCCTTGGCTCAAATACGACTGGGACAATGATGGCTCCGAAGAAAACCCATCCTCCGTCGTCACCTTTGGTATTCATCGAGGTAACGATCGCGTGATTTACCGTGGTGAGCCAGGGTTAACCGGACAGTAACAACTTAGGTTTTTGCCCTTAAGTTAGGAAACTGCAAGAAATTGAGGCTTTCTGCTCATGTTTGTGTACCAATACCTTGCTGTGACAGCGAGGCATTGGTACATTTAGAGCAATTTTTGTCTTCTATATTTTTGCAGGATGAGCGAAGAGTATGTTTAAGAAACTTCGTGGCATGTTTTCTAACGATCTATCTATCGATTTAGGTACAGCCAACACTCTAATTTACGTAAAAGGGCAAGGAATTGTCCTTGATGAACCTTCTGTAGTTGCTATTCGTCAAGATCGTGTAGGTTCTGCAAAAAGCGTTGCTGCAGTCGGTCACGCAGCAAAACAGATGCTTGGTCGTACACCTGGCAACATTTCCGCTATCCGCCCAATGAAAGACGGCGTAATCGCTGACTTCTACGTAACCGAAAAAATGCTTCAGCACTTTATCAAGCAAGTGCATGACAACAGCATCCTAAAGCCAAGCCCACGTGTTCTTGTTTGTGTTCCTTGTGGTTCTACCCAAGTTGAGCGTCGCGCAATTCGTGAATCAGCACTTGGTGCTGGTGCCCGTGAAGTTTACCTAATCGACGAGCCAATGGCGGCGGCAATTGGTGCTGGTTTACGCGTATCTGAGCCGACAGGTTCAATGGTGGTCGATATCGGTGGAGGTACAACTGAAGTTGCCGTTATCTCTCTAAACGGTGTGGTTTACTCATCGTCTGTACGTATCGGTGGTGACCGCTTTGATGAAGCTGTGATCAACTACGTACGTCGTAATTACGGCAGCTTGATTGGTGAAGCAACGGCTGAAAAGATCAAACACGAAATCGGTTCTGCTTACCCAGGTGATGAAGTTCAAGAGATTGAAGTTCGCGGTCGTAACCTTGCAGAGGGTGTGCCACGAAGCTTTAGCTTGAACTCAAACGAGATCCTAGAAGCGCTTCAAGAGCCGCTATCTGGCATAGTATCAGCAGTCATGGTTGCACTAGAACAGTGTCCACCAGAGCTTGCTTCAGACATTTCTGAAAACGGTATGGTACTAACCGGTGGTGGTGCACTACTTAAAGACCTAGACCGTCTACTAATGGAAGAAACTGGTATTCCTGTGGTTATCGCGGAAGATCCACTAACGTGTGTTGCGCGTGGTGGCGGTAAAGCTCTAGAAATGATCGACATGCACGGTGGCGATCTGTTCTCTGAAGAATAAAGGTTTAGGTGAAGCTCATGTCGGGCTTCACCTTCATTTCTGCTCTCTCTGTAATTCAAACATGCTCCATACCTAAAAGTATTTAGTTAAGTATTTTTAGGTTGCCAAGTAAGGCTCAATAATCATGGAAGCAATCAGGTCAAAAACAAGATGAAACCGATTTTCGGCAGAGGTCCGTCTCTGCAATTACGTCTGTTTTTTGCTGTCATCGTGTCGGCGAGCTTAATGCTGGCCGATAGTCGTCTAGATACGTTTTCCAACGTTCGATACCTACTAAACAGTATGGTTGCACCGATTCAGTACGCAGCGAATTTGCCTCGTAGTATGTTCGATGGCGTATTTGAACGTTTTAATTCTCATCAGGCATTGGTTGAAGGCAATCGCAGCTTAAAGCGAGAAGTGCTACGCCTGAAAAGCGAGCTTATCTTGCTCGACCAATATAAAGAAGAAAACCAACGCTTACGTAAGTTGTTAGGATCTTCATTTGTCCGTGATGAAAAGAAAGTCGTGACAGAAGTAATGGCGGTGGATACTTCACCTTATCGTCATCAAGTGGTGATCGATAAAGGCCGTATTGATGGTGTTTACGTTGGTCAGCCTGTTATCAACGAGAAAGGCATCGTCGGTCAGGTTACGTTTGTCGCAGCGCACAACGCACGTGTTCTGCTGCTAACGGACGCGAAAAATGCAATTCCTGTCCAGGTGATCCGCAATGATATCCGAGTGATCGCATCGGGCAATGGTGAAATGGATGAAATCCAACTGGAGCACATTCCAACCAGCACAGATATTCAGGTTGGTGATTTATTGGTGACATCCGGTTTAGGTGGCATTTACCCTGAGGGATATCCAGTCGCGACGGTTACCAATGTGGATCACGATACGCGTCAAGAGTTCGCCTCAATCAAGGCTGAGCCGGTTGTGGAGTTTGATCGCTTACGCTACCTACTGCTGATTTGGCCGAATGAAGACCGTCAACACAAAGTACTGCGGTCCAATGTAGATGAAGGGTTAGAGCAAGAACAAGAGGTAACCGATGGCCAATAATGTATTGAGTAGCCGAATGGTGATTGGCGTCAGTTTCTTCGTTGCGCTGGTACTGCAAACCATTCCATGGCCAGGTGTGTTAGATGTGTTACGCCCTTCATGGTTGTTCCTTGTTACGTGTTATTGGGTGTTGGCACTACCGCACCGAGTGAACGTCGGAACTGCGCTAGTGTTGGGCTTATTGTGGGATATCTTGATCGGCTCAACGCTTGGAATTCGTGGCATGATGATGTCGATCGTTATCTACCTCGTGGCGCTGAATTTCCTGTTGATTCGCAACATGGCTTTGTGGCAACAGTCGATTTTAATTGCCTTTTTTACTGCGTTATTGGAAGTTTTGATATTCTGTGGGGAATATTTGAACCAGGACGTAGTATTTAATCCATTATCTCTGTGGACGGCGGCAATAAACTGTATACTTTGGCCATGGATGTTTTTATTAATGCGACGAGTTCGTCGTGCATGGCACGTAAGGTAAAGCGGTGAAGAAAAGCTTATCTCTCGTTCTCGCATCGGGTTCTCCGAGAAGAAAAGAGCTGCTTGCTCAACTGGGTTATGATTTTGAGATCGTATTGCCTGATATTGAGGAAGCCAAACAGGCTCATGAGCAAGCACGAGATTACGTGTTGCGTCTTTCTTTGGAAAAAGCTCAGGCAGGCTTAGCGTTGGCTAAGCCTGATTCCGTTGTATTGGGCTCTGATACGGTCGTAGTATGCGATGACCGTGTGCTAGAAAAACCAAAAAGTTTTGAAGATTCAAAGCGTATGCTTACTGACTTATCGGGTCGTCGTCATCAAGTGATGACTGCGGTGAGCGTTGTATCATCGGAACAACAACATTCAGTGGTCGTTACCACTGACGTGTGGTTCAAACCACTGACTCACGAAGAAATCGAACAATATTGGCAGTCAGGAGAGCCATGCGATAAAGCTGGAAGTTATGGTATTCAGGGACTCGGAGGACGATTTGTCACCCGAATCGAAGGCAGTTATCACGCTGTAGTAGGCTTACCTTTGTTCGAAACCGATCAGCTAATTCAAGAATTTTTATAATTGTTTTGAGGTGTGCACATGAGTGCAGAATTGCTGCTTAACGTGACCCCGAGTGAAACTCGTGTGGCCATGATTGAAGGTGGAGTACTACAAGAAATACATATCGAGCGCGAATCGCGTCGCGGTATTGTGGGCAATATATACAAAGGCAAAGTAAGCCGAGTGTTACCAGGTATGCAGGCGGCTTTCGTCGACATTGGTTTAGATAAAGCAGCGTTTTTACATGCGTCAGATATTGTTCCTCATACCGAATGTGTGGCAGAAAACGAAAAACAGCAGTTTCAAGTCCGTGATATCTCTGAACTGGTACGCCAGGGACAAGACATTGTTGTGCAAGTGGTCAAAGATCCGCTCGGCACGAAAGGTGCGCGTTTAACGACGGATATCACCTTACCTTCGCGTTATCTTGTTTTTATGCCGGGGGCCAGTCATGTCGGTGTTTCGCAGCGTATTGAAAGTGAGAAAGAGCGCGAGCGTTTGAAAAAGGTGGTGAACCATTACTGCGATGAGCACGGTGGTTTTATCATTCGTACCGCGGCAGAAGGCGCTGATGAAAAAGAGCTATCTCAAGATGCGGCATTTCTAAAGCGTTTGTGGTTAAAAGTCATGGAGCGTCGCTCAAAATACAAAACGCGTTCAACACTTTACGGTGAACTCGGCTTAGCTCAACGCATTCTGCGTGACTTTGTTGGCACAGAGCTCGATAAGATCATGGTCGACTCCCGCCTTGAATATGAAAACCTGAAAGAATTCACTTCTGAGTATGTACCGGAGTTAACAGATAAGCTTGAGCTTTACGAAGGTGACAAGCCAATCTTTGACATGTACGACACTGAAAACGAAATTCAGCGTTCTTTAGAGCGCAAGGTCGAGCTAAAATCGGGCGGCTATTTGATCATCGATCAAACCGAAGCCATGACCACCATCGATATCAACACGGGTGCATTTGTTGGTCGTCGTAATCTCGAAGAGACTATCTTCAATACCAATATAGAGGCAACGCAAGCTATTGCGCGTCAGCTACGTTTACGTAACCTTGGCGGTATCATCATTATTGATTTTATCGATATGGCATCCGAAGAGCATCGTCAGCGAGTACTTACCTCACTGGAAACGGCGCTGGCGAAAGACCGAGTAAAAACCAACATCAACGGCTTTACCCAGCTTGGCTTAGTTGAAATGACGCGTAAGCGCACACGAGAAAGTATTGAACATATCTTGTGTTCTGGCTGTCCTACTTGTGAAGGCCGTGGCAGCGTGAAAACGGTCGAAACCGTATGCTTTGAGATATTACGCGAGATTACTCGTGTGAACCGTGCTTACGACGCCGATAATTTTGTCGTGTACGCATCGCCGTTTGTTGCTGAAGCGCTATTGGGCGATGAGTCTCATGCGCTGGCTGAGCTCGAAGTATTTATTGGCAAGCAAGTGCGAGTTCAGGCTGAACCCCTGTACATTCAGGAACAGTTTGACGTCGTAATGATGTAATTTGGAACATTTGTGAATTCTGGTGTTAACCGTTTTGGGCGTTTTTGTGCGTGGAGTTTAGTTACTGTATTGGTGTTATTAGCCATATTAGTAACCACGCTTCGCGTCACACTGCCGCAACTTAACCATTTCCAAGATGAGATCAAAACCTGGGTCAAACAAGGCACAGGTTTTGACGTTTCTATTGCCAATGTCGCAGGGACGTGGCGCAATAATCATCCCTCAATTGCGTTACTGGGTTTAGAGGCAAATCTACCAAACGTGCAAGATGCACGCTTCGCTGTTGAAGAAGTCCAAATTGAGTTCGACCTTATTCAATCTCTTTTTCAACTTAAACCTGTAGTTGCAGACCTTACCATTCATAACCTCGCTTTAGACATTCACACGGTAGACATTCTGCCGACTTCTCATCGTCAAGATCCGAAGCCTGAAGTGGATAAGAGCGAAGTGAAACTCATTGACCAACTCGACTCACTTCTTTTACGTCAGTTCGAAGACTTCACTATTAGCGATTCACGGATTTGGTATAAGTCGGTGTCTGGTGAAACTCGCCGTTTAGATATTGAGCAGCTTCGTTGGAGCAATCAAGGGAAACGTCACGTAGCCGAAGGCACGGTTAGCATTGCCGATGTTCGCCTGAACTCATTGTTAGTAAGCGCTAACTTTAAAGATCATGGCTCGTTGCGCGATGTATCTGGTGAGTTTTACGTGAGTGCTCAAGATGTCTCGGTCACACCTTGGCTGACCACTTACATGCAAGAAGAGTCAGGAGCAGAGTCGGGTAAAGTCAGCTTAAATACTTGGCTAACGCTCAAACATAGCCAACCGCATGATGCTTATGTTGAATTGCTGCCTTCCGAGTTGGTGTGGAATGAAGATGGACATCATGAGCTGTTTATTGAGTCTGGAATTTTCAATCTTCGACCAGATAAACAAGGCTGGAAAGTAAATGGTCACTCACTTCAGATCAGAACCGATAATACCCCTTGGCCAGAGCTAGACGTCGCGTTTGATTGGCAACCAAACGGCTGGATGCTTAATCTCTCTCAACTCGACATAGAAGCACTCATTCCGCTCATCAAGCTGGCTCCAGAGTCAGAGTCGACCAGTGACCTTATTAACAAACTAGCACCGAAAGGTCGGGTCGAAGATGTCCGATTGTCAATGAACGGTGGTTTAGACACCTTACGCTACTCGGCTGAACTGGATGAACTCGCGATGACACAATGGGAGCTCCTACCCGGGTTTCATCACGTACAGGGCAGCGTATCGGGGGATGTGAATCAAGCTAAAGCAAAAGTCACCGTCATTGATGATGTCTTTCCGTACGGCGATGTATTCCAAGCTCCGCTGAATATCAAACAAGGTGAAGTCGATATTATCTGGCAGCAAGATGATGCGGGTTGGCGTTTGTGGGCGGATAAAGTGACGGCAGCAACGCCTGATCTTCAAGTCTTGGGGGCATTCCGTCTTGATTTTCCAAAAGAACAAAGCCCATTTTTATCGTTCTATGCCGAAGCGGATCTCTACAACGCGGGTGAGACATGGCGCTATCTACCGACTCTGGCACTTGGACAAGACTTGACCGACTATCTTTCGACCGCGATTCAGGGCGGTAAAGTGAACACAGCGAAATTGTTGTGGTATGGCGAGTTAGGTGATTTTCCTTACAAAGAACATAATGGCATGTTCCAAGCTTGGGTTGGATTAAAAGACGCGAAATTTAGCTTTGATACGGCATGGCCAACCATCACGGATTTGCAGCTAGACTTGCTGTTTGAAAATGATGCCATGTATTTGGATTCAAAATCAGCCACACTAAATGGCGTTCATGCCAAGCGTATCACTGGGCGAATCCCTGAGTTGGCAGAAGGTGGACACATCGAGATTGAAGCGAAAGCAAGCGCGCCGGGTAATGAAGTCCGTGACTACATGATGGCGACGCCATTAGTGGATTCAGTCGGTGCCGCATTGACAGCGCTGCAAGTGAGTGGGCCCGTTTACTCTGAGTTTCAACTCAACATACCGTTTGATTTTGAGAAAGACTCTCGCGCTTGGGGTTATGCCGATTTAACAGAAAATCGTGTTGATATTGAAGCGCCGCCAATGACGCTTGAAAACGCCACAGGACGTATCACCTTCGACAATGATGTGGTTACCACATCGGGTTTGTCGGCCGAATTATTACAACAGCCTATCTCTCTTGATTTCCATGGAGAGAGTGCGGAGCAAGGCTACAACGTGACAATTAATACACTAGGAGATTGGGATGTCGAGCCGCTCAAACCCTATGTCGGTGAGCGTTGGTTAAACCTTGTTTCTGGCCATGCGCCGTGGCAAATGGATATTGACTTGCAACTCAATGATGTTGGTTTCACTTATCAGCTTGAAGTGCTGGCGCAGCTAAATCGTCTGGCTAGTCAATATCCTTATCCTTTAGCGAAAAAAATTGGTGAGTCTGGGCAAGCGAAACTGCAAGCATCCGGCAACCAAGAGAGTATTTCAGCACGACTACAGATCCCAAATGTGAAGTATCAAACTGAGATAGATATCGCTGGCGATGTCCCGGTTCTGACTGCGACTCATTTAATGGTTGGCAAAGGTGGCTTCCGGATTAGTCCTATTGTCGGGTACGATGCTTCGGTGCGTGTCGAAGAACTGAATTTAGACCAATGGGCGGAGCTTGCGCAGGTCTCTGAGAGCAAGCCTTCATCGTCTGTTTTGGCAAGCATGAAAACGCCGACCATTCCATTGCCGACACGCATTGAAGTTGAAACGCCAAACTTACAGCTCGGTGGGATTGAGTTTCATGATGTGGATTTTTCAGCAAGCAAGAAAAATTTGAGTTGGCAACTCGATGTGGACAGTCAAGAGGTTAAAGGGAAAGCTAACTATCTGAAACCCTATGATCTATCGGTCTCTCTAGAGCACTTGCATCTGTACATCCCAGGGTTTGAAGAGATGACCAAAGAGCGCAGTTCAATCTTTGCGAGTGAAGATCAAAACGCACCTTTGATTACCAATTTTGACCGCAAGTTTCACGCAGAGATGCCAAACTTAACTTTGAACATCGATGATTTTTGGCTGCAAGGTTACAAAGTGGGCAAAGTTAATGTTGATTTGCAGCGTCGCGAGAACCGCTTGGAGTGGAAAAATATCACCTTTAGTAGCGGCAAAAACCGCATTGATATGAGTGGTTGGTGGGACCTGACGAAAGAGAGTAGTCATTCCAACTTAACCATGAAAATGAAAGGTGATAACAACACCGATCTTATGGAGCGCTTTGGTATTACATCAGGCATTCAACAAGCACCATTTGAGATCAATGCCAATATGGAATGGGACGGCGCACCTTGGTCAATGAAGACACAAACCTTGCAAGGAAACGTCTCAACGGAATTTGGTAAAGGCGTGATTAGTGAAGTTAGTGGTGCGGCACGCTTGTTAGGCTTGTTTAGCTTGGATTCTATCATCCGTAAGATGCAGCTCGACTTTACCGACGTATTCGATAAAGGCATGGCATTCAACTCGATCACGGGAACGGGCAAAATCCAAGACGGTGTGTTTATCACCAATGATATCGTAATGGATGCGTTAGCAGGGGAAATGCAAATCCGCGGCATCGCTAATATGAACAGCAGAATGGTTGATGCGGAAGTGAAATTCACACCAGACATCACATCAGGCCTACCAATGCTGACCGCGTTTGCCGTTGCGCCTCAAACTGCTTTGTATGTCTTGGCCATCTCTACGGTGATATCTCCGGTGGTTGAGGTCTTCACTCAAGTCAATTATGAAGTGAAAGGCCCACTAGATTCACCAACGGTGAAAGAAATTTCGCGAAGTAAAGGTGAATACAAGCTGCCAGAAAAACTGCGTGAACAGGCCAAATAACTCACCGAATATAATGGAATAGGGAGGAAACACATGGAGCGTGTTGGCATTATTCAAATGACTTCGGGTCCGGATATTAACGCGAATTTGGACTTCATTGAAAAACAGTGTGCTTTAGCGAGCAAGCAAGGTGCCAAACTTGTTCTTACTCCTGAAAATACAGTGCTATTTTCCAGTCGCGAAGCTTATCATCAACATGCAGAGCCACTTGGCAGTGGCATGATTCAACAGCGGCTCTGTGAAATCGCTAGAAAGAACCAGTTAACGCTAATTGTCGGAAGCATGCCCATTCAAACCGCAAAAGGTGTCACCACCACAACACTTGTATTTCCGCCGCACGGTAAATGCATTGCTCACTATGACAAACTGCATATGTTTGATGTCGACGTAGCCGATGGTTATGGTAGTTATCGTGAGTCGGATACGTTTATGGCGGGTAATCAAATAGTCGTTGCGGAAACTGATATCGGCAGTGTTGGATTGAGTATTTGTTATGATTTACGTTTCCCAGAACTTTATAAAGTATTGCGTCAAGAAGGGGCGGATATCATTGTGGTGCCCGCTGCGTTTACCGCTGTGACGGGGCAAGCTCACTGGGAAGTATTATTGCGAGCTAGAGCGATTGAGACACAATGTTGGATTTTGGCAAGCGGACAAACTGGAATGCATCCATGTGGACGAAAAACATGGGGACACTCAATGGTCGTTGACCCTTGGGGACGTATCCATAAACAGCTTCAGGATGAAGTAGGCTTATTGGTGACAGAGATAGATTTGTCACAAAGCCAACAAGTAAGGCAGAATATGCCGCTGACTCAACACAGTCGCTTTCAAAATGAATTGAGACGGAAATAAAAGAGCTAACTATGAGCACAAACCAAATAGAACAGGCACTCCTTGCCCCAAATGGTCTGACAGAACAAGACATTGCTGACACGCTTGCCAGCATTGCGACGCGCCAGATCGATTATGCGGACATTTACTTTCAGTCCAGCTGGCATGAGTCTCTGGTTCTAGAAGATAGCATCATCAAAGATGGCTCTTTTAACATTGATTGTGGTGTTGGTGTCCGTGCAGTAACTGGCGAGAAAACAGGCTTTGCCTACTCTGATCAAATCCAGCCTGAAGGCCTGAAGCAGAGTGCAATGGCGGCGCGCGGTATTGCTCAGCAAGGGCAAAATGGCAAAGTCCAAGCGTTTAAACGCACCGAAAACCAAGCGTACTACGCCGCTGTGAATCCACTAGCTGAATGGGAAAAGCAGCAAAAAACAGAATTGCTCAAATCTCTAGATGCTTACATCCGCACTAAAGAACCATTGATTAAAGAAGTCTCGATCAGCATCAGCGGTGTGCATGAGCAGATGCTTGTTGCGGCAACAGACGGTACTTATGCAGGCGATATTCGTCCTTTGGTGCGTTTGTCTATTAGCGTGCTCGCACAAAAAGGCGAACGACGTGAACGCGGTAGTGCTGGTGGCGGCGGCCGTTTCGGTTACGATTTCTTTTTAACGGAAAGCAATGGTGTGAAACAAGCTTTTCATTACGCAGACGAAGCGATTCGCATGGCGTTAATCAACCTTGAAGCAGAAGCCGCACCAGCTGGC
This sequence comes from Vibrio sp. D431a, assembly GCF_030248655.1. Lineage (NCBI taxonomy): Bacteria > Pseudomonadati > Pseudomonadota > Gammaproteobacteria > Vibrionales > Vibrionaceae > Vibrio > Vibrio sp. D431a. Next base: position 53,847 of record NZ_JAHGAP010000032.1, on the reverse strand, counting down.
ATGATGCCAGTGGTATTGGGTTCTGGCTGGCCTGGCGTGTTGCTACACGAAGCGGTAGGTCATGGCCTAGAAGGTGACTTTAACCGGAAGGAATCTTCGGTTTTCTCTGGCAAAATGGGTCAACAAGTGACGTCTTCGTTGTGTACCATCGTCGATGATGGCACGTTAAAAGACCTTCGTGGTTCACTGAATGTGGATGATGAAGGGGTAAACGGTCAGTACAACACGCTTATCGAGAATGGTGTGCTGAAAGGCTATATGCAAGACAAGCTAAACGCGCGGCTAATGGGTGTAAATCCAACGGGTAACGGTCGTCGTGAATCGTATGCACACTTGCCAATGCCTCGTATGACCAACACTTACATGCTTCCAGGTGAACATACGCCAGAAGAAATTATCTCGACGGTCGAGAAAGGGTTGTATGCGCCAAACTTTGGTGGCGGCCAGGTGGACATTACTTCGGGTAAGTTTGTGTTCTCTGCATCGGAAGCGTACTTGATTGAAAACGGTAAAATTACGCGCCCTGTTAAAGGTGCGACGTTGATTGGCTCAGGTATCGAAGCAATGCAGCAAGTGTCTATGGTCGGTAACGACCTAAGTATCGACAAGGGCGTTGGCGTATGTGGTAAAGCAGGTCAAAGTGTGCCAGTTGGTGTTGGTCAGCCGACCTTGAAGCTGGACTCACTGACAGTGGGTGGCACGGAGTAACTCAGTCGAATCGTTATAAAAAGAGCGCTCATTAGAGCGCTCTTTTGCTTTGTGAGTCGGTGTCAATTACAGGTTTTCTTCAGCAAATTCCGCCAAGCGGCTACGAACCACGCCGTTGAGGTGAATATTTGCGCTGCCTTCAAAGTTCTTGAAGCGCTCAACCATGTACGTCAATCCTGATGTCACTGGGGTGAGGTAATGAGAGTCAATCTGCGCCAAGTTACCGGAGCAGACGATTTTGGTTCCTTCGCCACAGCGGGTAATGATGGTTTTGATTTGTGATGCAGTGAGGTTTTGACACTCATCAAGCAGTACAAACGCATTTTGAATCGAACGGCCACGCATAAAGTTGATCGATTTAAATTGAATGTTGGCTTTATCGCAGATGTACTTCAATGAGCCTTCAGTGCAGTGATCGTGTTTATGTAGTGCTTCCAAGGTATCGGTCACCGCCGCTAACCACGGCATCATTTTCTCCTCTTCGGAGCCGGGTAAGAAGCCGATGGATTCACCGATATCTGGCGTGTTACGTGTTACGATAATTTTATCGAACATGCTTTTTTCAATGGTTTGCTCCAATGCTGCTGCCATTGCCAGTAATGTCTTACCACTACCCGCCGCACCCGTTAGAATCACCAAGTCAATTTCTGGATCGAGTAAGGCATCTAACGCCATTCCCTGGTAGATATTTTTAGGTGTGATGTCCCAAGCCTTACGATGCATTAGACGTTCGCGGCTCAGGTCGAGAAGCGTTAGCTTGTCTTCATTGATGGTTTCTACGCGACCAGCAAAGTCACTGTCTTCATCAATAACGTATTGGTTGATAAAGGTTGGGTCGAAGGGTTCGCGACTGAGTTTGTGGTAAGTTTTTCCGCCCAGAGCATAGCTTTCTACTTCCTCAATACCGCTCCAGAAATCACCTTCACGCAATTGAAAGCCTTTGGTTAGGTATTGAATGTCGTCAATCAGTTGGTCGGTTCTATAGTCCTCAACAAAGCGTACACCAGCCCCTTTGGCTCGCAGACGCATGTTGATGTCTTTCGTGATCAGTACCACTTCACGTGGTGCACGTTTATTTTGCAGATAAAGCACCGCGTTGAGAATACGGTTGTCACCGGCTTTGTCGGCGAAGGCTTTGACAGTTTCCTGCAGTTCAAAATCCGCCAAAATGGAAATAGTACCTTGGTCGGGGTTGTCTTTAGAAACAGGAATGCCTTCAGAGATTTCATCTGGCGTTGCTTCTTTAAACAAATCTTCCAAGGTGCGAATAGCCACGCGCGCATCTCTTGCAACGTCGCGCTTACTGTCTTTGATTCGGTCGAGTTCTTCCAACACGGTCATGGGGATAACGACATCGTGTTCTTGGAAAGAGAAGATGGCAAAGGGTTCATGAAGAAGAATGTTGGTATCGAGTACAAACAGTTTCCGATCGGTATCGCCCATAGCGTCTCCTTGCCGTAGTACGGCTCTGCATGCGAGTTGTTAGGTCGTTTCCAAATAGGTGTGAAGTGACCTAACTCTGATTGCTTGCAATAGAGGTTGTCGGGCTGATGTCGGCTAGTGTGCAACCGAGTAGCAAGACAACTTACTGCAAACCCGTGTTGATCCTAATCGTGTACTAACGCGCTTAAATCATATGCAATGGTTTTAAACGCCCCTCATTAGAAGTATACGTAATATTTACGTTCTACAACTTAATAATTGGCATGAGTATTTTACAATTTGATTGCATTTAGAGTTTGGGAAAAAAAGTTTCTGCTTGGTGCGGTTTCGGCGTGACCTAAATCACAGCTTCAAGTAAGATTAGCGACCTTTTTCTGCGTATAGGCTACGTCCGATTTATCATGTTGAGCTGGCTTAAAAAATACTCAGTTCATACTGGAATGACGAATGCTATCGGCATAGCAGAAGCCAGAATCAGATCTAAACTATTATCCGTGCCTACGGGCATGAGTAGACCAACAAGAAATACGAATCAAGAACTAATAACGAGGTAGTCAATTCATGACATTTGCTTTGGGGCAGCGCTGGATTAGCGATACGGAAAGCGATTTAGGTTTAGGTACCGTTGTAGCAATGGATGCTCGTACTGTGACATTGATGTTTGCAGCGTCAGAGGAAAACCGAGTTTACGCACGTAACGATGCACCTGTTACCCGAGTCACCTTTAATGTTGGGGATGTCATCGATTGCCAAGAAGGTTGGTCTCTAAAAGTAGAAGAAGTACTGGAAGATGAAGGTCTTTACACCTATTTCGGTACTCGTGAAGACACGCAAGAAACCGCTGTTGTTCTGCGTGAGATTTTCCTTAGCAACCAAATTCGTTTTAACAAACCTCAAGATAAGTTGTACGCCGGTCAAATCGACCGTATGGACAACTTTGTTCTGCGTTACCGTGCGCTAACCAACCAGTTTGAGCAGCATAAGAGCCCAATGCGTGGCCTATGCGGTATGCGTGCAGGTTTGATCCCTCATCAGCTTTACATCGCGCACGAAGTTGGCCGTCGTCACGCGCCACGCGTCTTGTTGGCGGATGAGGTAGGTTTGGGTAAAACCATTGAAGCGGGTATGATCATCCACCAACAAGTTCTGTCTGGTCGTGCCGAACGCATTTTGATTGTGGTGCCTGAAACACTGCAGCATCAATGGCTGGTTGAGATGATGCGTCGTTTCAATCTGCATTTCTCTATCTTTGACGAAGAGCGCTGTATCGAAGCGTTTGCGGATGCAGAAAACCCATTTGATACTCAGCAATATGTGCTGTGTTCTTTGGATTTCCTACGCAAGAGCCGCAAGCGTTTTGAACAAGCACTGGAAGGTGAATGGGACCTACTGGTTGTCGATGAAGCGCATCACCTTGAATGGAGCCAAGATAAACCGAGCCGTGAATACCAAGTGGTAGAAGGCTTGGCTGAACGTACTCCAGGTGTGTTGCTACTGACTGCAACGCCAGAGCAGCTTGGTCGTGAGAGTCACTTTGCTCGTCTGCGTTTGTTGGATCCAGACCGCTTCTATGATTACGAAGCATTCGTTGAGGAAGAAGAGCAATACGCGCCCGTAGCAGATGCGATTACTTCACTCTTTTCCGGTGAAAAGCTACCTAATGAAGCAAAAAACCAGATCACTGAGTTGTTGTCTGAACAAGACGTAGAACCACTTTTCCGTATTATTGAAAGTGAAGCGGACGAAGAAGCTAAAGCGTCGGCACGCCAAGAGCTGATCGATAACTTGATGGATCGTCATGGTACAGGGCGTGTTTTGTTCCGTAACACGCGCGCGGCCATCAAAGGCTTCCCTACGCGTAACGTGCATCTGATGCCAATGGATATTCCACCGCAATACACTACATCAATGCGTGTTGCTGGAATGATTGGCGGTAAGATGAGTTCTGAAGCACGTGCGATGAAGAACCTTTACCCGGAAGAAATTTTCCAAGAATTTGAAGGCGATGACGCGAGCTGGTGGCAGTTTGACTCGCGTGTGAATTGGTTGCTTGAAAAAGTAAAAGAGAAGCGCAGCGAGAAAATCCTCGTGATTGCTTCTCGTGCGAGTACCGCACTGCAATTGGAGCAAGCACTGCGTGAGCGTGAAGGTATCCGCGCCACCGTTTTCCACGAAGGTATGTCGATTCTTGAACGTGACAAAGCGGCGGCTTACTTTGCGCAAGAAGAAGGTGGAGCACAAGTTCTTATCTGTAGCGAAATCGGCTCTGAAGGTCGTAACTTCCAGTTTGCCAACCAACTTGTCATGTTCGACTTGCCATTTAACCCAGACTTGCTTGAGCAACGTATTGGTCGTTTGGACCGTATCGGTCAAAATCGCGATATCGACATTCATGTTCCTTACCTGAAAGGCACATCGCAAGCGATCCTAGCACGTTGGTTCGATGAAGGCCTGAGCGCTTTTGCGGAAACCTGCCCAACAGGCCGTGCTGTTTACGATAAGTACTCCGATGATCTGATTGAAATTCTTGCCTCTGGTGATACCAGCACGCTAGATGAGATCATTGAAGCGTCAGCAAAAATGAATAAAGAGCTGAAATCCCAATTGGAGCAAGGCCGTGATCGCCTATTAGAAATGCATTCAAATGGCGGGGAAAAAGCACAACAAATCGTTGAGAAAATTGAATCGACCGACGGCGATACCAATCTGGTCACCTTCGCACTTTCTCTTTTTGACACGATTGGCTTGAATCAAGACGATAAAGGTGAAAACGCCCTGATTGTGACCCCATCTGAGCACATGATGGTGCCAAGCTACCCAGGTCTGCCATACGAAGGAGCGACGATCACGTTTGATCGTGATACAGCGTTATCTCGTGAAGATATGCACTTTATCAGTTGGGAACACCCAATGATCCAGGGTGGTATCGATCTTCTTATGAGTGAAGGGGTGGGGACGTCTGCGGTATCTCTATTGAAAAACAAAGCGTTACCAGTCGGGACTATTCTTCTTGAGTTGATTTACGCGGTAGATGCGCAAGCGCCAAAACGTAGTGGTATCGCACGCTTCTTACCGAAAACGCCAATCCGTTTAATGATGGACTCGCGTGGTAATGATTTGTCTGCTCAAGTGGAGTTTGAAAGCTTTAACCGCCAGCTCAGCCCTGTAAACCGTCACTTAGGTAGCAAGTTGGTTACGTCGGTACAGAAAGACGTACACCGCTTAATTGAAGCCGGTGATGTTCTTATTGAAGAGAAGGTCGAAGAAGTACGCAAACAAGCTCATCAAGATATGCAGCACAGTTTGAATGCAGAGCTTGAGCGTTTGCAAGCACTGAAAGCGGTGAACCCAAATATTCGTGACGAAGAAATTGAAGCTATCGACGCACAAATTAAAGAGCTCACTGGTTACATCAACCAAGCTCAGGTTCAGCTCGACTCGCTGCGTTTGATTGTGGTGAGCCACAACTAAGTAAGTATTTATTGCTCATTAAAAAAGGTCTTCAGTTGAAGACCTTTTTCTTTATTTACGGTTTAGTTTCTTTAAGCGGAATGCATTAATCACTGATAGCTATCTCATTTACATCAACCACTTCCACCAGATAAATACAGCCAAGAAGCCAAACAAGTAAATCAGGCCTGCAATCGACAACCACTTTAGTTTAGGTCCAACAGCCAAAGGCTCAGGTAACTCAGTTTTGCTCACTAATGTGTAATTTAGCAGAGCAAAGAATGGCGTGGTCATAAAGGCGAGGATCATCGCAAAGTTCAGCATAGGCAATAACGCAGAAGCCCAGAAAACCACAATACCCAATGCAAGTAAGGAGACTACCAGCATGATCGCTGAAGTGGTTTTAGGGTTAGTGTCTGGTTGCGAGCGCAGTAAGCGTTGAGAATCCGAAATAACGCGCGAATAGCCATCAATAACGGTAATCGTGCTGCCAAAGATACAGAAAAACGCAATTACCGCGATCAAGTAACGAGACCATTCGCCAATCGTTGCCGCATATAAACCAACCAATTGGTGGGAGAAGCCAACGCCAGAGCTTTCAAGCGCAACGCCAGAACCATAAAGCATCAAAGAGCCTAGCGATACAAAGATAATGGCAAGAAACGCCGTGCCAATATAACCGACATTAAAGTCAAATAGAGCAGAGCGGTATGTTACTTCTTGCTGGCTTGATTGGCGTTTTAGCCATGCTGAGGTTAAACAGGAGATCTCTATCGGTGCAGGCATCCACCCCATTGTCACGACGATAAAACCAATAGCCGCAATAGACCAAGGTGACGGCGGCTCGAAGTTGGCTACTTGCTCAACAGGGTTACCAAAGGCGATAGAAACAGCGAGTAAAGTCGCGATGGTTAACACCGACATGATCACCTTAGATAGCGTATCGAGCGCTTTGTAATGGCCAGCAAATAATATGATCAGGCAGGTGACAATCACAATGATGCTGAGTGATGCCATTGATAGTGAAAACGGAATGAAGTAGCCCAGCAAGCTAGCGCTAAACATCAACAAAGCGGCGGTATTGATGACGGCCGATACCACGCTAAGAAATAGAAATAGCCATAGATAAGGCCGACCTAATTTCGCGTAGCCCTCAACCAAGGTGAGCCCTGTCCCCATGGTGTACTGTACGCCCGCTCGGAAAAAAGGGTATTTAAACAGGTTTACGAGCAGAATCAGTGCAGCCAATTGCCAACCATAAATCGCACCAGCCTTGGTTGATGCCACGAGGTGAGAGCCACCGACCGCAGCAGATGCCATTAATATGCCGGGGCCTAGCGAACGAAAAAATAAGGAAAGTTTGGATTGGGGTTTATCTATAACGGCGGAGTCCATTGCTTATTGTCCTTTTTATCTTATGTATCTTTCTAAAGAGATACATACCGCAGTACATGACAGGCTGAGCGATCGCCCTATACTGCGCAACGGTAATGTCTTTTAAATGCTGTGTTTTGGTGTATTTATTTTAAGTATTCTTTGCGAATATCATGCTGTGTGCATCTAGCACTCTATTCAGTTATGCGTCTTGTTGTCAAACTAAATTTACAACGTGCTATTTTTAGTTTTTATGCTAAAGGATTGACTTTGTTTTATTGGGTTGAACTTTTCTTCCGAACCCTGCATCTGGGTGCTATTTGGGTATATAATCGCGGCGTTTTTATTTTGTAGAGATCTCCCATGGCAATGCTTGAATATACCCCTCCCACCGACCCTTGGGTTGATATCGTTTTTGAGGATGACGACATTCTGGCAGTGAATAAGCCATCAGGGCTGCTGTCTGTCCCTGGTCGCCTTGCAGAGCATTACGACAGCATGTGGAGCCGCCTCAAAGAGTTGCATCCAGAAATTCAAGTTGTGCATCGCTTGGATATGTCGACATCAGGGTTGATGTTGCTGGCGAAAAACAAACCCACGGAGCGAGCATTAAAAAAGCAGTTCCAATATCGTCTCACTCACAAGGTGTATTACGCACGTGTTTGGGGACATGTTGAGCCGCAAGAAGGGAATATTGATCTTCCATTAATTTGTGATTGGCCAAATCGTCCACGACAAAAAGTATGCTTCGACGACGGCAAGCCATCTCAAACTTTATTCCAAGTGGTGAAGCGTGAAGTGCACCCAGATGGCGCCCATACGACCGTTGTGCGGTTACTCCCCATTACTGGTCGATCGCATCAGTTACGCGTGCATTTGATGGCGATTGGTCATGCGATTGTGGGTGATGAGTTTTATGCAAGCGAAGAGGCGTATCAGTTTTCAGAACGTTTAGAGTTGCACGCTGCGGAGCTAAGTTTTTATCATCCAGCTACGGATCAGCTGAGCAGTATTTTTGTACCCTGTGACTTTTATTCTGAAGCCGAGGCGATGATCTTTAACTATTTTTCGCCAGAGCGTACATTGCCTGATTATAAAACGTTGCCACACCCTTAATGCCAATTGCACTAACAGCGGTTCTTTCTAGTTCGCTATTTTTGGCTATTTCGTTACTGTGGTTGATGTATCCTGTCTTTCAGCCGTGAACAAGGAGTTGTTATGTCTTTGCCAAGCATCGTATTTTTAGATCGAGCGACCATCCCAGAACATATTGAGATCCCACGACCTAGCTTTCCGCACCACTGGCGTGAGTACGACCTAACTGCGCCTGGGCAGGTAATAGAAAGGTTAGCCGATGCCGATATCGTGATTAGCAATAAAGTCCTGCTTGACCAACATGTATTAGAGCAACTACCAAAATTACGGATGATCGCGGTTGCCGCAACTGGTTTTAACAACGTCGATGTGAACTACTGTGCTAATCATGATATTGCGGTTGCTAATGTACGTGGTTACGCGACGCGTTCGGTGCCCGAGCACGTGATGGCAATGTTATTCGCTTTAAGACGGAATTTATTTGGGTACCACCAAGATATTGCCGCAGGTGAGTGGCAGCGTAACCAGCAGTTTTGTTTTTTTACTCACCCAATCGGGGATATTGGTGGTAGCACGTTAGGTGTTGTTGGTAGTGGGGCACTAGGGCAAGCGACGGCGAATCTGGCTCAAGCGTTAGGAATGACCGTCTTGTTTTCTGAGCGTAAAGGGGCGGCAGAATGTAGACCAGGTTATGTGTCGTTTGAGGAAGTATTAAAACGCTCCGATGCGCTGACCTTGCATTGCCCGCTCAACGATCATACTCAGAATTTAATTGGTCAAGCAGAGTTGCAACAAATGAAGTCCAACTCCATTTTGATTAATACAGGGCGTGGAGGTTTGGTGGATGAGAGCGCACTGGTGGATGCCTTAAAACAGCAAGAAATTGCAGCGGCTGGTTTTGATGTTTTTACACAAGAACCGGCTGATGAGAGCAATCCGCTGATTGCCAATATGAGTTTACCTAATTTGTTACTGACACCGCATGTTGCATGGGGCAGCGACTCATCTATTCAACGTTTAGCGGAAATCTTGATTGAGAACATTAACGCTTTCGAGCGCGGAGACCGCGTGAATCGCTTAGTGTAACGCTGACTGTAAAACCAAAGATAAAAAAAGCAGACATTGACGTCTGCTTTTTGCGTTTAAATCGAATGCTCATTGCGTGAGCCCTCGAATTAAAACTCTTCTTCGTTTAGACCTTTAAGGATCTGAAAGATTTCGCGGTACGCTTTTGCTGGTTTCCCAGCTTTTTTCTCTTTCGCTGCTTGGCGAGCAAGTTGGCGTAGACGCTGACGATCCGCTTCTGGGTACATTTCCATTACGTCATCAATGGCTTTGTCACCTTCTTCCACTACGCGATCACGCAACGCTTCAAGTTTGTGGAATACAGCCGTTAATTGAGAGTGCTTATTACGAATTTTATCCAGTGCGGCTTGGATTGGCTCTGGATCTTCGTAACGCATCAATTTACCAATACGTTGTAATTGGCGACGACGCGCTTCATTTTTAAAGCGTTGCGCGTCAGCAATTGCTTCTCGCAAATCTTCGCTCAATGGAAACTTTTCTAGAACTGAAGGTTTGAGGCCGACAAGCTCCTCACCTAGCTTTTGCAGTTCTTCCATGTCTCGCTTCATCTCGGATTTACTTACCCAGATGATCTCTTCTTCTGGTTCCCATGGCGCTTTTTGATTCTTACGTGCCATTTCAGTTGCCTGTGTTTTGATTAATATTATGACTATTTTAACAAGAATCATGGGGAGAAAGCGAAATTCTTGTTATCCTATTGTTCATCAAAGACAAGATGTGAAAGACAATGGATATTAAACAGCAGGTTGCTGAGCAACGTACCGAGCTAGAGCAAGCCGTCGCAAGAGCCTTAAAGCTTGCATCGGCAAAATCTGACGCCGCCGAAGTCGCAATTACTAAAAGCACTGGTTTAAGTGTTTCAACTCGTATGGGTGAAGTAGAGAATGTCGAGTTCAACAGCGATGGTGCGCTGGGCATTACCGTTTACCGAGGTCAACGCAAAGGCAGTGCTTCCACGTCTGATTTAAGTGAAGCGGCAATCGAGCAAACCGTTATAGCGGCGCTAGATATTGCACATTACACATCTGAAGACCCATTTGCAGGCCCTGCAGCAAAAGAATACATGGTGCAAGATATCCCTGAGCTTGATCTTTTCCACCCTGACGCACCCGATCCAGACTATGCTGCCAATGTGGCGATTGCAGCAGAAAAAGAGGCGCTAAATTATAATAGTGCAATCAAACAAAGTGATGGCGCGAGTTATGATAGTCATTACGGCGTGAAAGTGTATGGCAATAGCCATGGCTTATTAGCTAGTTATGCGTCTAGCCGACATAGTACTAGCTGTTGTGTAATTGGCGTTGGTCAAAACGGCGAGATGGAACGTGATTACAGCTACACCGTGGCACGTCATCGTGATGACTTATGGACCCCAGAAACGGTGGGTCGTAAGGCGGCAGAGAATACGGTTAACCGCCTAGATGCGCAGCGTCTAAAAACAGGTCAATACCCAATCATGTTTGCGGCTGATGTTGCGACAGGCTTGATTGGCCATCTCGTTATGGCGATCAGCGGTGGTAACCTGTACCGAAAATCTTCTTTCTTACTTGACCATCTAGGCAAACAAGTGCTTCCTGAATGGTTCAATATCTCAGAACGTCCGCATGTATTGCGTGGTTTGGCATCAAGTCCATTCGATAGTGAAGGTGTGTACACTCAAGACCGTGAGATCATTACCGACGGTGTGCTAGCAACTTATCTGTTAACCAGTTATGCCGCACGTAAAATGAAGATGACGCCGACAGGTCACGCTGGTGGGATTCATAACTGGTACGTGAAGTCGACAGGCCAAAACTTCGAGCAAATGCTTAAAGAGCTCGGTACTGGTCTTCTAGTGACAGAAGTCATGGGACAAGGTGTGAACGTGGTAACGGGTGATTACTCTCGCGGTGCCGCAGGCTTCTGGGTTGAGAATGGCGAAATCCAATACCCAGTATCAGAAATTACCATCGCAGGTAATCTAAAAGACATGTTCACCAAGATTGTGGCGGTTGGTAGTGATATTGAAACGCGCTCACAAATCCAAACGGGCTCTATCCTACTGGATAGCATGAAAGTGGCGGGTGAATAAGCTTTTCTAGCAATTCAGAATCAAAAAAGCCTGATGTGTTCATCAGGCTTTTTCGTTTTTTCTGTTAGGTAATCAGTATTGTGGCAAGCCCTAAGAAGACAGATAAACCAATCACATCCGTCACCGTTGTTAATGCCATACCACCAGCTAAAGCAGGATCGATGTTCATTTTTTTCAATAGGATTGGAATCGTTACTCCGGCAATACCTGCGACCAATAAGTTGGTCAGCATGGCGGCGGAAATGATTCCTCCGAGCATCCAGTTACCTTTCCAAGCAACAACAATACCACCAATAATCAGCGCCCACATGATACCGTTGAGTAAGCCGATCGAGGCTTCTTTCATTAACAGTTCACGTTTGTTTGAGTCACCGATATGACCAAGAGCAAGACCACGAATCACTAGTGCGACAGTTTGGTTACCAGCGACACCACCCATGGACGGAACAATCGTCATCAATACCGCAATGGCGGCCATTTGGTCTAATGTGGCCTCAAACATATTAGAAACGGAAGCAGCAGCAAGAGCGGCTAATACATTAGCACCAAGCCAGATACTGCGTTTGCGAGCTGATTTTACAACAGGCGCGAAAGTATCTTCGTCATCGTCCATACCCGCCATACTCATCATCGAGTGTTCCGCGTCTTCACGAATAACGTCAACCACGTCATCGATGGTGATACGACCGACCAAATGCAAGTTTTCATCAACAACAGGTGCAGATACCCAATTACGGCGTTCGAACAGACTCGCAACATCTGAGTCGCTAGTATCGACGGTGATGGCCTCGTCCGCGTCTTCCATTACATCAATGATTTTTACGTCTGGCTGAGTGGTAATAAGCGTCGTGATCGGCAGTTCACCGATGAGCTTACTCTCTTCATCGATCACATACAGGGCATCCGTAGCTTCTGGAAGCTCGCCTTTCATACGTAGATAACGCAAAACTACGTCCACATCGACGTCACCACGAATTGTGATGACGTCGGTGTTCATCAGTCCACCCGCAGTGTCTTCTGGGTAGGATAGGGCGGTTTCGACCCGTAGACGGTCAGAGGAGTCCATTTGCGACAGGACTTCGCGTGACAGGTTGTCAGGCAAGCTACGTAGTACGTAAGCCACGTCATCGGTATCCATGCCTTCTGTCGCTTCTGCAAGCGCTTCTGGTGCCATTTTGGATACGAGGCTGTCTTTGACATCTTCGTTCAGCTCGTCAAGGATTTCACCATAATCTTCAGGGTCGGTGAGTTGCCAAAGAACTTCACGGCTCTTCCGTGGGGAGGCTTCTAAAAGGTGAGCGATATCCTCAGGTTCCATGTCCTGTAATTGACGACGAACATGGACGAAGCGACCATTTTCTAGCGCTTCTGTGACTTCTTGGAGGGCTTGGTGAGCTTGGTCGAATTCAATTTGCTCTGCCATTCATTCCTCCCAATTCCTGATATTTACAATGCGTTGAATAATAACTTAATTCTAGGCGCCTTTTAATAACAACTTATGATACTAAGCAAATTTATTTATTAGGTCAGGGAAGAGAAAGATAATGGGAGGTAAGAAAAAAGCGAGTAAACTACTCGCCTTCATCAAATTTATCTTCGATCAAGTGGCAAACGGCATCCAGTGCTTCTTCCGCTTGCCCACCCGTTGCGTGGATCGTGACGTATTGTCCTTGAGCGGACTCTAGCATTAACAGGCCCATTACGCTGTCTGCTGTGGCGGTTTTGTCTTCTTCATTGTCGATGGTGATGACCGCTTCAAAGCTCTGTGCCAGTTCGACCAGTTTGACTGCTGCACGAGCATGTAAGCCAAGGCGGTTTTGAATCAATACTTTACGACTTAACTCCACGGCTACTCCTTAGCGTTTTTCTCTAGTGAGGTATGGCGAATTTGTACTTGGTGTCCTTTGTTGGCGAAGTATTCACCGATTTGCTGAGTTAAGTACACCGAGCGGTGCTTACCACCAGTACAACCGATTGCAACGGTCAGGTAGCTGCGGTTGTTTTTCTCAAGCAGAGGTAACCAATTCTCTATAAAGCTTTCAATTTGATATTTCAAACTTAACACCGATTGGTGTTGCTCTAAAAATGCGGCGATAGGAGCATCCAGACCTGTAAGCGGGCGTAGTGCTGGTTCCCAATGTGGGTTAGGTAAGAAGCGAACGTCAAATACGTAATCGGCATCGGAAGGCAGGCCGTATTTAAAACCAAAAGACTCAAATACCATAACGAGCCCTTTGCGATCTCTGCCTTCAACGCGCATACGCACGGTTTCACTCAATTCATGCAAAGACTGCCCACTACTATTTAGGACCAGATCTGCATGCGCTTTGAGTGGCGTCAAAATTTGTTTCTCACGCTCGATGGCTTGATCGAGCGAGAGGGAGGTGCCACCTAAAGATAACGGGTGAATTCGGCGTGTTTCGCTGTAGCGTTTGAGTAGCGTTTCTTTATTGGCGTCCAAGAAAAGCATGGTCACATCAAGCTCAGTTTTTAACTGTTCTAGTGTACTCGTCAGTTCTTTTAGCTTTTTAGGAATATTACGAATATCAATGCTGACTGCAACATTCTGTTTGCTGTCAGCAACAGAATGAACAAATGCGTCCAGCAAGTTAACTGGCAGGTTATCAACACAGTAGTAACCTAAGTCTTCCAGTACACGAAGCGCAATACTTTTACCGGCACCTGAGTGCCCGCTAACAACGATTAGTCGCATGGAGTTAGTCCTGCTTATTGGTGAATCATGATGTCGTAAAGTTCTTCATCACTCTGAGCATTACGCAGTAGTTTTAATACTTGCTTATCGCTCAGACGTTCTGCCATAGAGGATAGAGTCTTGAGGTGCTCTTTGCACTGTTCTTCTGGTACAAGGAGCGCAAAAAGAAGATCGACAGGTCGATTGTCAATCGCATCAAATTCGATTGCTTCATCACATTGCAGTAAGACAGCAATGGCCTTGTCGCTTGATTGCATTCTCGCGTGAGGGATCGCAATACCGTTTCCGATACCGGTACTGCCCATTTTTTCTCTATTGAGCATGCATTCGAACAGCTCGGTAGAATCTTGGCCCGTTTGATCAGCCACGATACGGCTGATCATTTCAAGGGCGCGTTTTTTACTCGTGCAGTGGACCGCACTTTTGGTGCAGTCCAATGACAGTATTTCGCTCAGTTGCATGATTAATGACTGTTTAGTTTTTCTTTGTGCTTATTAAGTTGGCGAACCAATTTATCTACCAGCGAATCGATCGCGGCATACATATTTTCGTCATCGGCTGATGCGTGGATTTCGCCTTGATTTATGTGAAGCGTAGCTTCCGCGATTTGAGTAATTTTTTCAACTTTTAGTACAACATGCACTTGATTGATATGGTCGAAGAACCTTTCGAGCTTCTGAAACTTAGAATTTACATAGTCTTGCATTGAATCGGTAAGATCAACGTGATGGCCTTGAATATTGATTTGCATAGACTTTCCTTTTCAGTTAGTGCCTTATAATAGGCGTTTACGCTGACTTGAAGGGGCAATTCCCAAGGATTCGCGATATTTGGCTATCGTACGTCTTGCGACCTGAATCCCTTGGTCAGCCAGAAGAGCAGCAATCTTGCTATCACTCAGTGGTTTGGCAGTATTCTCTGCTGCGACCAGTTTTTTAATGAGTGCACGAATTGCTGTTGACGAACATTCTCCGCCGTTGTCAGTACTAACATGGCTAGAGAAGAAGTACTTCAATTCAAAAATACCACGTGGTGTATGCATAAATTTTTGCGTTGTTACACGAGAAATCGTGGATTCATGCATGTCCACAGCCAAAGCGACATCATTGAGTACCATTGGCTTCATGGCTTCCTCACCATACTCGAAGAAATCTTGTTGATGTTCAACAATACATCTTGCAACTTTGAGTAGCGTCTCGTTTCTACTCTCTAAGCTCTTAATTAACCATTTTGCCTCTTGCAAATTGCTGCGGATGTACTGGCTATCCGCGCTATTACCTTTGCCTAATTGAGCATATTGTTGATTTACTTTTAATTTTGGCACGCTATCCGGGTTTATAGAAACGGTCCATTTGCCATTGTCTTTAAAAACGGATACGTCTGGAATTACGTACTCGGTATCATCAGGAGTGATGCGACTACCTGGACGAGGATCTAACTGTTGGATAAGCTTTAAGACTTCACGCAGATCGGCTTCTTTCAGCTTAGTCTCTTTGATGACGAGCTTGTAGTCACGGTTGCCTAGGTGATCAATATGATCCGCAAGTATCATTTTGGCTTCAGCAAGCCATGGCGTGTCTTCTGGGAAGGTCGTCAGTTGCAGTAACAAACATTCTTGTAAGTTACGCGATGCAACGCCAAGAGGATCGAATTGTTGAATGCGTTTACGAACGGCTTCTACTTCGTCTAACTCTATCTCTTCATTATCGAAGCTCTCATGAATCTCTTCAGGCGACAAAGTTAAATAGCCGTAGTCGTCAACAGCGTCAATAATCGCTAATGCAATCGTGCGGTCGGTTTCACTGAATGGTGTTAGGTCAAGCTGCCACATGAGGTAATCATGTAATGATTCAGTGGTTTCGCCCTGGTAGACGGGCATATCATCATCAAGAGCTAAGCCAGTGCTACCAGTATTCGCGCTGTAGACGTCATCCCAAGTCGTGTCGATTTCAAGTTCAGAGCTAATTTCTGATTTCTCTATCACATCGGAGCTATCTGGAACGTCAATTTCTGTTGGTTCGCTAGCACTGTTGCTATCAGCAGCCTCGACCGCTGACTTATCTTCACCGTTTGCTAGAGGCTCGTCTTGGCCTTCTTCAACTTCCAATAATGGGTTTGAGTCCAACGCTTCTTGGATTTCTTGTTGAAGATCGAGTGTCGACAATTGCAATAAGCGAATCGCTTGCTGCAACTGTGGCGTCATGGCTAACTGCTGACCTAGCTTGAGTTGTAATGAAGGTTTCATTCAGTGTTACTTACCTTGTAATGCTCAGAATCTTACCGTTCCTAATATAATCATAGACGGAATTGTTCGCCGAGATAAACTTGTTTCACCTGTTCATTATTGAGAACTTCTGCCGGAGTTCCCGATGCAATTAGGTGCCCTTGGCTCACGATATAGGCTTTTTCACATACGTCCAGTGTTTCACGTACATTATGGTCAGTGATTAACACTCCGAGACCACGATCGCGCAGATGCTCAATGATTTTCTTGATGTCATTAACCGAAATTGGGTCAACACCAGCGAAAGGTTCATCCAATAAAATGAACTGAGGGTTGGCCGCTAAAGCTCGAGCGATTTCCACCCTGCGTCGCTCACCCCCTGATAGTGCCATACCAGCACTGGTTCTGATGTGCTGGATGTGGAATTCTTCCAACAAATCTTCCAGTTTATCTTGGCGCTCTTCCCTCGTCATTTCTTGACGAGTTTCAAGTACGGCCATGATGTTATCTTCTACTGAAAGCTTACGGAAAATCGACGCTTCTTGCGGAAGATAGCCAATGCCAAGTCGTGAACGGCTATGCATCGGCAAAATACTGATGTCATTGTCGTCAATGGTAATGGTGCCTTCATCGCGAGGTACTAAGCCGACAATCATGTAAAACGAGGTGGTTTTACCCGCACCGTTTGGACCGAGCAGCCCAACAATCTGACCAGATTCAACTTCTAAGCTAACATCAGTGACGACTTTGCGTTTTTTGTAGCTTTTCGCCAAGTTTTTCGCACTCAGTACTGCCATATTAGTTCTCTATCTGATTGGGTTGCAAAATGGTCGTAACGCGCTCTTCCTTAGAGCTATCTGCGACTAGCTTTTGTTTACCAATTTGGTAACGAATCGAAGAACCTTTGATGGTGTTGTTGTCTTGCGCCAGCTGCGCTTGACCTTTCATGGTCAGTTCGTCTGTAGAAATACGGTAATCCAACTCCGTAGCTTGACCACTAAGTGTTTTACCATCGTCCATCAGCTGAGAAAACTTCGCAGGTTTACCAAATGCTTGAATCTGTTTAATTGCTTCGGTTTTAGGATCGCGAGTTACCACGATTCTATCAGCATCGATATTGATGCTCCCTTGCTTAAGAGATACATCGCCTTCAAAAACAACCTGGTTACTCTTCATATCCACCTGTTGGGTGTCAGAGTTTATGTAAACCGGCTGTTGAGTATCCGACTTGAGTGCCAGCGCTTGAGGCGCCGCCAATACCAGTGCCAGTAGGCTAAGGTGTAACGGTTTCATATCGACCTTGAACTTCATCTGTCAGAGTCGCAGTATGCTGTTTTAAGTTGCCTTGCATTGCGCCTCCAGTAGTTTCAAATTGTGGTCCAACCAACATCACTTGTTGGTCAGCTTTAAAATCACGATTGGTTAGATTAATGACCAATTTGTCTGTTGCCATGGTATCAAAACTCGCACCAGGCAGAAGATTTTGCATTAAGACTTTGTCATATAAAGTCAAAACTTGGTCTTCATCTAACACTGCTCTTGTGGCAGTCACCTTCCATTCAATGACGCTACCTTCACGGTAAACCATCAAAGTCGGGTTATTAAAAATAGTATCTCCACTCTTAGCATAATGGTCTAAGTTAGTGGAGCGAATGATGTAACTGCGGACACCATCTTCACCGTAGGTGATGTTTTCTAATCCAGAACCACTGAACATGGGCAGTTCAGAATCTGGTGCTACTTGAATTGCGTCGTTGCCTTTAGGGGTTAGTAGGTAATAACCGCACCACGCTACAACGAAGATCAAGAGCAAATAAATAAGGCGAGTAAAACTCATATAATGAAGGCCTATCGTTTAGCTCAGTACTTCCCTGACCATTGCCTTTATTCGTCTAATAAATGATTTAAATGTTTGTGCTGATATTACATCACGCCAGCTTTTAGTAAATCGTGCATGTTCAGTGCACCCACAATTTTTTCGTCTTTACATAAAATCAGAGCGTTAATGTTTTTATTCTGCATCAAGTTCAAACCTTCAACCGCCAGCATATCAGGGTGTGCTGTGGTTGGGTTTGTCGTCATGACCTCGCCAATTGCCGTCGTATGAATATCGATACGCTTGTCTAAGGTACGACGTAAATCACCATCGGTGAATATACCAAGCATAGCATCGTGCTCATCGACGATGGCTGTCATGCCTAACCCCTTTTCTGAAATTTCAAGAAGGGCATCGCGAATTAATGCGTCAGGAGAAACTTTAGGTAACGCTTCTCCAAAGTGCATAATATCAGACAACTTAAGTAGCAGTTTTCTCCCCAGTGCACCACCTGGATGAGATAGGGCAAAATCTTCGGCAGAAAAACCACGAGCTTGAAGCAGAGCTACGGCTAATGCATCTCCCATCACTAATGTGGCAGTCGTACTGCTAGTTGGTGCCAGGCCTAACGGACAAGCTTCTTGAGGTACCGTAATTTGCAGGTGTAAGTCAGACAGCTTGGCCATATTTGATTCTGGCTTACCTGTCATGCTGATGATCTTAATATTCAGGCGCTTTAATACTGGAAATAGAGACAGAATTTCGTTTGATTCACCAGAGTTAGAAATTGCCAGCACGATGTCACCAGGGCTGATCATACCCAAGTCACCATGTGCGGCTTCGCCTGGATGAACGAAAAACGCCGAAGTTCCAGTGCTTGCCAGAGTGGCGGCAATCTTGTTACCAATATGGCCTGACTTGCCAATACCCATAACGACAACTTTGCCGTTGTTGGAAAGGATAAGTTCACACGCTTTTTCAAATTGATCATCAAAGTAGGTATCTAGCTCTTGCAGAGCAGCAACTTCGATATCAAGAACTTGTTTAGCAGCAGCGCGAAAATCAAATTGATTGGACATATCAGATCTCTACTTATTGATCGTGGTAATTAAGCGGTCATGTTTGCGAATAAGTACACTTGGTAACCTAAGAAGCACACAAACAAGATGGCACCTTCAATACGGTTAATACTGCGTGATTTACCCAAACACATCGCGACAAGTAACAATGAAACGCCTAACATGACCCAGAAGTCACGTCCCATCGCGTACTCACTGAGCACCGATGGATTAATGATGCCAGGAATCCCCATTACCGCCAGAATGTTAAACACATTCGACCCGATAATGTTACCGACAGCCATGTCGTCTTCACCCTTTAAAACTCCCGCAAGTGATGCGGCTAGTTCAGGCAGGCTAGTGCCAATGGCGATAATAGTTAGGCCGATAACAAGGTCGCTCATACCAAAGTGTTTAGCAATGATTACCGCGTTATCAACCAGCATGCTGGCTGCCAAAGGAAGCAGTATCAAGCCAATAACCACCCACATGATTGCTTTAGGGTTACTGACGCCTTCTGGGATCTCTGACTCTTGGTCATCAAGAAAAACATCACCTGATTTTTGCTCTTTGCGGCTGATTTGCAACATAGCAAATAAAAATGCCCCAAAGAGTACAAACAATAAGACACCCTCATAAAAACCGAGATGGCTATTCCAAAGCAGAATACCAGCGAGTACGGTTACGGCTATCATGAGTGGAAGTTCTCGGCGGATGACGGCGGAGCTAATCGACAAAGGCTTGATCAGCGCTGTAATACCTAGGATTAACGCAATGTTCGCTATGTTTGAGCCTAATACGTTACCCACCGCTGTATCTGTTTTGCCATCCCAAGCGGCGGTTGCAGATACCATCATCTCAGGGGCGGATGAGCCCATCGCAAGGATTGTCATGCCGATGACAAGCGGGGAAATACCGACGTTGCGGGCTATCGCTGCAGAGCCAAAAACAAGTTTATCTGCACTCCAAACAAGCAAAACAAGACCGACTATAAGCAACGCAACGGCTTCGAGCATGAGAATTCCTAAGTATTAAATAAGTAAAATGAATAACCGCTAATTTTGACCTTTTGCGGCCTAAAATGGAAGATAAACGAAGAATAAATTAAAGGTTAGTAACGAAAATGTATGTAAATCTCACTCATTTAAATGAGCAATTCTGGTCTAGGATTTAAACACTTCGTGCTAATTAGGTCATAAACCATGAGAAATTGCAGGGATATAGTCGACTTTATTTAATTGAACAGTGCTTTAAATTCAACGCCAATGTGCTTATGATTGCAGCCTAATAAATGTACCGACGTTACTTTATTAAACGTAGAATTCAACTCCGATTAGTATCTGCTTGATGATTCCGTGAGTTGCAACGCTCCTACAGTAGAAGAGATGATATGTCGAACAACGATTTAGTCACCGTGAACAACCTCACTTTTTCACGGGGAGAACGCATGATCTTTGATGATATTGATCTGCATGTTCCTGAGGGCAAAGTGACGGCCATTATGGGACCATCGGGAATTGGTAAAACAACACTGCTGCGTTTGATTGGTGGTCAGTTGTATCCCGAGCAAGGAGAGATCTGGTTTGATGGCGACAATATTCCCTCTCTCTCGCGTAAAAAACTCTACCATGCTCGAAAGAAAATGAGCATGTTGTTCCAGTCAGGGGCTTTATTCACTGATTTGAATGTTTTTGATAATGTCGCCTTTCCATTGAGAGAGCATACCGATTTATCGGAAGATTTGATTCGCACCATGGTGTTACTCAAGCTCGAAGCTGTCGGTCTACGCGGCGCGGCGCAATTAATGCCGAGTGAGCTTTCAGGTGGTATGGCAAGACGCGCTGCTTTGGCTCGTGCAATCGCACTTGATCCTGACCTGATCATGTACGATGAGCCGTTTGTGGGGCAAGACCCAATCACTATGGGCGTTTTGGTTGAGCTAATTAGCAATCTAAACCAAGCGTTAGGTTTGACCTCTATTGTGGTTTCTCACGACGTACCTGAAGTCATGAGTATTGCTGACTGGGTATACCTGATGGCCGATGGAAAAATCATCGCCTATGGTACGCCAGAAGAGCTGACTCAAAACTCTGATCCTCGTGTCCAGCAGTTCTTACAAGGTGATGCCGACGGTCCTGTACCGTTTCGTTTCCCTTCTCAAAGTATCGAAAAGGACTTATTTGATGGTCGATAACTTCATTCACTTTGTCGCCTCGCTGGGTCGACGCACGCTTTCTATTTGCGGAGCATTTGGTCGTGCGACTTTCATGTTGATTGGGGCGCTATTTTCTAAGCCACAACCGATCAGAAGCTTTCCTCTGCTTGTTAAGCAACTTTATTCTGTTGGTGTTCAGTCGCTGGCGATCATCGTCGTATCTGGTCTGTTCATTGGAATGGTTTTGAGTCTACAAGGCTATGTTGTGTTGGTGGATTACGGCGCAGAAGGCAGTTTGGGGCAAATGGTAGCGCTTTCGTTACTCCGTGAATTAGGACCCGTTGTTACTGCACTTTTGTTTGCTGGTCGTGCCGGTTCTGCGTTAACCGCAGAGATAGGTCTAATGAAAGCAACGGAACAACTGTCTAGCCTTGAAATGATGGCGGTAGACCCATTGAAACGAGTGATTGCACCACGGTTTTGGGCTGGGGTTATCTCAATGCCTTTACTGGCTATGATTTTCATGGCTGTGGGAATTTGGGGCGCTCAGCTTGTTGGTGTTGACTGGAAAGGCGTTGATCACGGTAGTTTTTGGTCAGCGATGCAGTCCTCTGTTGAGCTAGGACAAGACATTGGTAACAGTATGATCAAATGTTTTGCGTTTGCAATTACGGTTACTTGGGTCGCTCTATTTAACGGTTATGATGCTATTCCAACATCGGAAGGGATCAGCCGAGCAACTACGCGCACTGTTGTGCATTCTTCTTTAGCAGTACTAGGATTAGACTTTGTACTGACCGCATTGATGTTTGGGAATTAATCATGCAACAAACACGTAAAACTGAATTATGGGTTGGCAGCTTTGTATTAGCGGGAATTTGCGCGATTCTTGTGATGATTTTTCAAGTTGCTGACGTAAAAAGCATTGGCTCTGGTGATACTTATACCCTCAAAGCCGAGTTCGATAATATTGGCAGTTTAAAAGTTCGTTCTCCCGTAAAAGTGGGGGGCGTTGTGATTGGTCGAGTAAGTAGTATTTCGCTTAACCCAGACAACTTATTGCCAGTTGTAACACTATCTATCAATAGCAAATACAATCAGTTCCCAGAAACGTCGAGCGTACAAATTTTGACATCTGGCCTGATTGGTGAGCAATACATTGGTTTAGTACCTGGCTTCGTTTTTGATGATGAAGTCATGCTGGTGGATGGTGATACCATCGAAGACACCAAATCGGCGCTTGTGCTTGAAGACTTAATTGGTCAAGTACTATACAGCGTAGGTGGTTCAGACGACTCAAGTAAGGAATAACTATGTTAGCGAGATTACTACTTTCAGTTTGTGCTGTGTTTAGCGTTTTTGGAGCAACAGCAGCAGAGGTGGATAAAACTGAACCTTATAAGATGATGAAGCAGGTAGCTGAAGTCACGTTCGAAAGATTGAAAGCCGAACAGCCGAAAATCAAACAAGATCCAAATTTACTTAAAGTGATCGTTGAAGAAGAGCTAATGCCTTACGTCAACTACCGCTATGCAGGGTTAAAACTTCTTGGTCCAAACTTAAAAGGTGCTAAGCGTGAAGATGTACTTGAGTTTATCGATGCATTTCGTGCGTACCTGATTGCGTCTTATGCACAAGTGTTGACGCAATACTCTGACCAAAAAATTGAGTTTGGTCCTGAGCCTAGCATTGATGACTCTAAGCGTATTACAAGCATTAAAGTTGATATCATCGATACTCCGCGTCCAAACATCAAACTTGAGTTTAAACTGCGTAAAGACAACCAGTCTGGTGAGTGGGAAGCATTCGATATGATTGCAGAGGGCATTAGTTTGCTTTCTAGTAAACAATCTGAATGGAACAGTAAAATTCGTCAAGAAGGTATTCTATCTGTTGCTAAAGACCTAGAAAAATTGGCCGCAGAACCGATCCGCTTCGAGGCGAAGAAATAATGGCCCAGACTCCCGCTCAGTGGCAATTGGATCAAAACATTCTTAAGCTAACAGGGGCACTTGATAGAGATACAGTGCCTTCATTGTGGGCGTATGCACAGCAATGGCAACCTGCTCAATCGGAGCTGGAATGCTCGCTAAAAGAGATAGAGCGCGTCGACTCTGCAGGAATGGTGATGTTAATCCACTTATTAGAGCATGCAAAAAAGCAAAACTGTCATATAATGCTCAGTTTCGTGCCGGCGCAACTGCGCACTTTGTTTCAACTGAGCAATGTTGAATCTTTAGTGGCCAAACACATACAGAATTATCAGGGGTAAATTGTGGATAGCGCAAAAGTACAACAGTTATTAGAAGAAGCACTAAACCTTCAAGAAGTGCATGTGAAAGGTGAAGGTAGCCACTATGAAGTGGTTGCTGTTGATGCTTGTTTCGATGGAATGAGCCGCGTTAAGAAGCAGCAGCTAATTTATGCTCCTCTGATGGAATACATCCAGCGTAACGACATTCACGCATTATCAATCAAAGCGTTCACACCAGAAGAGTGGGCTCGTGATAAGAAATTGATGTCGCTTTAAGGTTTATTGATGGAAAAGTTTCGAGTTATTGGGTCAGATAAACCACTAGTTGGTGAAGTGACCATTTCAGGTGCAAAAAACGCAGCACTGCCGATTTTATTTGCGTCTATCTTGGCGGAAGAGCCAGTAGAAGTGGCAAACGTACCACACCTTCGTGATATCGATACAACCATGGAATTGCTTAAGCGTTTAGGCGCGAAAGTAAGCCGCAATGGCTCTGTTCATGTTGATCCAAGCAGTATTACAGAATACTGTGCGCCTTATGACTTGGTGAAAACCATGCGTGCTTCTATTTGGGCTTTGGGTCCTTTGGTGGCGCGCTTTGGTCAAGGTCAGGTTTCTTTACCAGGCGGTTGTGCTATTGGCGCTCGTCCTGTGGATCTACATATTTCTGGTTTAGAGCAGCTTGGCGCAACCATTACATTAGAAGATGGTTATGTGAAAGCAGAAGTGGATGGTCGTCTAAAAGGCGCGCACATCGTGATGGATAAAGTCAGCGTAGGCGCGACGATTACCATCATGTGTGCCGCAGCGCTGGCGGAAGGCACAACAACACTAGATAACGCTGCGCGTGAGCCTGAAATCGTCGATACCGCTGATTTCCTAAATAAGCTTGGCGCAAAAATCTCTGGCGCTGGCACAGATACCATTACGATTGAAGGTGTTGAGCGCCTAGGCGGTTGTAAACACAACGTGGTTGCTGACCGTATTGAGACGGGAACATTCCTTGTCGCAGCAGCAGTATCTGGCGGTAAAGTGGTATGTCGCAACACTAATGCTCATTTGCTTGAAGCGGTTCTCGCCAAGCTGGAAGAAGCTGGCGCGCTTGTCGAAACGGGTGAAGATTGGATCTCCGTTGATATGACCGACCGCGAGCTAAAAGCGGTAAGTGTACGTACTGCGCCACATCCTGGTTTCCCGACGGATATGCAAGCTCAATTTACGCTTCTGAACATGATGGCGAAAGGTGGCGGCGTGATCACAGAGACTATCTTTGAAAACCGCTTTATGCACGTACCAGAACTCATGCGTATGGGCGCTAAAGCTGAGATCGAAGGCAATACGGTTATCTGTGGTGATGTTGAGTCACTCAGCGGTGCGCAAGTGATGGCAACCGATCTACGAGCTTCGGCTAGTTTGGTTATTGCAGGTTGCATTGCTAAAGGCGAAACCGTCGTTGATCGTATTTACCATATCGACCGTGGTTACGACAAAATCGAAAATAAACTGGCTGCACTTGGCGCAAATATTGAGCGAGTGAGCTAGGCAAGTTAAACTGCACCGCAGGTAACTTGGATATCAAGAGAGCCGAAACCTGAGTTTCGGCTTTTTTATATCACTCTCATGACCATATTTTCCCTTTATGGAAAGAGAGATATTAATAGCTGTATCTGGCAAAAGCCGGTTCCTGGAGAACAAGAATGATTGCACTGTTACGTGTATTTGCTGTCGCTATCTTTGCGATTGTTATGTTTATTGGTGGTTGTGGTTACTGCCTATTAAGCCCTAGAAACCCTAAGCACGTTTTCACTTTTGGCCGTTTGTTTGCCAAGATGTCTCGTGTGTTTGGGATTAAGTTAGAGTTACGTATCCCTGAAGATGCGTATTCACGCGGCCAACATGTTTACATTGCTAACCACCAGAACAACTGGGACATGTTTACTGTTTCTGCGGCTGTGACTCCGAAAGTTGTGACAGTAGGTAAAAAGAGCTTGGCTTGGATGCCACTGTTTGGTCAGCTTTACTGGCTTACGGGTAACATTCTGATTGACCGAGCGAATCGTTCTAAAGCAAAAGGTACTATCGATCAGGTCGTGAGCAGCATGAAAGAAAGTGATGTTTCGGTGTGGATGTTCCCAGAAGGCACGCGTTCTCGTGGGCGTGGTTTGCTGCCATTCAAAACAGGTGCTTTTCATGCGGCAATTGGTGCAGGTGTGCCAATCATTCCTATCGTATGTAGCTCGACGAATAAAATTAAGCTGAACCGTTGGAACAATGGTCATGTGATTGTTGAAATGCTACCTCCAATCAGCACTGAAGGCTATGGTAAAGAGGGCATTCGCGAGTTAGCGAATATCTGTCGTGAACAGATGAAAGAGAAGCTTGAATCGTTAGATGAAGAAGTCAAACAGCGCAACGCTGCTTAAGTTTTACTGCGATATCATCACGAAAAGACAATAAAAAACGGGTAGCCTGAGCTACCCGTTTTTTTATGTTTGTCAGCAAGTGCAATTATTTGCGAACAGCGATTGCTTCAATCTCGATGCCAACATCTTTTGGTAGGCGAGCCACTTCTACACAAGAGCGTGCAGGGTAGTTTGCTACGCCGTGCTCATCAAAGAACTTGCCGTAAACTTCGTTCACTGTGCCAAAGTCATTTAGGTCTTTAACAAAAACCGTTAGCTTTACAATATCAGATACTTTAAGACCTGAAGATTCAACTACAGCCTTTACGTTTTCTAGAGACTGACGAGCTTGTTCTGCGATATCAGCAGACACTTCACCTGTCGCTGGGTTTACTGGGATTTGGCCTGAAGTAAGAACCATGTTACCTAGATCTACGCCTTGAACGTAAGGACCGATTGCTGCTGGTGCAGACTCAGTGTGAAGTACTTTCGTCATTTGATTTTTTCCATCAGTTGTAGGGAATAAAGATTCTCAGTTTGCCTCTAAACCCTCGGTAGGTAAAGAGCAAAATACCCTGACATTGCAGGGTATTTTAAACGTATCACAGCCTAGTCGTGCGGCGTGTTTATCGCTCGGTTACGATCTCGCGTGAGAACACTTTCTCGCAGTATTTACACTTTAGGCGGATTTCTTGTTTCTTCTCGAACACGCTAAAGCTGCTTTCTACTGGTTCATTATGAGAAATACAGTTTGAATTCGGGCATTCAAATACATCATTGATGCGCTCAGGAAGCTCTAACGCGAGCTTTTTCACCACTTCATAATTCTCGATTTGATTCACGGTCGCGTGAGGAGCATACAACGCTAGCTTGCTCGCTTGCTCTTCATTGATAAACACATTTTCGATTTTGAGTAGATCTTTATGACCGAGTGCTGATGATGGCAAGTTCAGTCCAATCGTTACGCGTTGTGATGAATTGTGCATATCGAACAGTCTTAATACTTTGATACCGATTTGCGCAGGGATGTGGTCGATGACCGTACCATTTTTGATTGCTTCTACCTGCAATTGAGTTTCTTTAGCCATGATTTTTCCCCTCGATTACAGTGTTTCGTTTAGAACAAGCGCCAGCAGTGCTTGGCGAGCATACACGCCATTTTGAGCTTGCTGGAAGAAGTAAGCATGAGGCGTTTTATCAACATCAGTTGTGATTTCATCCACACGTGGTAGTGGGTGCAGTACTTTCAAGTTCTCACGCGCGCCTTCTAGTAGTGCCGCCGTTAGGATGTAAGCCGACTTAATATGTGCGTATTCCGATTCGTCAAAGCGTTCTTTCTGTACGCGTGTCATGTACAGAATATCCAGTTCAGGAATCACACTTTCCATGTCTGTGTGTAGGCTATATTGAATGCCAGCTTCGTCTAGTTCTTCGCAGATGTAATCTGGCATTGCCAGCGCATCTGGTGCAACAAAGAAGAAGCGGATGTTGTTAAACTTTGCTAAGGCTTGAGTCAGTGAGTGCACTGTGCGGCCATATTTTAGGTCACCTACGAATGCGACGTTCAGGTTGTCTAGACGCCCTTGTGTTTCCGCGATGGTGTATAGGTCGAGTAGCGTTTGAGTTGGGTGTTGGTTTGCACCGTCGCCCGCGTTGATCACTGGCACGCCATTTGAAAATTCAGATGCCAAGCGAGCGGCGCCTTCTTGTGGATGACGCATCACAAAGGCATCGACGTAAGAAGAGATGACTTGTACTGAATCTGCGAGTGTTTCGCCTTTCTTCGCCAGAGAGGTATTACCATCATTATCAAAGCCAATCACGTCACCACCAATGCGCTGAATCGCTGTTTCAAACGATAAACGTGTACGTGTTGATGGTTCAAAGAAACAACTTGCAACGACTTTGTTTTTAATCAGTTCTGGTCGAGGTGCTTTTTTAAGGCTACCTGCTGTTTCTACGATAAGTTCCAGTTCTTCGCGTGAAAGCTCTGGAATAGAGATGATGTGCTTCTGGTAAAGCGAGTTCGCCATGATCTTCTTCCCTATAACATTGATGACTACATCCAAATAACCGAAAGGAATTTTGGACATAAAAAAACCTCCCCAATGGGGAGGTTTTAAAATTCAATAGAATTAACGAAAATAACACCACGTAAGCGTAGTCGCTTAGCGAGAGCAAATCGCGTTTTTACGTCAGCAATCAGCGTGGTCATTTCTTAATCCTCAGACAAATTGCCGAGCATTATACGCTTAACTTTCGTGAGCGCAAGCGATTACATCATGGTTTTTATCGGCTGTTTTTGCGCGCTGGTTTAGCTTCCTAGCGTCGCAACCATCACGGCTTTGATGGTATGCATACGGTTTTCAGCTTCGTCGAATACGATGGAGTATTCCGATTCAAATACCTCTTCTGTTACTTCAAGGCCTTTCATACCGTATTTTTCAGCGACTTCTTTGCCGACGGTGATTTCATCATTGTGGAAAGCTGGAAGGCAGTGCATGAATTTCACATGTGGATTACCCGTTTGCTTAATCACGTCCATATTGATTTGATAAGGTGTCATTAACGCTACACGTTCATCCCATGCCTCGGCAGACTCACCCATAGACACCCAAACGTCGGTGTATAGGAAGTCACAACCTTTCACACCTTCCTCAACGCTTTCTGTTAACGTGATTTTTGCACCGGTTTGTTGCGCGATAGTTTGACAAGTTGCCACGAGATCTTCTTCAGGCCAGAACGCTTTTGGCGCGACAAGGCGAATATCCATGCCCATTTTCGCTGCGCCCACCATAAGTGAGTTACCCATGTTGTTGCGCGCATCACCTAGGTAAGCGAAGGTTACTTCATGTAGCTGTTTACCACGGCCGTGCTCTTGCATGGTCAGGAAGTCAGCAAGGATCTGGGTTGGGTGGAACTCATCCGTTAAACCATTCCACACTGGAACACCAGCATAAGTACCAAGCTCTTCAACAATGGATTGGCCAAAGCCTCGGTATTCAATCCCGTCATACATACGACCAAGGACGCGAGCGGTGTCTTTCATCGATTCCTTATGACCGATTTGCGAGCCAGAAGGGCCGATGTAAGAGACTTGAGCACCTTGGTCAAAGGCAGCGACTTCAAACGCACATCGGGTACGAGTCGAAGATTTCTCAAAGATTAGTGCGATGTTTTTACCTTGAAGTTTCTTCTGCTCTGTTCCTGCATATTTAGCTTTTTTTAGCTCTGCAGACAGTTCGAGCAAAAACTGGATTTCTTTGGTTGAGAAGTCCAATAGCTTCAAAAAGTTGCGGTTACGTAAATTGAAAGCCATAGCTCGTCCCTTAGTACATGTGATTAGATTAATAGAATTCATTAAAACATATAAATGCCTTTATTGTGAATAATTATTTTTAATTAAAGCTAAAAAAGGTTGATGTATTCACATCAACCTTAGTTTTGATTCACCTAATGTAAAGGGACGAGTAAGTTATATATCGTCTCGTTCTATTGGACAGCTCATACAGCGAGCGCCACCGCGACCACGACCAAGCTCGTTACCAGGTACTGTCAGTACTTTGATGCCAGCTTTATCGTATTTTTCGTTGGTGTATACATTGCGTTCGTAACCAATTACTACGCCCGGTTTTACAGTTAGAACGTTATTGGCATCATTCCATTGTTCGCGTTCCGCTTCATAGCTGTCACCACCCGTGGTGATGATTTTCAGCTGATCTAAGCCAAGAGCGGACTCAATCGCGTGCAGATAGTTATGTGAGGCTTCAACATGCATTTCACCGTTGCCTTTTGGTGTTAAGCGCCATGTGTCGAGATCTTTGCGCATGATCTCTGGGTAGACAGAGAAAGTATCTACATCCATATGGGTCATCACAGTGTCTAAATGCATACATGAACGGTGTTTAGGCAGATCAATTGCAATAACTTCGGTAGCTTGGCCTGCTTTAAATAGGCTCGCTGCAAGGTTCTCTACACCTTGCGCAGTCGTACGCTCAGACATACCGATAAGAACTGCACCTTTACCAATAACCAACACATCACCGCCTTCGACATTCGCGTTATCATAATGCAGATCATCGTCACCGAAGTATTTGATAAAATCTTGGCCAGCAAAAATTGGGTGCCAACGATAAATCGCACGTAGGTGGTTTGTTTCACGTTGACGTGCAGGCATCATCATCGGATTAAGAGAAACGCCGCCATAAACCCAACACGAGGTATCACGCGTAAATAGGTGGTTAGGTAGCGGCTCAATAACAAAGTCGAGAGGACGCTTCATTTTTGGAAGCATAGAAGATGAGGAGATCGGTAGCTCTGAGTAAGCTAAGCCACCTAAAAAGATGCAGGCAAGATGTTCATCATCCATTTCTGAAAAGTATTGGCGTAGGTCTCGCGCAAATGTTGGCCCGTAGCGAAAGTCAGAAATCTGAGTGTTCAGCAGCCATTGTTTTGCTTCTGGAACGGCGAGGGTTTCGACCAGTAAATCGTGGAGGAGAAGCACTTCAACGTCTTGCTCGCGCAGCGTACGTGCGAATGCATCGTGCTCTTCACCTGCCGCTTCTACAGCAAGAACGTCATCAAATAGCAACTCATGACAGTTTGACGGAGTTAAGTGGGTTAGGGCGCGTTCAGGGCGATTTAATAGAACTCGTCGAAGTTGACCAACTTCTGATCCAACGTACAGCTTGCTCATTTTGTATCCTTACAAATTTTCCAGCCATTAGTTATGACAAGCTTCCTAGAAAGATGCAAGTTATCAAGCTTTGTTTATATTCTGGTGTTTCTGGTTTTGTGAGTTTTTTATTTTTATTTTTATTCTTATGAAATTTATTATTAGATATAAATGCTATTTTACTAAAATTAGAGTGCGTGCGTTTTTATTCTAATTTTCCCGTTGAGAAAGAATACACGCACAGTGCATAAAACGTGCATTTTTATTCTAAATTATGCATTATTAAAGTGAATTTATTCGTTATGCTTCTTCGTTTTACACGTGAGTGTATTCAAGAAAGCATCATAAACACGCATAGAAAGAGAAAATAACCACATTAAGTGTCAATTAGGATGTTCTGAATATTAAAAAATGCCATTCTTTGTTAATTTTTTGTTTCTTTGTGTGGTCGGTTTAATATTTAGATTCAAATAACCGATAAGAATCGCAGTGGTATGATGTTTGTTTGTGGCTTTTCATCGCAATCCATGCCATATTTCACCGGATCAGCATACTCAGTATCGGGTATTGTGTTTCCATCAAGTAACTAATCTGGAGCCAAAACATGTCTCACGAAGATGAATATCTATCAGTAGAAGAATTAATTGAGATTCAAAAGGAAGAGACTCGCGATATCATTGCAGCATTGCTAGAAGATGGCAGCGATCCAGATTCGCTATACGAAATTGAGCACCACCTGTTTGCCGAAGATTTTGACACGCTAGAAAAAGCGGTAGTTGAAGCATTCAAGATGGGCTTTGAAGTTCTTGAAGCAGAAGAAACTGAAGATGAAGATGGTAACAAGTTGCTTTGCTGTGATGCGACTATGGAGTCCGCACTAGACGCAGAAGCGATTGATGCGCAAGTTGAAAAATTGATTCACTTGGCAGAAAAATACGACATCATCTATGACGGTTGGGGTACGTACTACGAAGGCGAAGATGCGCTTTACCCTGAAGAAGATGAAGACGACGAGTAATCAAAGCTCACTACTTTTGGAAAAACCAGCGTTTAACGCTGGTTTTTTTATTCCTTGAAAAACTGACGAATGTGGAGGCGATAAATAATTCACATTGAGTTTATAGGGGATTTCTCCCTATAATGCGTGAAAATTGATCTAGCTCAAGGTGTATATGCAACTCTCACTCGCCGGTTTATGGCAAGTCTCTCCACTGACGGACCTTTCTATCCCACAGGATGACATTACTTTCCCTGCTCCTTTGAGTCAGGTATTGCCAGCTGAACTGACAGAAGAAGCAATTCGTCAGCAAGAGTGGCACCTGATGCATGACATTGAAGTGGATGAATCCATGATGGCATTCCCAGCGGTAGAAATGGTGTTGGGTGGTGTGGATTACCATGCAGAAGTGCGTTTGAACGGAGTAGCATTGTTTGACTGTGACGGTTCTCAAAATGTCTACAAGAAAGACATTCGCCCGTTCATGCAGATGGGGCGCAACCGTTTTGAGATCCTATTCCTTGAGGAAGAAGAAGATCTTCTGTTGGATGAGGATAAACCGGAGTTGTGTTCACTTGCAGATCATGAATACCAAAAGAGTGACGAGCGCTTAGGGGTATGGCAAGAGCCGTATCTGCAGTTTATTCGCAATGTGCGTTTAGACCGCGTGGCTACTGAACAGATTTGGCACCACGGTGGTGGTTGTGAGTTTAAGGTGGATTTGTACTACCAAACTTTTGCGCCGGGTTTAGTATCGGCATCGGTTAAGTTCAATGGCATGACTTACCATATTCCTATTGATGTCCGAGCGGAGCATGCGAGCGCTTTATTCCAGATCGAAGCGCCAAAGTATGCCGATCTTACTGATCCTGATCCAAGTGATCTCTACCAGTTGTCTGTTGAGTTGGATGGGCAGCACCAAAACTTCACTGTTGCCTTGAGCCAGGAGCTTTGTGTTACCCATGTTGTGCTTTAACGTCTAATAATATTATCTATTACAGCATCTTAAGCATTACGACTTCACATGCATCATGCCCTGTTTGTCCAAGCGGGGCATCGAGATGCTCAAAGCCTAGCTTTTCATACAAGCTTACCGCTTCTCTCAGACATTCAGTTGTCTCTAAATAGCACTGCTGATACCCAAATTGTTTCGCCAATTGTAAGCTCAATGCGACGATGCGTTTGGCTAAACCGTGTCCTCGTGTTTGAGGTAAGAAGTACATCTTTTGTAGTTCACACACATTTGGCTCGCCCGCTAAAGGGGCAAAGCCACCGCCACCAACGATCTCTCCGCGATGTTCAATGACCCAATAGGCGGCCCCGCATTGATTGTAAACCGAATACATATCATCAAGCGTTGGATCGGCCACACCATAACCTTTGTCTGCGGTTAAGCCGTATTCTGCAGAGACTTTACGAATCACATCTGCGACTTGCGGGTTGTCTGCTTTAGTAAGAGGTCGAAGAACGTATTCCTCAGACTGACACACTTTTGTTAGCCCTTTTAGGTAAGTCTCTAGACCAAGTTTGAGTTGCTCTTGCTCGCTGTCATCGAGTTGGGTAAGCAGTTGTTCAAAGAAGTGGTTTTGCTGTTGGTCCAGTTGTGATAACGCCTGTTGGCCTTGCTCTGTAATCGCTACGAGTTGACTACGTTTGTCTTTTGGGTTTTCGATGCTCTCGACCAAACCTAATTTAATCAAACCAGTAACGGTTCGGCTCGCGTTGGACTTGTCGACATTAAGCTGCTGTGCCAGCTGATTGATGGTCAATGGCTGCAATTGGATTTCACCCAATGCGTGCGCTTGCACTGGAGTGAGAGCGACATCGCTGCATTGTTTATCAAGCATACCAAGCAATCGGACGGCTTGACGGGAGTAGTGTCGAAGTTGACGAGCGTTCATTATCACTTACCTCTAAAAATAAAGTTGCGCACCGCAATTAAATTAATTGCGGTGCGCAACCTTGTCAATGGTAAATGTCATTTTTCTCGTTAGGAGACGTAGTGAGCCTCCATGTTTAAGCGTGGTGATGTAAACAAAACTGCGGTGCTGGAGTTTTTTCTGATGATTTACGCATCCATACTTTCTCGTGGAAGTAGTAAGCCACCGTGTTCAAACTTGGCTCTAACATCGCCATTACGCCGCCGACAAATGCATCACCTGTTAGTAAGTAAACCACGGTAAAAGCGACGCTGAAGTGCACGGTCGCAAAGCTTGCGGTTTTTAATTTGGTCATCCACTGACGAGCTTTAAGTGCTGGGACTTTTGCCCATGCCTTTTCATGAAAGTAGAAGGCTACGGTGTTCACTGAAGGCTCAATCATGGCAATTAAACTACCAATTAGAATGTCGCCTGTGAGTACGTAAGCGACACTAAATGCGATAGTAAAATGCAGTGCTGCGAAAGTTAGTGTCTTTTTCATGATAATTACTCAATCGTGTTTGTTTCGATGAGCTTATTATCGATAATAATTCTCATTAATGCTAATGGGTAATGAGTATTGTTGTGATAGGGGGAAGCTATTGATGATGGTTTTGGTGAAATGTATACAAAAAAGGTTGGCCATGATGACCAACCTTTTGAACCAAAAAGTGAGAAGTGCTAATTCTTCTCTTTCACTGAGGCTTAAAGCGCAGCGATCGTTGTCTTCTGCTCTTCTAGCTTAGCTAGCGTTTCTTTGTAGCCTTCAAGCTTCTCACGCTCTTTAGCAACAACTGCTTCAGGTGCTTTCGCTACGAAGCCTTCGTTACCTAGTTTGCCTTCGATACGCTTGATTTCGCCGTGAGTCTTCTTGATTTCGCCATCTAGACGAGCAAGCTCAGCATCTTTGTCGATCAGACCTGCCATTGGGATCATCAGCTCAGACTTACCAACCAGTGCTGTCGCACATGCAGGAGTTTGTTCGCCAGCTTCAAGCACGCGTACTGCTTCTAGCTTCGCTAGTGACATCAGTACTTGCTTGCTTGCTTCTAGACGAGAGGCATCTTCTGCATTTGCTGCTTTCAGCATAACGTCAAGCGGCTTACCAGGGTTGATGTCGTATTCAGCACGTAGGTTACGGATGCTGGTAATGAACGCCTTCACCCATTCGATATCATCTAGCGCTTCTTGGTTGAAGTTTGCTTCGTCGAATTGAGGCAGTGCTTGAAGCATGATTGTCTCACCTTCTACACCTTCAACTAGTGGCTTGATGCTTTGCCAGATAGTTTCAGTGATGTAAGGAATCACAGGATGAGCCAGACGTAGAGTCTTCTCAAGTACCGTGATTAGTGTACGGCGAGTACCACGCTGTTGCGCTTCAGTACCTTTCCATAGAACGGGTTTAGTTAGCTCTAGGTACCAGTCACAGAATTGGTTCCAGATGAATTCGTAAAGCGTGTTCGCAGCCATATCTAGACGGAAGTTGTCGATATGGTTGTTGAACGCTTTCGCTGCAAGTTCAAACTGAGACTCGATCCATTTGTCTGCTAGTGAGTATTCAATCTCACCACCGTTGAAGCCACAATCTTGCTCTTCTGTGTTCATCATTACGTAACGGCTTGCGTTCCATAGTTTGTTACAGAAGTTACGGTAACCCTCAAGACGCTTCATATCCCAGTTGATATCACGACCTGTTGATGCCATTGCTGCAAGAGTGAAACGTAGTGCGTCTGTACCGTATGCTTCGATACCGTTTTCAAACGTCTTACGAGTGTTCTTCTCGATCTTCTTCGCTAGCTGAGGTTGCATCATGTTGCCACAACGCTTCTCTACTAGAGACTCTAGGTCGATACCATCGATCATGTCGATTGGGTCAAGTACGTTACCTTTCGACTTAGACATCTTGTCGCCGTTTTCATCACGGATTAGACCAGTAACGTAAACCGTCTTAAATGGTACTTGTGGTTTGCCGTTTTCGTCTTTCACGAAGTGCATGGTCATCATGATCATGCGCGCAACCCAGAAGAAGATGATGTCGAAACCAGTTACTAGAACGTCTGAAGGGTGGAATACTTTCAGGTCGTCAGTTTGCTCTGGCCAACCTTGAGTACCGAACGTCCATAGTGCAGAAGAGAACCACGTATCCAGTACGTCTTCGTCTTGGTGCAGTTCAATGACTGACTCTAGGTTGTTGTTCTTACGAACTTCTTCTTCAGTGCGACCTACGTAAACATTACCTTGGTTGTCGTACCAAGCTGGGATGCGGTGACCCCACCATAGCTGACGAGAGATACACCAGTCTTGAACGTCACGCATCCAAGAGAAGTACATGTTTTCGTATTGCTTAGGAACGAATTGGATGTCGCCGTTTTCTACTGCTTCAACTGCGGTTTTCGCTAGAGGCGCAGTACGTACGTACCATTGGTCAGTTAGCATTGGTTCGATAACTACGCCACCACGGTCGCCGTAAGGAACTTGTAGATCGTGATCTTTCACTTCTTCAAGTAGGCCTAGCTCGTCGAATTCAGCAACGATAGCTTTACGAGCGGCAAAACGTTCCATACCGTGGTATTTAGCTGGTAGCTCAGTGCTGTAAGCGTCGCTTGCTTCGCCGTTGGTGTTGAATACTTCAGAAGCGTCACGGATGTTCGCGTCGAAAGTCAGAATGTTGATCATTGGTAACTGGTGGCGCTTACCAACTTCGTAGTCGTTGAAGTCGTGCGCAGGTGTGATTTTCACACAACCAGTACCTTTTTCCATATCTGCGTGCTCATCGCCCACGATTGGGATGCGACGATCAACGATAGGAAGAATGATTTCTTTACCGATAAGATCTTTGTAACGTGGATCTTCTGGGTTAACTGCAACACCAGTATCGCCTAGCATGGTCTCTGGACGAGTCGTTGCAACAACGATGTAGTCTTTGCCATCCGCTGTTTTAACGCCATCTGCTAGTGGGTAGCGGAAGTGCCACATGTTGCCTTTAGTGTCTTTGTTCTCTACTTCTAGATCTGAAATCGCTGTGTGTAGCTTTGGATCCCAGTTAACTAGACGCTTACCGCGGTAGATTAGGTCGTCTTCGTATAGACGTACGAATACTTCTTGAACAGCGTTAGATAGACCATCGTCCATCGTAAAGCGCTCACGATCCCAGTCGACAGATGCGCCAAGACGACGAAGCTGCTTAGTGATAGTGCCGCCAGATTCGCCTTTCCATTCCCAGATTTTGTCGATGAAAGCTTCACGACCGTAATCGTGTTTTGTTTTGCCTTCTTCTGCAGCGATCTTACGCTCAACAACCATCTGAGTTGCGATACCTGCGTGGTCCGTACCTACTTGCCAAAGAGTGTTTTTACCCTTCATGCGCTCACAACGGATAAGCGTATCCATGATCGTATCTTGGAACGCGTGGCCCATGTGTAGGCTACCAGTGACGTTCGGTGGCGGGATCATGATGCTGTATGATTCTTTAGTAGTGTCACCGTGTGGCTTAAAGTAGCCTTTCTCTTCCCAAGTCTGATACAGAGCTTGTTCGATTGAAGTTGGGTTGTATGTCTTTTCCATAGCGCTCTTTTAATGGATACGTTGATGGTTGAATCTAAGTCAATCTTTATAAGTGAACTCTCTGAGTGGAGAGCTTAACTATAAGGATTGACCGTTAAGGATATTGAATTTCGATCGTTTGCAGCTGGTAACCTGCTTGACGGTAAATTTTATACCTTTCTCTTGCGAGCTGTTTAGCTTTTTCTTCGCAAGGCACGAAGTCTACCACTTGAGCAAACTTGTTCGCAAAGGTTGTCTCATTTTCCGCCAAATTAATTACCAGCTGACGGTTCCAATTAGGTTTTACACCTTCATGGCCAATTTCAATATTGGTGGCGTATTTCGGTCCTTCGCCTACAAGATTATGTGCCATGAACTTGTCTGCATCAATTTGCCAAAAGGCTTCAGCGAGCTGCTCGGCATGCGGTTTGTCTTGGCAGTTCAGATATACTTTTGCGCCTTGGCGAGCAAAGTGCTGAGCCAAAAAAACAATGTATTCTTCAAAGCCAGCCACCGTTGCTTGCGGGCTCTCTTCGTTAATGATGTAGAAGGTTGCAGTTTGCATCATTCTCTCACTTGCCGTTGGTCTCTTCCTGAAACCATATTAAATCCGATTTTCATTTTAGAAAATCGAGGTAATAAAAAAGGGCCTTGCGGCCCTTTTAGATGTTGTTCAGAAATTACTCTTCTGTCTCTTGGCCGCTGCGGTTCAAAAGGAATTGGACAAGCATTGAGACAGGGCGGCCCGTTGAGCCTTTCGCTGCGCCTGATTTCCACGCGGTACCTGCGATATCGACGTGTGCCCAGTTGTACTTCTTCGCGAACTTAGATAAGAAGCAACCCGCAGTAATTGTGCCACCAGGGCGACCACCAATGTTTGCCATATCCGCAAACGGGCTCTTCAACTGTTCGTGGTACTCGTCTGCCATTGGTAGACGCCATGCACGGTCACTCGCTTGCTCAGAAGCGTTTACTAGCTCATGAGAAAGAGGGTTGTGGTTAGAGATTACGCCGCTGATATGGTGGCCTAGTGCGATAACACAAGCACCAGTTAGCGTTGCAACGTCTACTACGCAGTCTGGTTCGAAACGCTCTACGTAAGTCAGTGCGTCACAAAGAACGAGACGACCTTCCGCATCCGTGTTCAGAACTTCTACAGTTTGACCAGACATGGTTGTAAGGATGTCACCTGGACGGTAAGCGTTGCTGCCAGGCATGTTTTCACAGCCCGCTAGAACACCAATAACGTTGATTGGTAGGTTTAGCTTCGCCAGAGCTTTCATTGTACCGAATACCGATGCCGCACCACACATGTCGTACTTCATCTCATCCATACCTTCGCCCGGCTTTAGAGAGATACCGCCTGAGTCGAAGGTTAGACCTTTACCTACGAGCACAATCGGTTTTGCATCCGAGTCAGGGTTACCTTTGTACTCGATGATAGACATCATAGATTCGTTTTTAGAACCACGGCCTACTGCTAGGTAAGAGGTCATACCCAGTTTTTCCATCTCTTGCTCACCAATGATTTTGGTGGTTACGGTTTCGTAATCGTCCGCTAGACGACGAGCTTGAGAAGCAAGGTAAGCTGGATTAGCTACGTTTGGCGGCATGTTGCCAAGGTCTTTTGAGGCTTTGACACCTGATGCGATAGCAAGACCATGAGTGATTGCTTTTTCACCCAAGTTCAATTCACGACGCGTTGGTACGTTGAAAACAAGCTTGCGCAGTGGGCGGCGAGTCTCAGGTTTCACGCTCTTGAATTGATTAAATGTGTATAGACCATCTTTAGTCGCTTCTACAGCCTGGCGCACTTTCCAGTATGTATCACGACCCTTAACATGCAGTTCAGTTAGGAAACATACTGCCTCCATTGAGCCTGTCTCGTTAAGTGTGCTGATCGTCTTTTGAATGATTTCCTTGTACTGGCGCTCGCCAAGTTCACGCTCTTTGCCGCAACCGACAAGTAAAACGCGCTCTGACAAAACACCTGGTACTTGATGCAGTAGCAGCATCTGACCAGGTTTACCCTCTAGATCACCACGGCGAAGTAGTGAACTGATGTAACCGTCACTGATTTTATCAAGTTGTTCGGCTACTGGAGAAAGGCGACGTGGTTCAAACACACCAACAACGATACATGCGCTACGTTGTTTCTCTGGACTGCCACTTTTTACACTGAACTCCATGCGTACTCCTACATCCTGAAGACAAATTGCTCTAAATGTTAGATAATGATCGCTTACTTGTTGAATTTTAGCTCCAAGCTTACATGCAGAGCTGATTAAGCGACTAACATCTAGTTTATAATTTTTAAAAAAATAAATGGTTCAACGGGAAACTATAGTGATTCGACCAAAAAAACAAGTTTTGTATAGGTAATTTCAGCGTGATTATTGTTAGATATTTGATCCGCGAAACACTCAAGAGCCAATTTGCGATTTTTTTCGTGCTTTTTTTGGTGTTTGTAAGCCAGAAATTCATAAGTGTTCTTGCTGATGCTTCTGATGGGGATATTCCTGCTGGATTGATTTTCTCTATTGTTGGTTTGAACATGCCAGCAATGGGTCTGTTAATGCTGCCTTTAAGTCTGTATATCGGCATATTGATCACATTTGGTCGTCTGTATGCAGAGAGCGAAATTGTCGTAATGAACGCGACAGGTATTGGTAATAAATTCTTGGTTCAAGCGGCCTTATACCTAGCGTTGATTACTTCAGCGGTGGCGGCTTTCAATGCGTTGTGGCTATCGCCGTGGTCTCAAGACCGCGTTGAGCAGCTTTATGAGCAGGTAGCGTCAGAAAACAGCGTTGACCTACTTAAAAAAGGTCAGTTCCAAGGTACACCAGACGGTTCATCGGTTGTGTTCATCGATGACATTAAAGACAATACCTTGAGCAACGTTTTTGTTGCGCAGATGCGCCCTCGAGATTCAGTGTTACCGAGTGTGATGTTCTCATCTTCTGGTGAAGTAAAAGAGCTTTCGGACGGTCGTCAGATCATCACTATGAAAGAAGGTACGCGTTATGAAGGTGTGCCTACTCGCGTTGAATATATGATCACGAAATTCGATGAATACGAAGGTGTTATCGGCCAACGTGAGGTCAAAAAGAAAGGGCGAGACTGGGAAGCATACCCAACGGTTGACTTGATAGGTCACCCAGATCCAGAGGCGCAAGCGGAGCTACAATGGCGAATTTCGTTATTTGTGTGTATTCCACTCTTAACAATGCTCGTTATTCCTTTGTCTGCGGTGAATCCGCGTCAGGGACGGTTTGCCAAAATGGGGCCTGCGATTCTGATCTACCTAGCGTATTTCTTGGCGATCAGTGCAACCAAATCTGCATTAGAAGATGGTGACATCCCGGCTGCTATTGGTATGTGGCCAATCAATGCGATGTTGCTGATTGTTGCTATCATGGCGAATATGATGGACAGCGTTGCTGCTAGACGAATAAAAGACAAATTCCGCAAGAAGAGGCTCGCGTAAGCTGTGTTCAAAATCTTAGACCTTTACATCGGTAGAACCATCATCTCTACCACTGCCTTGGTTTTAGCGACGTTTGTTGGCTTATCGGGCATCATCAAATATGTAGAACAGCTACGTAAAGTAGGGCGAGGTGTGTACGACCTCACTCATGCGTTGTACTTTGTGTTACTCAGTGTGCCGCGTGATATCGAAATGTTCTTTCCAATGGCGGCATTACTCGGTGCCCTGATCGGCTTAGGTATGTTGGCTTCAAGCTCTGAGCTGGTGGTGATGCAAGCTGCTGGTTTCTCTAAGCTGGATATCGGGTTATCGGTACTCAAAACGGCCGTCCCGCTCATGATTGTCGTTATGGCGTTAGGTCAATGGGGCGCTCCTGAGGCCCAGAAGATGGCCCGTGACTTACGTGCGTTTGCGATATCAGGTGGTAGCATTGTGTCTGTGCGCTCAGGTGTGTGGGCTCGTGACGCAAACGACTTTATCTTTATAGGTAAAGTCGAAGACGACAAACTTTATGCTTTAAATATGTGGCGTTTTGATGATGATAAGAATCTACAAAAAGTTATTTTCGCCGAAGAAGTCGACTACCAACAAGATAACAACTGGCTGATGCGCTACGTACAAATTACGGACATGGAAAATGAAAACGTAATTTCAAAGCAAGACATCGAACAGATGGAGTGGCACACCTCTTTGGCACCGGATAAGCTAGCTGTGGTGACCGTGAAGCCAGAAGAACTGTCACTGAGCGGTTTGTATGATTATGTGACTTACCTAAAAGCATCGGAACAAGACGCATCTCGCTATGAGTTGGCGTTTTGGCGTAAGTTGACTCAGCCGCTTTCAATTGCTGTGATGATGTTAATGGCGCTATCTTTTGTTTTCGGTCCACTCAGAAGCGTGACCATGGGGGCAAGGGTATTGTCGGGCGTGGTTGCCGGGTTTACTTTTTACATATCCAGTGAGTTCTTTGGTCCATTAAGCTTGGTATATGGCATATCCCCAGTGTTTGGTGCTTTGGCCCCGAGTTTGGTGTTCTTAGCTATTGCGATTGCACTGCTACGAAGAAAGCTATAACTGAAGCATCATCGAATAAACCAAGTTTTACCGAACCAAATGTAAAAGGAAGGCATTACGCCTTCCTTTTTTGTGTTCCCGGATAAGTTAGTTTGCCTTAGGCAACACAACAACCTCTGTTTTGGCCCAAATGTCGTGGAAACCACGTTTCTTCGGATCAATCGGTACAGTCAAATTTGCCAAGCCAAAGCCAGATGTCGAAATACGAATCAGAGCTTGAGTTACCGTAATTGGTGCTCCGTCTTTGGCATTGCGAACTCGAAGCTTCCAAGCGCGCATCCCAAGAGTTTGTCCTGCTCGCGTCCAGAAGAACACA
This sequence comes from Vibrio sp. D431a, assembly GCF_030248655.1. Classification (NCBI taxonomy): domain Bacteria; kingdom Pseudomonadati; phylum Pseudomonadota; class Gammaproteobacteria; order Vibrionales; family Vibrionaceae; genus Vibrio; species Vibrio sp. D431a. The sequence goes on along the minus strand of NZ_JAHGAP010000032.1, from coordinate 11,984 downwards.
AAGAAATATATCCACACACCCGCAAGATAAAGTGTAAATAGAGGGCTCAATACAGGGTGCTTTCCGAGCATATCTGCGGCATCAGCGTACTCGCCATAGCTCAACAATCCTGCTGCATTTAGTGCAAACACAACGGCCATAACAATACCAGCGGCCATCATTTCAATTGCGATAATAATCAATGTGTCGTAAATCAACGCTGCAAGTCGACGAAAGAGACCAGCAGGTGGAAGAGTTGTAGACGTTGTCATTATTCCATCACTTACCTTAAAAATTGTGCGTCAGAATATAGATTCCCTCACCAAGAGAAAAGAGACCTAACGCACAGAGTCTTTAATTGTGTATAAACGAAGAGACTTTTCTGCCCTACGTTATCAGCACATGTCATGATACACGAGGCCGTGCAGCAATATGTTTCGACTGAATTCGACTCTCTTAACCATTGGCTTTTTGGTCTGTGACCAGATTAGATAGCTGAGAGAGTTGGTGTTTCTCATCTTCGGTATAATGTTGGCTTAATGAAAGCTCTAAAGCTTTTTCTGACAGCTTGATTGCTGGTGACAAAAATAACTTAGGGTGCATACTAGAGAGAGCTAGCAAGGCCTTTTGTAGGCGAATCTGTATTTGGAGTTGCGCTGCACCATCGTGTGCTATCGGCAAAAAGACATCATCAAACAAATCCTGGTAGCTCAATGCGGGCACAAATAGTCTAGGATATCGAGTTTTGGCTGGCGGCTCACTGAGTAGGTCTCCCCATAATGAAAGTGCTCGTACAGAACGCCCAAGAACGTCAATCGCGGTGCCATTATCATTTACAGCCGGAGATAGTGCTCGTGAGGCGATTTCCGCCATAACGACTAAACCAAAGCGAGGGTCCTGATCATATGAACGCTCCGTTCGAATCGTGAAGGCTGCCGTTACTTCGCTTTCGTCTGGCAATTCTCCACAAACCCAAGCCAATGGTTGACCTACGTACACAAAACTTCCCGGTTGTCGCTCAAGGTAGATGGTGCATTGGTTTGCTTCAGCAATACTATCGAGGTGATGCATATCAACATGCTGTAAGTAGCCAATTTCTTGGCTCAAAATAGGTTTACTTCCTCTGGGCTTATGCTCTGGGTGGCTCCATGGGTGAGCACCTAGCCAGCGCTCTTTGCCCCGTTTTCTTATCGCATCTAACAAGGCTTGCTCTACGTATGAAGTGGTTTCACTGACCCTTCCTAGTACGGAAAGGTGCTGAATCCAACGTAGCAGAGTGAGTATGATCATCACGATTACGGCGATAGTCACGATGAATAGATAAATTTGTGCTTGTTGATGATAGGCCCCAATACCTAGCGCGATAATTCCTACCAAACTAAATAGAAAAGAGCCAAGAAAGGTTGCTAAGGCATTTTGTGTTGTGCTGTCTTCCATCAACAGTTTTGTCGCTCGCGGCGTTACCCCTGCACTAGCGGCACTGTACGCTGAGACCATAATATTGAGAGAGAATGTAGTCACTGCAAGCATGGAGGTTGCGAGGATATTTAATATGTTGTTCAACAAATCCTTGCTGACGTTGATGGCAGGGGGCAGAGTAATGAACTGGTTTAAAACAATCGACATTAAGGCGGTAGCAACAGCTAGTAATGCGTAGAGTGACGTCCGGACCCACAGTTTTCGTGTCATCTGTTTCAGTAACCACTGCCATTTTGCCCCAGTCATTCTTTGCTCCTATTCAGTTCTCACTAGAAAGTCGATAGAAAATTCAGAAAGTTATTCTTGCTTAAGCATAGGTTAAATGCCCGTCGTTCTGCTTGATATTTCATGCATCACGAAAGTAAGAAAGCTGCTTGCTTCAAAGAATGGTGCTCTTGAGGTGTGAATTACCACGATTCTGTTACCTTAATTGATAGATGAATTAAAAGTATGTGATTGAAAAGAGGTAGCGCATGATTGTAATTACAGGTGCAAGTAGCGGCTTAGGGGCGGAACTAGCAAAGCGTTATGATGCGGAAGGCAAAGAGACGTATGTAATAGGAAGAAATACAGAAAAACTATCCGCACTAGCAAAACAACTCTCTCATAACGTCGGCTATCAAGCTTGCAACCTCTCATTACATCAAGGTGTGAAACAGCTCTTTGATGGGATGAAACAGCCGCCTGAAATGGTCATTCATAGTGCAGGAAGTGGTTATTTTGGCTTACTGGAAGAGCAGGAGCCGGAAGAGATTCAAAAGTTGATTGATAACAACCTGAATTCTGCGATTCATGTGTTAAGAGAGTTAGTAAAGCGTTACAAAGATCATCCAATAAAAGTGGTCATGATCATGTCCACTGCCGCGCAACAACCTAAAGCGCAAGAGTCTACGTATTGTGCAGTGAAATGGGCCGTCAAAGGATTAATTGAGTCGGTTCGTTTGGAGCTAAAAGGAAAACCTATGAAAATTATCGCGGTTTATCCTGGTGGAATGGATACGGAATTCTGGAAAACAAGCGGCAATACGATGGACACGAGTCACTTCATGCAAGCAGAAGATGCCGCAGAGATGCTCCATAATGCGTTGTCGAGCATTGGGAATGGTTATGTTTCTGATATTACAGTGAATAGAATTTAAAAAGAGTTTCGTATACTCACTTTCATCTGGAAGAGTAGTAGAAAATGGAGCGTACGTTTCTTATGAGTACAGCTTTGTCACACTTTGTGGCGAAATTATCAGCAAACGATAGTTATTTAAGGTATTTCTGCTTGCGCAGGTCAAAAGCTTACGTATAATGCCAACCATCAAAGGGCAATAGCCCAAAGATGCCGGTGTGGTGAAATTGGTATACACGACGGATTCAAAATCCGTTGCCTTCGGGCGTGGCGGTTCAAGTCCGCCCACCGGTACCATATTAGAAAGGTCGCTTTTATAGCGGCCTTTCGTCGTTTTAGGTGCTCGTAAATATCAAAAGGAAGTTAGCGTTGCCTTCGCGGTGGCGGCAGGAATGCCAGTCCAATCAACTCCGTCTACCGGTACCATATTTTAAGACAGAGCCTCGATGAAAGTCGGGGCTTTGTTGTATCTGGATCTTCAAAACAAAAAAGCGCGAGGGGTATGCCTCGCGCAAACTACTACATGGTGATAGTAGGAACAGCCTATAGAGCTGTGAACAAGGTATTTTGAGTGTTCGGAGTCCAGTCTGCTTGGGACACGTGCGGTACATCAACTAGATAACGCAAACCTTGATAAGTCACCACATCACCTTGTTTATAGGAAACATTCTGAGTCCAGTTAGTGGCTGGGTCTGCATTTGTCCAAAGGCTAGAGGTTGGAGATGGTGCCCAATCTTGTTGCGCAGTATGGTTTGTTACAGCCTGGTATACAGTACCTAGGTGTAAGACGTAATCGCCAGCGTCGTAGTTATGACCAACTTGCCAGTTCGGTGTGTAGTTATCCATTGTGTCGAAGTCATAACCCGCTTGTTTTGCTAACTGTATAAACTTAGCGAGCTTAGGTAGGTTTTGCGTTGCCCCCATGCCACGCTTACCATCTTCAAATAGGAACTCGTGAGTTAATACGATAACTTTATCGGCGTGTAAAGGTGTACCACATGGGAACTCTTGAGCTTTGGAGTTGATCGGGTTAATCGTTGTTGGTGCACAAGTGTTTAACGCGGAATCCACATATCCAAGAAATGCTTCTGCTTCTGTAAGGCTGTTTGCTGGCATTTCAATGCCCCAATTTTCGGGTGCCCAGTCCACATCCCAACCGTGAGTTTGATAGCCGTTATTCGCTAGGATATTTTGAACCTCGATAGCTGCTTTTACACTGTTGGATGGGTTGGATGTATCGCATACATATCCTGGTTCCCAAGGTTTCAGGTCATCAGACGTGGCACATAACCCATCTGCTTTGAAGTCTTTCGTCACGCGCCAACCGTTGGTGTAGGGCAGTCTAGCAAACTCTGTTGCCTTGTAGTTCGGGTAGCTTGTAATGTTCGGCAAATACTTTGCTAACACAGATAAGTTTTCCGTAAACATTGAGGCATCGTAAACAGGGTCTTGATACGAGTTAAGCTGGTGGTCCCCGGTCGCATTACACTCCGCAGCACTGTTCGGTCCAAACTCATCCACGCAGTTGTGCACCATGTGATCGTAACTGTGGTTCGCAACAATATGACCAGTGTCTAATGCGAGCTTTAAGGCTTCTAGGGAACGGTCTTCATTCTCATCACCAATTCCATCTAAATGCCAAGCATTAAAGTAAAACGTCGCTTTGATATCTTCCTGGTTAAGTACTTGAATAACGTCAATAGATGCATTGATTGGTCCATCATCAAACGTTAGATAAATTGTGCCTTTAGAGTCGGTTTGAGCAAATGAGTGTTGTGATAGTGCGGCACTTACAAGCGTTGCAATAGCCAATTTATTAAATTTCATTCTCTATTCCTTTTAAGAAATTAATAACGACGTTGTCAGTAGTAAAATATTGATAATTTGAAACTTAATGTGATGTCTTAAATTATTTTATGACTTTTATCCTAGACCTAAATAATTACAAAAAAATAGGTGGTATTTTCTAAATTGGGATTGTGTTCACGAATAATGCAACCGGTTGCGCTTTTTTGTCTTGGTTATTTTTGCTACAGTTTTTGCAGGTTGAAATTTACACAACGGGAGTAAGGCTATGAAAAAGATCCTTTTATGCTGTAGCGCAGGGATGTCCACCAGTATGCTTGTTAAGAAAATGGAGCAAGCTGCTGAAAATAAAGGAATTGAATGCAAAATTGATGCGATGTCAGTGAATGCATTTGAAGATGCAATTAAAGAGTACGATGTTTGTCTTCTCGGGCCTCAAGTACGTTTTCAGCTAGAAGAGCTAAGAAAAACGGCGCAAGAGCATGGTAAAAACATTGACGCGATTTCTCCTCAGCATTATGGAATGATGAAGGGAGAGGAAGTACTAGAGCAAGCATTAGAATTAATTAACTAAACCATAGTTTTAAATTAAAAAAGATAACTGTACATCAAATATAAATATTTGATGTGGGATTCTTTTGCCTAAAATAAGGATGGATTCTATGAAGCTTTATGACGCAATTATAGGCGCAGTCGAAAAGCATATAGCCCCTATAGCAGCTAAAGTGGGGAATCAGCCCCATGTTCGCGCAATGAGAGACGGTTTTATTGTCGCAATGCCGTTTATTATTGTTGGTAGTTTCATTTTGATTTTTGCATTCCCCCCATTTGCCGAAGATACAACCTTTACTTTTGGTCGAATTTGGCTCGATTTCGCCACTACACATTTTGATACCATAATGATGCCCTACAACATGTCGATGGGGATCATGACCATTTTTGTTTCGCTGGGCGTTGCTTATAGTTTAGCGAAGGCTTACAAGATGGATGGGATCACGAGTGCTGTATTGTCACTAATGTCTTTTTTACTCATTGCGGCCCCAGCTAAAGATGGCGCGTTGTCTATGTCTCACATGGGCGGAACCGGGATCTTCACCGCAGTGATGTGTGCATTTTTCTCGGTGGAGCTCTACCGTTTTATGAAAAAGCACAATATTACGATTCGCATGCCAGAGCAGGTGCCACCGGCGATTGCGCGATCATTTGAAGTATTGCTACCAGTCTTAGCGATATTCATTACCTTATATCCACTTAGCCTTTTCGTACAAACCCAGTACGACATGCTGATTCCAGATGCTGTTATGGCTATCTTTAAACCGCTAATCAGTGCGTCTAACTCATTGCCTGCCATTATTGGCGCTTTATTGCTTTGCCAGCTACTTTGGTTTGCGGGTATTCATGGTGCTGCAATTGTTGTTGGACTGCTTTCTCCAATCTTTTTGACCAACATTGGTGCCAACATTGAAGCCTTTGTTGCAGGTGAACCGATTCCAAACGTATTTACTCAACCGTTCTGGGATTTTTACATCTTTATTGGCGGCTCTGGTGCAACACTTGCTCTTGTTATGCTGATGTCGTTTAGCCGTTCTGTTCACCTTAAGAGCATTGGTCGAATGAGTGCGGTGCCTGGCTTTTTCCAAATCAACGAACCAGTGATCTTCGGTAGCCCAGTTGTGATGAACCCGACCTTGTTTATCCCGTTCGTCTTCGCTCCAGTCATCAACGCTACGATTGCGTATTTTGCTGTGCATGTCGGCTTTGTGGGTATGGGGGTCGCTACAACACCTTGGACAACACCGGCACTGATAGGTGCTTCGTGGGGTAGCGGTTGGACCTTTGCGCCAGTATTGCTCGTCATTGGTTTATTAATTCTTGATCTAATCATCTACTTCCCATTCTTCAAAATGTTTGAGAAGCAAATGTTGGAGCAAGAACTACCAACGACGAAGGAAACTAAAGGTGATACGCAGCCGTCAGGCGAAGGCGTTACTGCTTAACTGTGCTTAATGGGCCGCAATTACCGCGGCCCGATTTTCGGAGAGAAAATGATGGAACAAGAATTGGTTGTAATGGAGATCATTTGCAATGCTGGTGAAGCCAGAAGTTTAAGCTACGAGGCATTGCGTTTATCTCGAGAACAAGATTTTGAAGCGGCTGATGAGAAGCTCTCTCAAGCAAGAGAGTGCATTAATAAAGCCCACTTAATACAGACTCAGCTTATTGAAGAAGATCAGGGAGAAGGGAAAGTCCCGATGACGTTAGTGATGGTGCATGCTCAAGATCACCTAATGACTACGATTTTGGCTCAAGAGATGGCTGTAGAAATCGTCGCACTGAACAAAAAAATCTCGAACAAATAAAGGGGGATGAAAATGTCTAGAGAGGCGATCAAGCTTGCCATTATTGGCGGTGGTAGTAGCTATACCCCGGAATTGGTTGAAGGGGTTATTAAGCGCTTAGAATATTTACCCGTTAAGAAAATCCATTTTGTGGACATTGAGTCAGGAGCTGAGAAGCTTGAGATCATCAAAGGATTGGCTCAGCGAATGGTCGATAAAGCCGGAGCAAAAATTGAGATAAAAGCCGGTTTCGATCGCCGTGCTGCGATAAAAGATGCGGATTTTGTGATGACGCAGTTTCGTGTTGGTGGCCTTGCTGCACGCGCTAACGATGAGCGAATCCCAATCAAGTACGACGTCATCGGCCAAGAAACAACGGGCCCTGGTGGTTTTGCTAAAGCACTGCGAACCATTCCGGTCATTCTTGATATCTGTAAAGACATTGAAGAGTTGGCTCCAAACGCATGGATGCTCAATTTCACCAACCCAGCGGGTTTAGTTTCCGAAGCGGTCAGTAAGTACACCAAAGTAAAGAGTATTGGTTTATGCAATGTGCCCGTTTCAATGGAAATGATGATTGCAGAAATGATGGAGTGCGAGCCAAAAGAGCTGCAACTTGAGTTTGCTGGGTTAAACCATCTCGTGTGGGTACACAAAGCATGGCTCAATGGGGAAGATATTACTCAAACGGTATTAGAGAAAGTCGGTGATGGTGCCAACTTCAGTATGAAGAATATCTGGGAAGAGCCGTGGGATCCGGCATTTCTAAAAGCACTGGGGGCGATACCATGTCCTTATCATCGTTACTTCTACCAAACTGATGCCATGCTTGCTGAAGAGAAACAAAGTGCCGATGAAAAAGGCACTCGTGCTGAGCAGGTAATGGAAACAGAAAATGCGCTATTTAAGCTCTATCAAGATCCTACCCTCGATCATAAGCCGAAAGAGTTAGAGGAGCGGGGTGGTGCTTATTATTCTGATGCATCACTGAACCTAGTTGATTCAATTTATAACAATCGTAATAGTATTCATGTTGTTAACGTTTTAAATAATGGAGCGATCAACGGCCTACCTGACGATGCTGTGATTGAATGTAGTGCCGTGATTGGTAGCTGGGGGGCGAAACCTCTTGCGGTTGGCGAGTTGTCAAACAATATCAAAGGATTACTCCATCAAGTTAAAGCGTATGAGCAGCTAACAATAGAAGCTGCTGTCGAAGGTAATTATGACAAGGCGCTTATGGCATTAACCAATAACCCATTGGTGCCTGACATTGGCCGCGCCAAGTCAATCCTGGATGATATTCTGGCGGTGAACGCTCCGTATTTACCTCAATTTAAACTAACGACGTTGTAAGACTAAGGAAGGGCGCCGATGAAAGTCATTTTTAATGCTGATGATTTTGGTTTAACGAGAGGTGTAAATAACGGCATCGTTAAAGCTCATCAGCAAGGTGTGGTTCATTCAACCACCATGATGGTGGGTATGGATGCTGAGCAACATGCCTTAGAACTAGCTCGCCATAATCCAGACTTGAAAGTTGGCGTTCATCTTAGGTTTACAGCAGGTGTGCCTATAACGAAGCATCGTAACTTGACTAACGGCCGAGCGCACTTTATCAACTATGACGAACTTTGGAGTAAGCAGGACTTCGAAACACAGGTCGTTTATGATGAAGCAAAAGCTCAGGTGGAACATTTTTTATCGCTTGGGTTAGAGCTAAGCCACTTAGATAGCCATCATCACGCGCATACTCACCCTCAAATTTTGCCCGTTATTAAAGAAGTAGCGAATGAATACCGAGTGCCACTGCGGGGCACTGGCTTGTGTCAAGAATCGATGACAATCAGGTATATCTTTACTGATGAGTTTTATGATCAAAAAGTGAGCTTGGATGGCTTAATGGCACATCTATTGAGCTTAAAAGCTGACTATGACTTGGTTGAGGTGATGTGCCACCCGGCAGAGGCCGATCAGGCGCTTATCTTAAAGAGTGGCTATGCGCTTCAGCGAGAGCTAGAGTTACAAGTTCTTACCTCTCCCATTTTAAAAGAACAGTTAGCTCATCATGGTATAACTGTCACGGATTACTCTGAGCTTGTTTCTACCAATCAAATGGTCGGTGTATGATTAAAGGCTGCCAGCTTCGCCCCCTATAGCACCTTACGAATTGCTGGCAGCCGTTCTATACAAACGAATATTTAATAACAATTGCAGTTGGACCCAATAGCATTATGGCAAGGATTAAAGATGTAGCCGAACTCGCCGGTGTAAATCGCTCTACCGTTTCTCGAATTATTAATGGAGAGGGGAAATTTCGTGAGGAAACTCGAAAAAAAGTAGAGCAGGCTATGGCGCAATTGAATTATCGTCCCAGTGCAATTGCTCGTTCACTCGCAACCTCATCCAGTAATATGGTTGGGTTATTGGTGACTTACTATACGGGGGGCTTCTTTGGCGAGATGATGGAGCAGGTTCAGACCGAGCTGGATATTCATAAGAAGTTTTTGATTACAGCTCAAGGCCATCATTCTGCACAAGGTGAAAAAGAGGCAATTCAGCGTTTTAATGATTTACGTTGTGACGGCTATGTACTTCATAGTCGTTATTTGTCAGATGATGACTTACGTGAACTAGCTAAACAGCCAACACCTTTCGTTCTCCTGGATCGCTACGTGGAAGGAATAGAAGAGCGTTGTGTTACCTTTAACCATCATCATGCAAGCCGTATTGCCGTTGAGCACCTTTTAGCTGGTGGTCATCGAAAGATTGCTTGTATTGCCGGTCCATCCCAACGTCATAACAGTGTATTGAGAAAGCTTGGGTATATTGATGCAATGAAGGATGCTGGTATAGATATTGATGAAAGCTGGTGTGAAGAAGGGAATTATGGCCGGCAAAGTGGTTATGATGCAATGGCTGCAATTTTACAACGACACCCTGATGTGACGGCTGTCTTTTCGTGCAGTGAAGAAATGACGGTTGGCGCAATGCAGTACTTACACGAGCACAGTATTTCTGTACCAGAGCAAATCTCATTAACTAGCTTTGACAGTGTTGATCTTTGTGAAAGTCTTTACCCTACAGTATCAGCAGTGCACTTTCCTATCAGTGACATGGCCCGTGTAGCGGTACAAACGTTAATGGGACTAGTCAAAGATCAAGAAGTAATAGACAAGCCTGTGTTCGAGGCCAAGCTTAAAATACGCAAAGCAGATCTCTCCTTAAAGTAGCTTACTTCTATCTAATCAAGTGAGTCGCTTAGAAATAACGGTTTGATGTTTTGATAGTTACTGATGAATTTATTCACAAAATTTACTAGTATTCTAACTCTCTTAAGAAATATAAATCAGTAGTGAATAAGTGGCAGCCATTAAACTAACGGTCGATCGTATTCAACCCGGATTACATATCCGTCTTCCGCTAAAGTGGAACGATCACCCCTTTCTACTCAATAGCTTTAAGATTAAAGACCAAGAGCAAGTCGAGATGATCCGCCACCTCGGCGTAAAGTTCGTTTACTTTAATCCAGAGCAAAGCGATGCCGTTCCACTCCCTGTTGATCAAAGACAAGCTGACAGAGTAACAAATGAAGCGTCGTTAGATCATGAAACTCAAAAAATGTGGCAAGAAAAACAGAACCGCATAGAAAAGTTAAGTGCATACCGTCGACGCGTGATTCAGTGTGAAAAAGAGTTTGAGCGCTCTCTGGCACGTATGCGTTCAGTCATGACTAAAATCCGTAACCGTCCGACAGCAGCAGTTGATGAAGCAAAGCTTCTTATTGAAGATATCGTCGAGAAGTTAATGTGCGATGATAATGTTACGTTACATCTGATGAACGGAAAAAATGAGTTTGAAGATATTTATTTCCACTCATTGAACGTGGCTGTTATCTCTATGATGATTGGCCGTGCTAAAGGGTACTCAGCAGCACAGTTGAAAGAGCTTTCCTTTTCCGCACTATTCCATGATATCGGGAAAATAAAAATCCCGACTGCAATATTAAGAAAGCAACTACCTCTAACAGAGCCAGAAACCAACTACTTAAAGTTGCATACTAAATATGGCGTCGATCTTGCGAGTCAAATCGAGGCTTTTCCCGAAGTCGCGAGAATTGTGATCGCGCAGCACCATGAGCTAAGAGATGGGTCTGGTTATCCTAAAGGCCTGAAAGGAGATGAGATCAACGAGTTTGCTCAAATTATTGCTGTAGCCAATGCGTTTGATAACTTGTGCCATACCCCGATAGTCTCAGACCAAAAGATTCCTTATACCGCACTCTCTCATTTATATAAGAACTGTAAACACCTATATAAAGAAGAGAACCTGAACATCCTAATTAAGTTTATGGGCGTGTTTCCTCCGGGTACCGTAGTTCAGCTTTCTAATAATATGGTCGGCCTGGTTATCTCAGTGAATGCATCGCATCTATTATTCCCGAATGTCTTGGTTTACGATCCATCAGTACCAAGGACGCAAGCGCCAATCATTGATCTTGCCTCAAAAGATATAAAGATAGTTAACGCGATTCATCCGTCAAAATTACCGGATAAAGTAAAAGAGTATCTAAATCCGCGTTCGCGTATTTCTTATTTCTTTGATAGTGATGAGTAGTTATCCACAGCTTTTTGTGGGTAAATTGTATAAATCCTGAGTGTTATTTCTGGGTAATTTTAGGGTTGGATGGAAAGTATCCATTTGGCATGTTTTTTTAGAAAAAATGCATTTTTAGTATTGCCAAAGAAAATCTTCTCCCTATAATGCGCATCCATCGACACGGCAGACGTCACAAGGCTTCAGCAGGGTCGAAGAGGTAAAAAGCTTCTACAAAAAATTAGTTTAAAAAAGTGTTTGACACTAACGACTAAATCGCTAGAATGCACCTCCGCTTTGAGAGAAAAACTTCTCGCAAAGCAAGCTCTTTAAAAATATAGACCTATCAATCTGTGTGGGCACTCGTTGATGATAATCCAATTAGATATTTCTTTCTTAACAGAAAGCGGTATCAAATTAGGTTTCAATGAAACGAAGTGACCATTCGAATTGGGAAGCAGCCTTGAGCTGTTTTGTTTTACTTTTTCAAAAGTAAAAACCAATAAGAGCACAGTCAATTCAAACATTACTTCTGCTATTTATTAGCGAAAGGAATGTTCAGTATTCATTGAGCCGAACAAAATCTTAAATTGAAGAGTTTGATCATGGCTCAGATTGAACGCTGGCGGCAGGCCTAACACATGCAAGTCGAGCGGAAACGAGTTATC
>NZ_JAHGAP010000031.1:0-80848 GCF_030248655.1 Vibrio sp. D431a | reverse complement strand
TCTTAAACAGTTTGTTATGACTGTAGCCAAAGAGGGAGATCAATTGGTTTAGGCTTTGAATTGTGGCTAGGTTTATAGGCTTGAATTAAAAGCGTTTCGAGCAATAACCTACTACTTTCCTCTGGCTCTTGAACAAAACGCATTTCCGACCACTGTTCCCACCAACCTTTATCTTTATGAGGGGAAGTTTTGTCGTGTAGCCTCGCTTTCACTCTTCGACCAGTCTGACCTACATATAAACAAGTGCCCTCTGTGTCAAAATACGCATAAACAGCACCAGTCCCATTATCACCCAAGCCATTTCGTTCAAAGAATACCGTTCTGTCAATACCGCTTGAGTTTTGAATAAACCAATCTTTAGATAGTGATGCTGTGTGTTCAACTGCACCTACAAGCTCTTCAAGTAATGTGCTTTTCATAAATTCCCTTGAAAGTCATAACGCCGCATTAAGGTGTGAGCAACGCGACCACGAAACTCGACCATACCACCGTAAACACAAAACCCAACGTTGGAATGAAAAATGCCAAGCGTTGGGAATCACTCTTAAATGCTTTGTTAGGCATTTTTAGTACAATTCACGATTACCTAGTTTAACGAAGTCATCATGAGCTTTTATAAATGCTGGAACTAAACCGTTAATCTCTTTTGCTTCTTCTTTTATGTGATCTGGTATTGGTCCAAATGCTAGGTTATCCGGTCGTACTGAACGCATTTTGTAGGTTGGTGCTATTGTTACCGTGTTGCCAGCAATAGCTATCCCTAATTTTTCTGCTGCTTCGTAAAGCGTCTTGTGCTGCTTTTGAAGCTTACTATTGGAGAACTCAAAATCGGGTTTATACCAATTATCTACATAACTAGATAAAGGTCGCCAATAATCTTCAGAGAACTGTGCCAAAAAGTCATGTTGTCTATAAAATTCGGCAGCTCCCGTCGTAACAAACATCCCTTTATATTGTTCGAATAACTCTAAGTCATGGGTATTTACCTTGCTGGTTCCAAGAGTGAACTCTCGAGCCTTATCCCAGAAAAACCAAACAGCGGTAACCCCACCGAGTAAAGTTGCAATCGCTAAAACTATTTCCATTTACGCCTCATTGATGCCTAACGCCCAATTAAGGTGTGAAGCACGCTACCACAATACTCAAATTGGACGCCATAGACACTAAACTTGACCCAAACCAAAATTGCCAAGCGTGCTGAATCACTCTTAAATTGTTTGTTAGCCCTGATCTTACTTGGTGCCTAGAGGGCGGAAATTAGGAGAGCGCCACTCTGTCTGTTTCTTGGTGAAACGCTTAAATGGTTTGACGTAGATTGGCATACACTCCCACTTAACTCTCTCCCAATCATGCTTAAGCAAGAACGACATAGCATTTGAAAAGTCAGCCATAGAACCTTTGTGAGTCAGTTGATCAAACAACACCAATAAGTGTTTATCGTAATCACAATTCGGGTTAATTGATGTAGAAAGACGTGCTCTTAACTTTTGGATTTTATCATCTGCCGGAATTAAATCTGCACTAAATAGCTCTGCTACTTCTTGAGTTAATACCCGCATTTCTTGACGCCACTTAGTCCGTTCTTTTGTCACTTGCTCAATATGAACAGCTCTCTCTTCCTTTCGTAGGGACAAAAACGAAGCAAACCACCCACCTATTGCCGTTATGCTGATACCTGCAAACAACGAAGTTAAATCTATATCCATTAATACCTAGCTTTATCTAAAATTTAAATTTGTGCGACAAGGGCTAACGCTTTCTATACGGCGATTTGCCGTTTTTCTGGCAGGCTACCGCCTTCTTTCTTATCAAAAGCGCTATCAATCGTAGCACTTATATGCATGAAACAAATAGAAAAACAGTATGAATATGTGTGGTGGCGCGCGCAATTAGGCGGCGCACAGCACGCTAATTTCAAAAGTGGTGATACATTAACGGAGCTGTATAAATAAACAGGTTAATTTATCATGAAAAGTCAGTTTTTACTTAGTGTAAAAGAGCACATGCTTACTCGTCATTATGCGAATAAAACTATCGAAAGTTATCTTTTTTGGATAAAACGTTTTATCACTTTTCACCAGCTCGCCCACCCATCAACACTAGCAGAAGATGATGTCATTCAATTTCTGAGTTACTTAGCGGTAGAAGAAAAAGTTGCGGTAAAAACGCAAGCTTTGGCGCTGAACTCAATATCATTTTTATATCGTGATTATTTTAAAACCCCACTATCACTTGATATGAGATTTCAGAAATCCTTGACCGAAAAGAAACTTCCCGTTGTGTTAACCAGGGAGGAGATCCGAAGATTCGTTCAGCATATCGACCCGAGGTATAGACTCCATATTCAGCTACTTTACGGCTCCGGGCTTCGAGTTATGGAATGTTTACGCTTAAGAGTTCAAGACATCGATTATGATTATGGTGCAGTTCGCGTTTGGCAAGGAAAAGGAGGTAAAAATCGTACAGTCACATTAGCCAAAGAACTACATGAACCACTCAAAGCTCAAGTTAATTTAGCAAGAAACTACTACTTTAAAGATAGGCACATGCCTGGTTATGCGGGCGTATATATCTCTGAAGGTTTACGACGTAAATACCCAAAAGCGGAGCTAGATTTTAACTGGCACTTTTTGTTTCCATCAACAAAGTTAAGCGCAGATCGAGACACTGGTGAACTCAGAAGGCATCATATCAATGAAAGCGCAATACAAAGAGCTGTAAAGCGCGCGGCAAGCGACGCAAGCATTGAGAAAACTGTAACTTGCCACACACTAAGACACAGTTTTGCCACGCATTTATTGGAATCTGGCGCAGACATTAGAACTGTTCAGGAACAATTAGGGCATACTGATGTAAAAACCACGCAAATCTATACTCACGTTATCGAGCGCGGGGCTGGTGGTGTGTTGAGTCCATTATCCAGCCTTTAGAAAAACAAAGCCACCTCGAAAGGTGGCTTTGTTTTATAACTCTTTATTGACGAACACCGAGTTTCACATTGCCTTTTGAATCAAACCAAAGTGCTTGCGAACGGCGACGTCCTATTAGTATCGGACCATCGTCATAAAAGAGAAAGTTCTTCCAGTGCTTTTTAAAAATAGACCATTTCGTTTCGATGACATTGTACTTCTCGTAGCAAAAGTAAACGGTTACATCGTCTTGCCAATCGATATGTGCCTCAGCTTCCACTGGCATGTCAGGATCGTCCGACTCCCACGCAGCCATCCAATCCACAGTTTCAGACCAATTCGCCTCATTCATTGGCCAGTCTTGGGAACTAAGTCTATCCATATCAGGGCTTTGAGCACTGATATTTTCTTTCCAAAATTGTGCTGAGCGGGCTTGGCTCATCGGCTTAATAAAAGCCAAATCTTCTTCTGGCACAGGCATCGACTGATGCGTAAAAATCCATTTTCTTTGGTATTCGTCCAAAGGCAAATAAGACATTCAGTCTCCTTTATTACGATTTCAGCCAACCTTTCTCTGTGGCTTCTTCAATCAACTCTTTCGCTTTGTCCCATAAGGTAACAGAGCCAAATTCAATTCGTTTATTAATGGTAAGTGCTTGTTCGCGTGAGACACCATGTTCCTTCCAACTCTGACCATTATTATGGTAGTTCAAGAGCATTGGAATTAACCGATCGAGTGCTTTTGCATACTTAGCATCATCGGTCTGCGCGGCTTCAAATTCATGCCAAAGCGCCAATAGCTCTTGCTCCTGATCGCTGGGTAACATACCAAACAAGCGCTCTGCGGCTCTGATTTCTTTTTCTGCTTGCTCTTGAGACGCAGCAGTATCATAAACAAAGGTATCGCCCGCGTCGATCTCTACTACGTCATGTATCAATAACATTTTCATCACTCGGCAAATATCAACAGGTGCATTCGCATGCTCTTCCATCAATATTGCCATCAGTGCGACATGCCAACTATGCTCACCACTATTTTCGAGGCGCCCTTCAGCACTTTTAACTCGAGTTCGGCGCAAAATGCTTTTGAGTTTATCGAGCTCGATTACAAGTGCTAACTGCTTTTCCAATCGTTCCATA
Source organism: Vibrio sp. D431a (assembly GCF_030248655.1). Classification (NCBI taxonomy): domain Bacteria; kingdom Pseudomonadati; phylum Pseudomonadota; class Gammaproteobacteria; order Vibrionales; family Vibrionaceae; genus Vibrio; species Vibrio sp. D431a. The sequence continues at coordinate 76,799 of NZ_JAHGAP010000031.1, read as the reverse complement.
CTATCGCCCTTCTGGCTGCCAATTCGGATTAATAAGCGACGTTAGAACGTGGTCTTGCCACTCACCATTAATCAAAAGGTAATCTTTTGCATACCCTTCTCGGTTGAACCCTACATGCTCTAGCACAGATTCACTGCGTTTATTGTGAGGCATGTAGCCAGCTTGAATACGATGCAGTTTCTGAACGTTAAACATGTAGTCGCAAGCCATGGTTAATCCACGACGCATATAACCATGCCCTTGCGCTTTTTCAGCGAGAGAATATCCGACGTTACAAGAATAAAAAGGAAAACGACTCAAACTACTAAAGGATATCGTACCTAGCATTTCACCCGAAGAGGCTCTGACTAAAAGGCAATAATACCCCAATCCCATTCGATGCAGCTCATTGAGCTTGATAAGCTTTTGCAACCAACCGTTCACTGAGAAAAAAGCCTCTTCACGTTTCGGTTCAAACGGTTTCAGGTATTCTCGGTTGGCTTGAAAATATTCGGCAATCATATCTGCGTCACCGATTTCAGCGGTACGAAGAAGCAAGTCACCGTCCAACTTATGAACGGCGATAGATGAGCTGTTATCTTCCATTACAAATGATTAATTCCGTCTTTTCGTTCAATTCGATTAATTCTTACGTATACCGTAATCACGCAGTTTATTAGCGATTGAGGTATGCGATACATTCAAGCGCTTAGCAAGCTTGCGGCTTGATGGGAATGACTGATACAAACGTTCCAGAACTTGAGATTCATAATCACGCATGATCTCATCCAAAGAACCGTCGATGTTAAGCGTTGCACTACCAGCGCCGACTGACTGAGGCTGAGGTAAATTGAAGTGATCCGCGTTTAGTATATCACCATCCATTTCCGTGAGCGCTCGAAGAACCATGTTATCCAGCTGGCGCATGTTTCCTGGCCACTGATAATTTGCAAGGGCATCAACTAGACCATCATCAAACTCTGGCTTATCAATCCCAAGCTGTTGAGCATGTTTCGCCACAAACAACTCAAGCAATGGTGCAACGTCGTTTGAGCGCTTACGTAACGGAGGAATGCTGAGCGTAAGTACGTTGAGACGATAATACAAATCTTCACGGAACATTCCTGCTTCAGAAAGCTCGGCAAGGTTATGTTTTGTTGAAGCGATGATACGAACATCGACATGCATCTCATCTTCTGCACCGACACGACGGAAATTACCATCCTGTAGAAAACGTAACAGCTTGATTTGAAGGTGCGAACTCATTTCACCGATTTCATCAAGAAATACCGTGCCGCCATTTGCTTGCTCAAAGATGCCTTTGTGGCCTTGTTCATGATTGAATGAACCCGGCGCATGACCAAAAAGTTCGGTTTCTGCTACATCGTCAGGCATCGAAGCACAACTCAAAACTAGGAATGGCTTGCTCGCGCGGCTAGAACGGCTGTGGCAAGCTTTAGCAAGCATTTCTTTACCAGTCCCCGTTTCGCCCTCAATCAACAATGGTTGGTCAAGCACAGACAGCTTTTTAGCTTGGTTCATTAGTGCTTTATGACGGTTCGATATACCAACAAAGTGCTCAAAACCCAGAGGATTATGCAGCGGTAGTGCTTCTTCAATTCTGGCAACTTGCTGACTAGAGCGAATCGTCATTAGAGTACTCGCTAGAGTCGAGTTTTGCGCTTCGTCTCGGATATAAACGGGCATCAACTCTAGAACATAGTCCAAGCCATCAATCACAAGGTTTTCCCGCGTTCGACCATTAACACCTTCAGACCAACGAGAGAAACGAACACTTGGTAACAAAGCACCGATTTGAGTACCAATCACTTCTTGCTTGTGAAGGCCAAGCAATGAAAGTGCAGACATGTTTGCCATGTCTACGGCACCTTTAAGATCAATGGCAAAAACCGGATCGGGCAAGTTATCAACTAACGAGAGCAGCTCCGTATTGTGGCGCTCCATCGGCATAAACTGGATTTTACGTACGTCTTTCACCCCCGGAATACGGCGGATTTCAGCCATCAGCTCACTAAACGTATCAAAATCAATATCTGGGCAATTCAAATAGATAATACCGCTAATATCGATTTCGATACCACGCAAGTCGATGCTTTTAGACGCTAAAATATCGAGCAGTTCTCGGGTCAAGCCGAGTCGATCTTCACATAAGACTTCAAGACGCACTTAAAATATCCCAATTCACAACTGTCAGGAAAAGTTGACAGTAGTTTCTATCATGCTTGGAATGGCGTCAAGCAATCCTATCCATCAAAGTTGATATTCGTTACGGTTTCATCGTAATTGATGCAACTTTCGCCGCCACTGCCTTGCGTATGGTGCCCAACTTAACCTGACGGTCAGGATACCAGGGTAGTGGACGCAATAAGGTCATCGCTTTCAAGCCCAAACGTGCCGTTAGAATACCAACACCTAGTCCCTGCCCCGCACGAGCAGAAACTTTGCCAGCAAGATCCATCGACATCAAATCCATACTGGCATCAATAGCGAGCTCACTGGCACCAGCCGCCGCCATATTGACAAATACCGCTCTTAGTAACTTGATGCGAGATGCATAACCTAGCTCTACCCCATATACCTTGGAGAGGTTGTCGATCATTTTGAAATTTCGCCAAGCCACCAGCAACATATCAGCGGCAGCCAGAGGGCTCACGGCGACTAGGGCCGCACACTCGGTTGCGTGCTGTGATACGATTTTCGTTGCCAACTTGTCTTGTTGGCTCACCACCATCGAGTCATACATATCAAGAATTTCAGCGTCACTATGAGCAGGGTTGATACTGTTCTGCCAACGATCAAAGCCCGGATTCTCTGCCATCACACCACTTTGTTCTGCTACGGTTTCGCAAAAGTCTTCCCCTTTCCCAACGCTCTCACTATTAACAAGTGCTTCTGCTTCTTCTTGAACACTAAAATGATTTCGTAGTTTTCGCAGTTTCCAAAGCTCTTTACCCATAGCTCCTAAACCAAGCGAAGCGATCGCAGCAATAAACCCCGTCCAGCTTAAGGCCAGCCAATCAGAAGCCTGAATTGCGGTTATAACCGAGTCCACCGCTTGCCAGCCAACCAAACCAGCAAAAGTTGCAAATACGCCAGTCACGAGCCATTTTCTGCCCGATTTTGGACGAATGACATGCTCGAGTTGCAATTCCTGTTCGGTCTCCTGGTGCGCTTCTTTAACTTCAACAGGTACAAATGTTTCTTTTTCGCCGAATGTTTGCTGCGCCGTCAACTCCGGTTGATTCGATTGCTGCTCTTTTTCCATTACCTTTTCAGAGAAAACTTGTTTTTGCTTCAACTCACTCATTTCAATTTATCTCCAATCAGGTAATCCAATGCTTTGTCTAAGCGTATGTGCTTCATTGGCTCATCATTCGGTGAGGGCATCGGACGAAACGACGTAAAATCAAACCCGTTGTTTTGCCAATACGCTGCATTTGGTAGCTTTTTCGGCACCTCTCCGGGAAACATAGTCATCGGCTCACCACCCAATGTTGTTCCTTGTAACGCCGGGATGGTCTTATCTCCAGAGGAAATAAACCCCGTCGTGGTTGCTTGGATGGAAGCGATACTCATGCAGCTCATCTCAATATTCTCGTAGGCTGCCGTTTGCCACGCTGGATGCACCATTTGTTGGAGCAGAGACACCAAATTGGGGTGCTGATCGGGCGTGATATGATCCGCTTTTGTAGCAGCAAACAACACTTTGTCGATTTTTGGTGAGAACAAACGACGCAAAAAGCTACTACGACCATAGCGGAAGCTATGCATGATCTGTTCTAGCGCTTGGCGCATGTCGTAAAACGCTTCATCACCGGCATTGAGAGGCTGCAAACAATCCACCAGTACAATCTGGCGATCGAAGGTCGCAAAATGATGCTTATAAAACGCTTTCACTACTTTCTGTTGGTATTCCTGAAAACGGGCTTCTAGCATCGCTAAGTTACTGCCCTTGGGCGCTTTGCTTTCCGAATCAGCACGACACGGAAAAAACTGTAGCACCGGCGCGCCTGCTAGCTCACCAGGTAATACAAAGCGGCCAGGCTGAACCCAATGAAGGCCAGAGTCTTTACAAGAATGAAGGTACTCTGTGTATGTGTGTGCAACTTTCTCAAGTAGTTTCTCATTCACTTCTGCAAAGAGATCCACTTTCTCCAGTTCAGAAAGCCAAGCTTTGGCTAAATCGCCACGCTGGCCTTTAAGTGCATCAAACTGAGTTTGCGACCACGTTGCAAAGTCCATGTCCAATAAAGGCAGGTCGAGCAACCACTCTCCTGGATAGTCGATAATATCAACATTTAAAATTGCGGTTTTACTCAACAGCTTTTTCGTAGTTTTATTTGGTTTGTACTTGAGCGCTAAGCGAATCTCACTCACATCACGTGTCGGTACTGGCCACTGAGGTGGAGTGGCATGAATTTGGCTCATCGCCTCATCGTAAGCAAAGCTTGGCACCATCATATTCGATTGAGGCTCACGCTTCGCCCCAATAAGGCGCTTATCTCTAGCCGCAGTCAAAAGAGGCAAATTGTCATGGGTTGCAGTATGAAGAAGCTGATTCACTAATGACGTGATGAATGCCGTCTTACCGGCACGAGAAAGTCCGGTGACAGCAATTCGAACATTAGAGTCCATACCTCTGTTGATAAAGTCATTAACTTCTTTCTTTATTCTCTTCATTACGCTTCTTTATCTTACTCCACTTTAAAACAACGTTGTCAGCGACTTCGAATTTCGATCTATGAATACTGTTCTATCCCGAATTCTATGAGTTTAACTTTATATACCTTAATAAAAGATGAACAAAACATCCGGCTTAATGCTGTGTTAAAAAAGAAAAGCCCCTGAGTGGTTCAGAGGCTTACTTAATCTACAGCATTAGTAACTCTATATGCGCTGATTACTATGTTAAACAGGAACCCGCTTTCTTTAAGCCTAGTCGTCTTCGATTAACTTATAGATAACAAATAGAGCGATTTCCAAAATCAACCACAACACACATGTGATGGTCACGTACTTTTCATCAAAGATGCTGATACCGTGAAGAATCAAGTCATAGCCAACAAAGCCACCTATCACTACAGCAAGAATAATTTGTAGAATCTGAATAAAACGAGGCATGCCGTCTCCTAATTATTGTTCGCATAACGTTTGATTGCTATGCCTAAAGGTTTATATCCTTAATTATATAGACAAAAAGTGCAGGTTTCGCTGCACTTTTGTCAATTGTTTGCTAGGTAAATCAGCACCTTGTCACATTCTCTCTACTGAGACGCAGCAAGATTGCCCTTTGCCTTATGCTTCCATCTCTTGAATTTTCACTTTCCAAGTGTCTGGACCAATTTGGTGCGCGTTAACACCATTTGAGTCGACAGCCACTGTTACTGGCATATCTTCAACTTCAAATTCGTAAATCGCTTCCATACCTAAATCTTCAAATGCGACAACGCGAGCTTTCTTGATCGCTTTCGCCACCAAGTACGCAGCGCCACCGACAGCCATTAGGTAAACCGCTTTGTGGTTCTTGATAGATTCAACCGTTGCAGGGCCACGCTCAGCTTTACCGATCATGCCCATGATGCCGGTCTTTTCTAGCATCATGTCGGTGAATTTATCCATACGCGTAGATGTTGTTGGGCCAGCAGGACCAACGACTTCATCACCAACTGCATCAACAGGGCCTACGTAGTAAATGAACTTACCGTTTAGATCTACGCCTTCAGGCAGACCTTCGCCATTATCTAGCATGCCTTGAATACGTTTATGCGCAGCATCACGACCAGTCAGAATTTTACCTGATAGAAGAACCGTTTCGCCTGTCTTCCACTCTTGTACTTCTTCTTTAGTAATTGTATCTAAGTTTACGCGACGCGTATTTTCGCCCGCTTCCCAAGTGATGTCTGGCCAATCTTCTAGTTTAGGTGGTGTTAGCTCTGCTGGGCCGCTACCATCAAGCGTGAAGTGCACGTGACGAGTCGCCGCACAGTTCGGGATCAAACAAACAGGCTTAGAAGCCGCGTGCGTTGGCGCAGTTTTGATTTTAACGTCGACAACAGTCGTCAAACCGCCAAGACCTTGCGCACCGATACCAAGTTTGTTCACGCGATTGAAGATATCCAAACGAAGCTCTTCTTCTGCGTTTTGTGGGCCACGGTCAATAAGCTCTTGAATATCGATGTGTTCCATTAGAGATTCTTTTGCCAATACCGCTGCTTTTTCAGCCGTACCGCCGATACCAATGCCAAGCATGCCAGGAGGACACCAGCCCGCCCCCATTGTTGGTAGCGTTTTTTCTACCCACTCAGCAATATCGTCAGATGGGTTTAGCATCACCATCTTAGTTTTGTTTTCGCTACCGCCGCCCTTCGCAGCGATCTGAATTTCAACTTTATCGCCCGGAACCATGTTGATATGTACGACGGCAGGCGTGTTGTCTTTGGTATTAATACGTTTACCAGCAGGGTCCATAAGTACTGACGCACGCAACGGGTTATCAGGGTTCGTGTACGCTTGTCGAACACCTTCATCTACCATCTGCTGAACCGTCATGTCGGTCGAATCCCATTGCACGCCCATACCGATGTTGACGAAACACGTCACAATACCAGTATCCTGACAAATTGGACGGTGACCTTCTGCGGACATTCGGGAGTTAATTAGGATCTGAGCAATCGCGTCTTTCGCGGCTTGACTCTCTTCGCGGTGATAGGCTTTTTCAAGAGCTTGAACAAAGTCTAGCGGGTGGTAGTAAGAAATATACTGTAGCGCATCAGCGACACTGCTGATCACATCCTGCTTGCGTATTACCGTCATTACATGCCTCGTTATAGTTATGCTTCCATTATTGGCTTGGCTTCAATCGTGTTTGTTAAGCTTATTGCTCTTTTGAGCTTCGTTTTTTATAAACAATTGTCGAACGGCTGATATCGACACACGAAATGCTGAAGTTGCCTACTTGTAAACCATCTCAAAACCCTATGAATAGAGGGAGTTTGGCTACACAGAGGAATATGATACTCTTGCTGCCCATGACATGCCATGCAGTGAACGATCTCTTTGTCACAAATTACACAAATGAACAACATGGACAATCAATTCATTGATTTTAAAGCGTTGGAATACGCACCAGAGTTTGCTCTTCACCTTTTTTCTCGCATTCAACACCAGCCTTGGGCGATGTTGCTGCGTTCTGCATCAAAAACGCATATCGATAGCCGCTTCGATGTATTGGTTGCCAACCCAATTGCAACGTTAGAAACCACTGCCGACAACACACAAGTTGAAACGCCATCGAATGCCTATTCAACTCAAGATGACCCATTCACGCTGCTTCATCAGTTGCAAGAACAGTGGCTTCCTCACGTAGAGTTAAATAAAGAATTGGATTTGCCTTTTGTCGGCGGTGCGCTCGGTTACTTCAGTTACGATTTAGGTCGCCGCGTAGAAACGATGCCAGAAGTGGCAGAAAAGGACCTCAACACGCCGGATATGGCGGTAGGTCTGTATGAATGGGCCGTTGTTGTTGACCACCAGCTAAAAAAAGCATGCTTAGTTGGTCAGAATATCGAGCAAGCTTGGCAGTGGTTAAACGAGCAAAAAGCAGAACAAACCGTTGACTTCGCTTTGTCTGGTGCTTGGCAGTCAAACATGACGAAAGAGAGCTACGCCACTCGCTTTGACCAGGTGCAAGAATACTTGTTGAACGGTGACTGTTATCAGATCAATTTGGCGCAGCGCTTTAACGCACCGTATCAAGGCAGCGAGTGGCAAGCGTATCTGAAATTGGAGTCCGCCAACCAAGCGCCATTCTCAGCGTTTATCCGTATGCCTGAGTCTTCGATTTTGAGTATCTCTCCAGAGCGCTTTTTAGAGCTCAAAGATCGCGTCATTGAAACAAAACCAATCAAAGGTACTCGCCCACGCAGCGAAGATCCAAAGCAAGATAACGCTAATGCCCATGACTTGCAGACAGCGGAAAAAGATCAGGCAGAAAACCTGATGATTGTCGATTTGCTGCGTAATGATATTGGTCGGGTTGCATCACCGGGTAGCGTTCACGTGCCAAAGTTGTTCGATATTGAAAGCTTCCCTGCCGTGCATCATTTGGTGAGCACCATTCGTGCAAGTTTGGATGAACAATACGCTCCTGCGGATTTGCTGCGAGCGTGTTTTCCAGGCGGTTCAATTACGGGCGCTCCTAAAGTTCGCGCAATGCAGATCATTGAAGAACTGGAGCCGCATCGACGCAGCGCGTATTGCGGCAGTATTGGCTATATTTCACGCCATGGTCGTATGGACACCAGCATTACCATCCGAACTCTTGTCGCGGAAAAAAACAAACTTTACGCTTGGGCTGGCGGCGGCGTCGTGGCAGATAGCGATTGCGCCTCTGAGTATCAAGAAACGTTGGATAAGCTTTCAAAGATTTTGCCAGCGCTGCAATCGTAGGTTTCAAAAGCGGACAATGCCGCTCGTTTAACAGCGAGTGGCATATTTCTGTATCTCATCACCCTGCACAACGACGAAGGAGCGTGATACAGGTTCTTCTATTCAAGCACTTTGTGGTCAAATTTGTTTCATTACCCGCTCATCGTGCTGCTACTAGATTCTTAGTCTCGCCAAGGCTCGCTAGAATGACCCAAAAAACATCGTTAAATGATCGGCATTATCCGGTGTGGTGCGTTTTTTTGTGTGTTTTATTTGCATGTACTTTAGCTTTTAGCCGTTGGCCAACAAACATACTTTTTAAGAGGCAGCGTCTACTGCTCAAGCCACTTACACATAATCTGTTCGATATCGGTTGCTGTGTACGGCTTAGTGAGGATGTCGTCCATGCCTGAATCAATGCACTTTTGACGCTCTTCGATGGTAGTGCCAGCGGTTAATGCAATAATAGGATGAGTAAAGCCACGCTCTCTCAGATACATCGTCGCCTCATAACCATCCATTTCAGGCATTCGGCAGTCCATGAATATCAGTTCGTAGTCTTTACTTTTCACCGCTTCTAATGCTTCTTTTCCGTTGGCTTTTAAATCAGGTGTAATGTCGAGTTTTTTCAGCATTTGAGTAACAATGACTTGATTCATTCTGATGTCATCAACCACTAATATTGAGCGTCCTGCTAAATCGCTTCGCTCTATGGTGACCAATTCCCCCTCTGCTGTGCCTTGTGCTTGCCCTTCCTCAAGAGGAATAGCAACTTTAAAAGTTGTCCCTTTGCGCTCTTCACTCTCAAAGCTAATTTGACCTTGCATCAAATCCACGAGGTTTTTACAAATCGCGAGACCTAAACCTGAGCCTTCAAAGCTGCGTTTCGCCGAGCGATCAACTTGGACAAATGGATCAAAGAGTGACGGCTGTGCTTTTATTGGGATGCCAATACCAGTGTCTTCAACCTCAAAATAAGCCGTGCCGTTAAGCCATTCCACCCGTAACACGACACCACCCAAGTGAGTAAACTTAATCGCGTTTCCCACCAAGTTAACCAAAATTTGTGTAATGCGCTCTAAGTCACCGACTAAAAATTCAGGGATCCCCAGCTTTTTGTCGATAGAGAAATGGATGCGTTTTTCCGCAGCCTTAGCTGCAAATACACCCATGATGGCTTTTTCAAGCTCCTCCCAGGCAAAAACTTTATGTATGATTTCCATCATACCGGCATTCATCTTACTGAAATCAAGAAGATCATTAATGATAACTCTCAGTAAGTCCCCTGATTGAGTCAAATTGCTCAAGTATTGACGCTGCTCTTCTTCTAATTGGGTTCGACTCAATAACTCCGCACTACCCAATACGCCATTGAGAGGAGTTCGCAGCTCATGGTTAATCATGGCGACAAACTCCTTCGTCGCTTTTTCTGATTCCTCAGCCCGCTTTCTCAGCTCGACCTCTCGCTCTAAACTTAAGTGTCGACCAATAACACCATGAACTAAGTCAGACACGAGCTCCATCTGTTTGGAAATAAAAGACTGATCGATTTGATCTTGCAACACAGAGAAAATCAACTCCCCAACCGTTTCCCCATCAATGATAACTGGCAAATGCAAATTCTCTCCCTGCCAATTAGGAGAAGTTAAAATCTCGTTGTTATGACGAAGCTGTAAGTGACCAAAGTGATGACGACGCAATGAGCTCAGCTTTGTAGCGTCAAGAAACAAGTAAGCCGCAGAAATGATCGAGTTAGAAGTGAGCTGCTCAATAAAGCTCGCTATCATTGCTTCATCGAACGTGCTCGATAAAAAAGTACGACCGAACTTAATCAACGTGGCATCAATTTGCTCTTCAAACTCAAACTTACGCAGATCCTTTTTAGATTTCAGCTCCAGCTTTTTCAATGCAACACTGAGTTGCTGGTTGGATTCATATAACTCTAAGCTTTTCTGTTCCAACAGCTGCTCAGCTGCTTTTCTTGATGCAACTTCTCGTTTGAGTTTCCTTTCTAATGAGGAACTTCCCGTCATATCGTTCTTATTGAGCCTCTAACCAAAAACGTACTTTGCTGCCATCTTCTGACTGGTTTTGATGTTTGATATGAACTACCTCACCAAAATGTGCAGCACAACCTTTTATCAATCCTAAGCATACGTGAGACATACATCTTGCGCTGTGGTAGTCAAATACCAATTGGGATTGGTTTTCACTAATGAAATCAAATTGCGGAGGGTTAGCATCAGGATAGAGCTTCTTAACTTCGACATGAATAAAGTCTTCAACATGGCGAACAAATTGAAACGTCGTTTCACACTGTTGCAAACTGGCGTGACTAGGAATGGAGCGAAGTAAATTCAAAAAGACGCACTCTCCAAACACTTCTTGCAGTTGCTCGGGGGGAACACCAGATACTTTACTGAGATTCACGATCAACTTAACCAAGTCTTTGTGATCGTAACTACCAACAGCGGTGTAAACACCTTCATCGTTAGAAAGATCGAGAACTTGGTCTAACACATCAAGGCCGAATTTCTCTTCTACTAACTCCATGAACTCGGTGAAAATAATCCCTTTCATTGGCCAATACTTGCCCTATAGTGACGTCCTAAAATAAAGAATGGTGTATAACCTTATAAGTTTCAAATTAATATGTTCAAGCAGAGTGAGACACACAACACAAAGAGGGAAAGTGCTGGCGAGTGCTTTAATGCGAATGTTTTATTTGGTAACCAGTAACGATAACGCCATACGCTTTGCCGTCTTTGAGTATAATAAATAATGGTTAGGCACGATAAATAAGGACTCAGTTTGGTTATCGACAAAACTCATTTACTACAGAACTTTCAATTTCGGCTTCCAACGGGCTACCACAAAGAGTCCCTTGCACGACTGAAATGGATGAAAGAAAAGTCCCTGAGAGATGCGGCAGTCTTAATCGGTTTTGTGGAACGCGATGACGGGTTACAAGTCATTCTGACTAAGCGTGCAGCCCACTTACGCCATCATCCGGGACAAATCAGCTTTCCCGGTGGCAAATATGAGCAGGAAGATATTCAGCTCGTGAATACAGCTTTAAGGGAAACCAAAGAAGAAGTTGGGATAGAAGATGAGCATATTCATGTGTTTGGTCAACTGCCTACACTACCAACGATTAGTCAATTTAATGTGACACCTTTTTTGGCTTTTGTTTCTCCGGAATATAAAACGCATATTGACCCAAATGAAGTAGAGTCAGTTTTTGAGGTTCCTGCCAACCATATTCTGAACCCCAAAAAATTGTATAGCACCAAATTTGACCTAAAAAGAAGCAGTCATCGTGTATTTGCTATCCCATATAGACAGCATTTCATCTGGGGCATGACGGCACAAATTATCGAATCAATGCAAAAACATATTATTTCACATTAAACAGTTGTTGATATCGGTGCTTTTATAGGCGCGATCATTATGCGCATCAATATTAATAAAACGTTGCTTCATAAACATTCATTCACATTAGATTAATTTTCCATTTTCACCGCAAACGCTTGCGGTGAAATAAATTTATACAAACAGCCCTATTGATAAGTTTTTCTAATTTTACTCATTAGCAGAAATCACGAGTAGCACATCATTTTCGTGATAAAAAGCAGGTTTTTGACATATCATTCAATAAGCGTAAGCAATAAATGATTTAGATCTAATTTTCCTAGTGTAAAATCTTGCAAAATTACTCCCGACTTATTTCCTGTTCCCAAAATGAGTAACTAAAAAATGAATACAACTACTTCTGCGGTTTCTACCGCACAATCGTCTAGTAAGTTTTCTTACAAAGACTTTACCTGGTGTCTGTCCCTTTTTGGTACGGCAGTAGGTGCAGGTGTACTGTTTCTTCCTATTAAAGCAGGTGCAGGTGGCTTTTGGCCATTAGTAATCCTAGCCCTAATTGCAGCACCAATGACTTGGTTCGCACACAAATCTTTAGCTCGTTTCGTTCTTTCTGCGAAAAACCCTGAAGCGGACATCACCGACACAGTAGAAGAGCACTTTGGTAAGACTGGCGCAAACCTTATTACGTTCGCTTACTTCTTCGCTATCTACCCAATCGTACTTATCTACGGTGTTGGTATCACAAACACAGTTGACTCTTTCCTAGTTAACCAAATGGGCATGGAATCTATTCCTCGCTGGCTACTTTCTGGTGCACTTATTGCTGCAATGACAGCAGGCGTAGTATTCGGTAAAGAGCTTATGCTGAAAGCAACTTCAGCAATGGTTTACCCTCTCGTGTTCATCCTACTAGCTCTGTCTGTATACCTGATTCCTGGTTGGAACACTTCAATGATGGAAGTGTCGCCTGACTGGGGTGCAATGCCAGCTATCGTATGGCTAGCAATCCCTGTTATTGTGTTCTCTTTCAACCACAGCCCAATCATTTCTCAGTTCTCTAAAGAGCAACGTCGTGTATATGGTGATGACGCAGTTAAGAAAACTGACGCTATCACTGGTGGCGCAGCAATGATGCTGATGGGCTTTGTTATGTTCTTCGTTTTCTCTGTTGTACTTTCTCTGTCTCCAGAGCAACTAGCAACGGCGCAAGAGCAAAACATCTCTGTTCTTTCTTACCTAGCAAACGTGCATGAATCTCCACTGATCTCTTACATGGGTCCATTGGTTGCTTTCGCAGCGATCACCTCTAGCTACTTTGGCCACTTCTTAGGTGCGCACGAAGGTCTAGTTGGTCTAGTGAAATCTCGTTCAAAATCACCAGTAAGCAAGATCGAGAAGATGTCTCTAATCTTCATTGTAATCACAACTTGGATCGTTGCTATCGTTAATCCAAGCATCCTAGGTATGATTGAAACAATGGGTGCACCGATGATTGCGGCAATCCTATTCTTGATGCCAATCTTCGCAATGCAAAAAGTTCCTGCGATGGCTAAGTACAAAACTTCAGCACCTGTGCAAATTTTCACAGCAATCTGTGGTCTTGCTGCAATTAGTTCTGTAATCTACGGCGCTCTTTAATCATCTCTGCCCAGTGCAGTATGATTAATCCAAAAATATAACGATAAAATTAAGCCTCCCAACTCCCCTTGGGAGGCTTTCTTCTGAGGTAATCGATATGATTAGTGTTTTTGATATCTATAAAATCGGTGTTGGACCTTCAAGCTCACACACTGTAGGCCCAATGAAAGCGGGTAAAGAGTTTATTGATGATCTTCGTGCAATGGGAAAACTGCGCGACATCACTAAAATCACCGTTGACGTTTATGGATCACTATCACTGACAGGGAAAGGTCACCACACAGATATTGCTATCATCATGGGTCTTGCAGGCAACACTCCTGAGAAAGTTGATATCGATTCTATCCCGGGCTTTATCGCTCGTGTAGAAGAAACTGAACGCCTTCCTGTTGGCATGCACTGTCACACAGTATCGTTCCCACGTGAAGGTGGAATGAACTTCCACAAAACAAACCTAGAGCTACACGAAAACGGCATGCAGATCCACGCTTGGATTGATGACGAAAAGGCGTACTCAAAAACTTACTACTCTATCGGCGGTGGTTTCATCGTTGATGAAGAAAATTTCGGTAAAGAAGCTGAAAACCCAGTAAAAGTACCTTACCCGTTTACAACGGCAGAGGAACTGGTTAACCAATGCCACGAAAGTGGATTGTCCATCAGCGCACTAACCATGAAGAATGAGCATGCGCTTCATTCAGATGAAGAAACTCGTACTTATTTCGCAAACATCTGGCGCACAATGCGCGAGTGTATGGATCGCGGTATGAATGAAGAAGGTATTTTGCCTGGTCCACTGCGTGTGCCTCGCCGTGCAGCAGCACTTCGCCAGCAGCTACTTACTTCAGAAAAGACAACAAACGACCCAATGTCTGTTGTTGATTGGGTAAACATGTTTGCTTTCGCAGTAAACGAAGAGAACGCAGCAGGTGGCCGCGTTGTTACAGCACCAACTAACGGTGCGTGTGGCATCATCCCTGCGGTACTGGCTTACTACGATAAGTTCATCCAAACTGTGACTGAAAAAGATTACATCCGTTACTTTGCGGCTTCTGGCGCAATCGGTGGTCTTTACAAGCGCAACGCGTCTATCTCTGGTGCTGAGGTTGGCTGTCAGGGTGAAGTTGGCGTGGCATGTTCTATGGCAGCAGCAGGCCTTGCTGAGCTTATGGGTGGTAGCCCAGAGCAAGTGTGTATGGCAGCAGAAATCGCGATGGAGCACAACTTAGGTCTAACGTGTGACCCAGTTGCAGGTCAGGTTCAGGTTCCATGTATTGAGCGTAACGGTATTGCGGCAGTAAAAGCAATCAACTCTACTCGCATGGCACTACGTCGCTCTTCAGCTCCAACTGTTTCTCTAGATAAGGTTATCGAAACCATGCTAGAAACAGGTAAAGACATGAACGCGAAATACCGCGAAACATCTCAAGGTGGTCTAGCAATCAAAGTGATTTGCTAACACGCCTTTCTGAATACCAATCAAAACCCGAGTCTGTGCTCGGGTTTTTTTATACCTAAAAAACCCAGGAAAATGCGTTATCAGGACAAGTAAAAAAAACCTAAAACGTTGAATATATCCAAATATTATGGATATCTCAGTAAAAAATCACATCTCTTCCCTAGCTTTATTGATAACGTAGCCAAAAATTAAACTTGGAGCACATCAACACATGATTAGGTTTGAAATTGGAAACCAAATCTGCGTTTGCTTGTCCGAAAACGAAATATCTCTAGAGCTCAATCAGTCACTCCACCACTCCATTCCTGTCAACCCAAATGAGTACGCCATTCTGTCAACTATCGCCACATACGGCAGTTTAAATACGCCGATTAGTCAGCGGTTAATAGAAAGCAAAATCACTCAACAATACAAAATGACACTGCCTGAAAATGGCTTTAAAAACGCGGTGGCCGCTCTAAGAAAGAAATTTCGCAAGCTCACGGAAGAACACTTAACCACTAACAAAAACATTATCGAAAACATTCACCGGACCGGATACTTCATCCCTTTTACTATGCAAAACAACCATCAGAATGGCATCGAACATCAACAGAAGATCAATCAATACACAACCAATAGTCTTCGAAAAGCACTTCGTATTTGCCTGCGTAATAAAAAGATCTATTCAGAAGCGATGTGGGTTGTGTTGATCACTGCGATCATTTTCTTTGCTATCTGTTACTACACGATAAACAGCATCGTTAAACATAATTATCTGGATAACGCCTTCGAAATTGCAGAGAGCCTTTCCCGCAGGAGTTGCTTTGCTAATGAAAGCGAACTGAAGTCGCTATTTGATAATGTGAAGTTGGTGGAATCGAGCATGATGCTAGATCGTTTCAATATTCGATGCTTAGTCACTCCAGAAACCGTTGTCCCTGTCAGCAAAAAAGCCTTTGAAGAGTGGAGTAACAATAACAATTACACGACCCAATCATTTGACTTAAATAACGCAACTGTTTTGGTTCGTGTTAAAAACATTAACTTATCCGACAATGTTGAAAATCATATTTCACGTTTTTTTCTTTCCGGTATGAAGCTATCAACGAATACCGGAACGTCGTTAGAGATTGGTAACACCAATGAACGCTTTTTCAATTATCACGTAAAGAATAGTGGCTATAAAGAGGTGTATTACATCTCTGGACCGTTTCAAAGTATCATTCTACTGAGCTTACTTTTTCTCATTATACTGCGTCACCGCTCCCTACAAGCCTTTATGGCTTACTTGTGCGCAATTCGACAATTCAAAATAAAACTGGAGCCGATTTATAACACTTCGGCACAAAAGATTGTGCACTACGAAGCCCTCTCCCGGTTTAAGGTAAAAAATACGCAACGGTTTATTGAAACACTGATCCGCAATGGATTGCTGCTAACTCATACCTTACTGGTGATTGATTCCATCTACACCAAGCAAAAAGCGTTGCCCATCCCTATCAGCATTAACGTTTGTCCTTCTTTGCTGCGAGGGCGTAACTTTTCAATCCTATATAGAGAGCTATCTAATCGGGATTGCCGTTTGCTGACAATCGAAATCACAGAAAATGCATCGATGTACTATACCTCTGAGATTTATGGCAATGTCGCGAAACTAAAAGCTCTGGATTGTAAAATCAGTATTGATGACTTTGGCACCGGCAATAATAATGTGGCGCTTATCAGCAAGCTGAATCCGGACTATCTCAAAATCGACCGAGAATTTGTTATTGGCCTAAAAACTGATGATAAAAAGATAGAAACCTTGCGTCAGTTAATTGCTATGGGTAATACGTATCGCTGCACGGTCATTGTTGAAGGCGTAGAAACCGCAGACAGTGCTCACTTACTCACAACATTGGGCGCATACATTCACCAAGGTTATTATTACCCTCTTCATTGCTAGCTTTTCTTCACTCGGTTAGTTACTTAAAATAGATCTAATACTCTATAAAAACTCGTGGTGGCATAAAGGTATGCCGCCAATTTGTGATTGAGCGATGATTGCGATTAAACCCACCAAACTGAAAGATTTTTCAAGTTTGATGCAATTGGATGTGCAAGAAGAGCAAAAAGGATTTTTTACACCGTTTGAAATGGCTTATCAAAAACGTAGTAAGTCAGAGGCGTTGTTTACGATTTATTCTGATGACCTATTAGTAGGCTATCTTGTTATCGATAAAGGTTTCTCCCAACATGCGCCGTTTGCTAAACGATACGAACTGGAGCTTAAGTACTTGATGATTGATCAACGTTTCCAACGTCAAGGGGTTGGGAGTGAGGCATTGCGTAAACTGTTCCTTTATGCGTATACCATTAACCCTAAAAGCACTTCTCTTTGCGCCACTGTCCCACAAAGTCAGCAATACGCTATCAGTTTTCTTGATGCGTGCGGATTCATTAATACAGAGGAAACAACATTGGGTGATAATGAAAAAGAATGGATTCTACGACACCCATTAAGCTAGCTGGTGAAGCATAATCAAAATTGGGCCATTCAGATACAACAAAGGCAAGCTTCTCGCTTGCCTTTGTTTAATGCTCAACAGAAAGTGACTTATTCGCCTTTGTAAATACAACCCGCTGTGCACGTTTCTTTGATTTCTACTTTACTTAGCAGTGGTAAGCTTGGCTTAAGCTGCTGCCAAATCCATTTTGCTAACACTTCGCTAGTCGGGTTCTCTAACCCTTCAATGTCGTTTAGGTAGTAATGGTCTAAGCGATTGTAAATTGGTTTAAATGCAGCTTTGATCTCTGCAAAATCCACTACCCAACCTGTATGTGGATCAACTTCACCTTCTACATAAAGACGAACAAGGAAAGAGTGTCCGTGCAAACGACCACACTTGTGACCTTCTGGTACGTGTGGCAAATGGTGTGCTGCTTCGAACATAAACTCTTTGTATAATTCTGTTTTCATCTTGATTCTCAGGCTTTAAAAAGACAGGCAATACTAAGGAATTCGCTGCCAAGAGACAAGCGTTACCCCATACAAGCGTAGCAAAAACTTCCGCTTGTTCCTGGCCTCTTTGCTATCACTCACACCAAAGCGCCGTATTTCTGTCACGCGCCAAACATTTGATTACACAGCACTCACATCACAATTACATATCCCCAACATGTGTGGGGTCACAATCATTCATTTCGTTGTTCGCAGTGCGCATTTGTGCACATTAATATTGTGCAGTTCGTTCCAATTACACTTATAAATTTATGCGCTCAACTATCACTTTTAAGCTCTTACTGGCGTTAATTGCTGTCTTCAGCTGCGTTCTAGCTGCCTCTACGGCTTACCAATACCATCAACAAAAAACCTTAATCAATGATGTTCTTAGTGAACAACTCCATGATAAGGCTAGTAATTATTTCGATAGCCTAAATATGATGATGCTTACGGGCACCATGTCGCAAAAAGAAACCTTACGTCAAAAGGCCCTGGCCCAAGAAGGCATTGAAGCAGTTCGCGTGTTGCGAGCTGATACTGTGACCAAACTTTACGGACCTGGGCAACAAAACCAGCAGCCTGTCGATGATATTGATCAACGAGCGTTGAATGGTGAACTGGTGATTGAACCAATCTCAGCCGATTGGGGCAAAGGGTTAGTAGTCGCGCTACCAATGAAATCGAGCGAAAATTACCGTGGCACCAACTGCGTTTCTTGCCACGTTGCACCAGCAGGAGAAGTGTTGGGCGCGATTCGCTTGGAATACAACATGAATCATGTCAATTCAATGATCAGTAAACAGGCAATGTTTGCGATGGGAATAATGGCCGTAATCGCATTTGTGGGCTTCATCATAACGATGAGTTTGATTCAAAAAATCATTGTACGACCAATTCAAAGAACGTCGAAATTCATGTCGAATGTGAGCCATAGCAAAGATCTATCTCAACGACTTATGCATCACCAACAGGATGAAGTGGGCCAACTTTCTACAGCCATCAATTCATTCATGGATACGGTCTCCGAAAGCTTAGAACGTGTGCAAGACACCTCTCACTCACTTGCCGACTCCGCGAGTAAACTAACTGCTGTCGCGCAGTCCACAGATAAAGCGGCCAATAACCAACAGCTAGAGACCAACGAAGTACAAAGTAATATCACCGATATGTTGCAGCAACAAACTGCGGTTGAGGACTCGACTAATAATGCTACTGTTTTGGTCAATCACACCGTTGATGTCGCCACTCATAGTGCAAGCCAAGCACACAACGTCAGTGAAGACATCAAACAACTAGTAAGTAACATTGATACCGTACGGGAAAAAATCAGCTCTCTAAACCAGAGAACCGAAGAAGTGTCGTCCATTCTTGTGGTTATTAAGGGTATTGCAGAACAAACCAATCTGCTCGCGTTGAATGCTGCTATTGAAGCCGCCCGTGCCGGAGAGCAAGGACGCGGTTTTGCGGTCGTCGCGGAAGAAGTGCGTAACCTGGCTTCTAGGACGGCTGAAGCCACTGGTAATATTGAACATATCATTTCTCAATTCCAGCAAGGAAGTGAAGAGTCATTAACTTCTGTTGATACCGTCTGCCAGTTTGCTCATCAACGCTCTGTCGATGTCGAGGCACTATCAGCCACAATGCATAACGTTGTTGACGAGATGCGCCAAGTGCTCAGACATGCAGAAGATATCCAAAACCAGACGCAAACCACATCTGATGTAAGTCAGCATATTCAATCTAAAATAGATGTGATCACACTGCATGCTAACGACACATCGCAATCAGCATCGCACACGCGTGATATTAGTGTTGATTTAGAGCATCTATCCGAACGTTTAGAGCAATTACTAAACCAATTCACACTTTCAGAGCACAAAAGAGTGAATAAATAGAGAGATTCTCCCCATCAAAACGAATATAAAGGTTGATGCGAGCGAATTGACAGGTAATATGTCTCGTTGAATCTGTAAAATGCTACCCAACTCAGCGCTTAGCTTGTTTTTTGAACAAAAATGTTATTAGACAAGTACTTTAAGTAAGCGTTGAGTTGAATTTTTACCTCAATGGAGAATATTGAAAACATGACTTACGCGCCTGTATCAGACGTATTGAAAGGTCAGCTAGCAGTAGACAGCGAAGTGACTGTTCGTGGCTGGATCCGTTCACGTCGTGA
Source organism: Vibrio sp. D431a (assembly GCF_030248655.1). Classification (NCBI taxonomy): domain Bacteria; kingdom Pseudomonadati; phylum Pseudomonadota; class Gammaproteobacteria; order Vibrionales; family Vibrionaceae; genus Vibrio; species Vibrio sp. D431a. The sequence goes on along the minus strand of NZ_JAHGAP010000031.1, from coordinate 56,762 downwards.
TTCCAAAGCTGGAATCTCTTTCCTTGCCATATATGACGGCTCTTGTTTCGACCCGATTCAGGCCGTGGTCCCAAATAATCTTAATAATTACGAAGACGAAGTATTAAAGCTAACGACTGGCTGCTCTGTTGAAGTAACTGGTAAGATTGTTGAATCTCCTGCAAAGGGTCAAGACTTCGAACTTGCTGCCACTGACGTTAAAGTGGTTGGTTGGGTTGAAGATGCTGAAACTTACCCAATGGCAAAAACTCGTCACTCAATCGAGTACCTACGTGAAGTTGCGCACCTTCGTCCGCGCACAAACGTAATCGGTGCAGTAGCACGTGTACGTAACTGCCTATCACAAGCAATCCACCGCTTCTACCACGAGCAAGGTTACTTCTGGGTATCTGCGCCGTTGATCACGGCTTCAGATGCTGAAGGCGCTGGTGAAATGTTCCGCGTATCTACGCTAGACATGGAAAACCTTCCTCGCACTGACGCTGGTAAAGTGGACTACAACGAAGACTTCTTCGGTAAAGAGACGTTCCTAACCGTATCTGGTCAGCTAAACGCAGAAGCTTACGCTTGTGCGCTAAGCAAAGTTTACACTTTCGGCCCTACTTTCCGAGCTGAAAACTCAAACACAAGCCGCCACCTAGCAGAATTCTGGATGGTTGAGCCTGAAGTTGCGTTCGCAGAACTGGATGATGTAGCGAAACTGGCTGAAGACATGCTCAAGTACGTGTTTAAAGCGGTGCTTGCAGAGTGTCGCGATGACCTTGAGTTCTTCGCTCAACGCATCGACAAAGAAGCAATCACTCGTCTAGAGCAGTTCGTTTCTTCTGACTTCGCGCAGGTTGACTACACTGACGCAATCCAGATCCTTCTTGATTCAGGTCGTGAGTTCGAATTCCCAGTTGAATGGGGTATCGATATGTCTTCTGAGCACGAGCGTTTCCTTGCTGAAGAACACTTCAAAGCACCTGTAATCGTTAAGAACTACCCGAAAGACATCAAAGCATTCTACATGCGTGCTAACGATGACGGTAAAACAGTTGCAGCGATGGACGTTCTAGCACCGGGCATCGGCGAAATCATCGGTGGTTCTCAGCGTGAAGAGCGCCTAGACATTCTAGATGCACGTATGCGTGAAGTGGGTATCGATCCTGAACATATGAGCTGGTACCGCGACCTACGTAAATACGGTACAGTGCCACACGCAGGCTTCGGTCTAGGCTTCGAGCGCCTAGTATCTTACGTAACTGGTATGGGCAACGTTCGTGACGTGATCCCATTCCCACGTACTCCTCGCTCTGCGAACTTCTAATCACTTTTTAGTGATATCGAATTAAAAAGACCTCCCATGTGGAGGTCTTTTATTTTGTACGAATGATTTTCTAGCAACCGGTGTATGCACTCTAGTTGTTATTTTCGTCGTCATCCTCATCTGCTCGCGCTGCGTATTTTACTCCAACCACACACAAGCCAAACATCACAAATGGGATAACGGCAGCAGTGTATTCCGTCCAAACCATATGAGAAAAAGATTTCGCCAATATCAAGTGTGCAAACACCAACAAAAATGCGCTAAAAATAGCAACACCCATCAACCTAAGTTCATGCTTTACCAACTGCTTTTTCATTACGGCTCCTAACCTAAATGGTTGTCTGCCCATGATTGAAACACAGCTTCGGTATCGTCCACTGATACAGTTTGAGCAAAAAACAGGTAAACAGTTGGCTAATGAAGTAATTCTCCGACCGTCTTCACGGCTTGTTCTAATTCATCATTTACAGGTAACGATGTATTAAGCCTCAGGTAGTTCTCATAATTTGGAGCGACAGAAAACAACTGACCAAATGCTACAGTGATGTTCGCTTCCAATAACTTCTGATAAATCGCTTTTCCGCACTTTGTTTTCGGCAGTTCTATCCAAAGAAAATAGCCGCCTTCCGGTTGCGTGTAACGAATCGATTGGGGAAAGTACTTATCAACCAGTTCAATAAACGCCAATTGCCGCTGCTCAAGATTCTTTCGCAGTTTTCTAAGATGGCTATCATAACTATCGTTTTGCAAGTAATGCGCGATACCCTGCTGGATTGGTGCACTGCCTGACAACGTCGAGATAAGTTGCAGCTTTTGAAGTTGCTCATTGAAGCGTTTGTTTACCACCCAGCCCAGCCTATAGCCAGGGCAAAGGCTTTTTGAAAATGATCCACAATGCAACACGCGCTCTTGTGTATCAAAAGCTTTAAGTGAGCTTGGCTTTTTTTCAGAAAAATAAAGCTCTGAATACACATCATCTTCGATCAAGTACACATCGTATTTATCAGCCAGTTCGACGATACGTTGCTTCTGCCCGTCACTTAATAAGGTTCCTGTTGGATTGTGAAAGTTAGTCATTAACCAACATGCGCGAACATCATTGTCGGCAAAAGTCGCTTCAATTTGATCCACTGAATGTCCAGTTAACGGATCCACCGTTATTTCTATCGCCTTTAGACCTAAACGTTCAATCGCTTGAAGTGCGCCATAAAACGTCGGTGATTCAACTACAACAGTATCTCCAGGCTGGGTCACGGCCTGAAGGCTCAAATTCAACGCTTCTAATGCGCCAGAAGTAACGACAATATCATCATGGGTAAACACCATACCTTGTTGGATGTACCGTTGAGCAATCAAACGGCGTAAAGACTCACAGCCCGGCGGCAAGTTATCCAATAACGTCTCTGCCCCCATCTTCCTGCCTGAGCTGGCTAGGTTGCGGTTTAGCGCTTCTAATGGGAACAATGCTGGGTCTGGAAACGCGGAGCCAAACTTCACCGCATTCGATGAGGCCTGATTTTTGAGGTAGTCGTAAAGTTCATCGTTGATGCTAGAGCGATAAACGGAAGTGGCTGGAGAACTCGGTTCGAAGCGGTCCAACTCCGCAGTCACAAAGTATCCAGACTGAGGTTTCGCTGCGACCCAACCTTGTGCTTCGAGCAGCTGATAAGCTTGTAATACCGTACCTGCGCTGACAGAATGGTTTCGGCTTGTTACACGCACTGATGGCAGCTTTTCCCCTGCTCTCCATGTATTTTGCTGAATCTGCGTTTTGAACAGCTCAGCCAGTTGACGGTATCGGTTCATGTTTCCCTCATTTCACTTACAGCCGCACCATAGCATACTTCGCGCCAGCATTCTGATATGGGAGTATTCAATTTAGCAACGTAATTTATCAAGCTTATCAATAGATATTTCAGCCACGAAGTGAGCGTTTATATCCCATACTTTGACTGTTACACACATATTGCCTCACATCTTTGCAATACCTAAAAGCCAAGGTTTTACGTTGGACTGAGTGCGTTAAACTCACTTCGAGCTACGGTCTTTAAATCAGGAGGAAGCGATGAAAGTTTTTACAATGGACGATCTCTCGTATCGCGGAAAACATAAAGGTGTACATAGTTGGGACCATCCTGGCAGTACCACCCCTTATTATTGGCATCCTGATTGGCTGCATATCGCTGAAGATGCTTTGGGTGAACACAAAAAGGCTGACCTTGAAGTCCCTGATGGAGAAACAGCTACAGAAGAGCATGTAAAAGCGGCGATTCTCAAACACTTGAATGACGAGTAGTTTAGGCTCTATCACCGTTCAAGAATAGCATTAGGTAGGCGAATCCATCGTCGTATGCTTTAAACACAAATAAAGCTAAAACCTGCCAAATAGTAAATTCTTCTGAATGAGAAGTACGCATCTTCTATCGCGTTCAAAGGGCAAAATAAGTCGATTGTTATCACATTAATTTTCATTACATCTGTTACATTTAAATAGTAATGGTGATGCACACCTCAACTCATGGATTATGAGAGAAAACAATAATGGCGAAATACAACGAAGAAGATATTAAATACAAAGGTGAATCCAACGGCGTACATTCTTGGAGCTCTCCTTCCGGCCAACCTTATTACTGGCATCCAGATTGGTTACACGTTGCAGAAGATGCGACGGGTACGCATCCGAAGCAAAAACTTGAAGTTGAAAAGACAGAAGTACCAACCGAAAAACACGCATTAAAAGCGATCTTAAAGCATATGAACGACTGGGCGACTGAAAAACTTTCTTCTAACCCTGACATCGAAACCAATGCGGTTGAGTCGGAAATCAATCTGAAGAAGTAACCCCAACCGATATCCATACTTCTAACAGTAAACGCTCCACCTTTGGTGGGGCGTTTTTGTCTCAACAAATCCTCACTAGACAACTATAAACGCGTTAACGCAAAGCACTGAATTGAAACGATTGGGATGTGTGCAAAACTTCTCCAACCATGGCATAAATGCCCTTCAAACTCTGTGCCTACCAAACGTTTTCATGGCAAAAACTTTAGTTATGTTAGAATTCTGTTTCAAATCGCAACTTTTTTAGGTTTTCTTTTCAGTAACGGTTGTAACCAATATTGCTGAAAGGTATAAATGTTAGCACACCCCTTCGATTAACATGGATGAAGATTATGTTTGAAAAAGTAGTTGCCGCTCCGGCTGACCCTATTCTTGGCCTTACTGAAGAGTTTAAAAAAGATGCTCGCGCAGACAAAATTAACCTTGGCGTAGGTATTTACAAAAACGAGCAAGGCGAAACTCCCGTTCTTGCGACAGTAAAGAAAGCTGAAGCAGCACTTGTTGAAACTGAAAAAACCAAATCTTACCTAACCATCGAAGGCACAGCAGAGTACGGTATTGCAGTGCAAAAACTGCTTTTCGGCTCTGATGCAGAAATTGTAAACGAAAAACGCGCTAAAACAGCTCAAGCTCCGGGTGGTACTGGTGCACTACGTGTTGCCGGCGAGTTCATTAAACGTCAACTAGGCGATGTAAAGATCTGGATCAGCAACCCAACATGGGCGAACCACAACGGCGTATTTACTGCTGCTGGTATCGAAACGGCACAATACAGCTACTACAATGCTGAAACAAAAGACAAAGACTTCGATGCGATGCTAAATGATCTGCAATCTGCATCTGAAGGCGACATCGTGCTTCTACACGGCTGCTGTCACAACCCTACAGGGATCGATCCTACGGCTGAAGAATGGGAAACATTGGCGAAACTTGTCGCAGAGAAGAAATTGCTTCCTCTGTTCGACTTCGCCTACCAAGGCTTTGCTAAAGGTGTGGAAGAAGATGCTGCAGGTCTTCGTACTTTTGCTAAGTACAACAAAGAAATTCTAGTCGCGAGCTCTTTCTCGAAAAACTTTGGCCTATACAATGAACGCGTAGGTGCCTTCACGTTAGTAGCTGAGTCAGAAGAAGTCGCAACAACCGCATTTTCTCAAGTTAAAGCCATTATTCGCTCTATCTACTCTAACCCACCTGCACACGGCAGTGCTGTCGTGACTCACATTCTTGGCAACGCCGAAATGCGTGCGGAATGGGAAGCTGAAGTAGCAGAAATGCGTGACCGTATTCAAGAAATGCGTGAACTATTTGTAGCGACACTAAAAGCAGAAGGTGTGGACGCAGACTTTAGTTTCATCGAACGTCAAAATGGTATGTTCTCTTTCTCTGGTCTTTCTAAAGAGCAAGTTAACCGCCTTAAAGAAGAGTTCGGTATTTACATTGTCGGTTCTGGCCGAATCAGTGTTGCTGGTATGACGAAGTCAAATATGGGCCCTCTGTGTAAAGGCATTGCAGCGGTTTTATAATCGACTGTCGCATACTTTGTTAAAAGGAAAGGTCAGCATAAGCTGACCTTTTTTGTTTTAACTTAACGCCAAAAACGAACCCGTCCGATCTAGTAGACAAACTTCAAACTCAGCCCAACTTCATTGACGTAATCTGAGCTTTCACCGCTGTAATCAGTATCTCTAAACTGATAAAAAAGACCAGTGCCGATGACTTTATGCCATTGGTAGTTAAGACCGATCTTAAAATTGTTCTCATCAACGATATCACTACGGTTCAACTCCACTTCAGCTGTCGCAATAAGCTTTTCACTGAGCAAGTAATTCACCCCAACAGTTACAGCTTGAATCAATTCGCTATCGGAAGACAACGTATTATCCGTTTTGTCGTCCGTCGCTTTCGCTTTGATTGCGCCTATTCCATATATCCCGTAGATATCGAATTGCTCTGTAACTCCATAACGGTAACCACCACCAAACAAAAGGCGGTCAATGCGAAGAGTAAAATCATCCGGATGGAAAAACTGCGCTGAGTAATCAACATTAAACAACCAATTCTCAGTAAACAAATAGTTACCACCGAGTCCCACTGTGGTCGTATTAGAGTTATCTAACCATTCTTCGTTTGTCGTTCCGGCACCAACATCCAAATGAATGTGTTCGTACCCAAATTTTTCTGCTTGGTCCATGACCACTGCGCTTGATATCGCCGGCAAAGCAGCTAAAGAAACAAGCAATAAATTTCTCACCATTCGACTTCCTTTCATGAGAATTATCTAAACACTGTATTCCATCGCCTGAGCTACTTGGCTCAAGAAGAATAGCTTAATCTAAAGACGTGATAACGATCTGAAACAGCCAAAGATCTAATCAGTCATCACGAAGAAAACATATCGGCGACGTCTTTTTCAATTGAGGTGACCATATAGTAGTAAAAATGAAGCTCCCTTATCGTGCGATATGTCAGAATCTTATGACTGAGCACGAAAATCGCGGTTCAGATAAGACTCTGTTTTAAAACTAAGTTAAGATTACTTTATTATTTGCGAACTAAAAGGCGCCTTCGATGGATGCAGAACTTCTCGAGATTTACAACTTTCTCGCCAAGTATCCCCCGTTCAATGAACTCCCTGAAGAAACACTAAACAAGGTGACAGAGAGTATCGAAATCTCGTACTACCGAGAAGATACCCCCATCATCCATTTTGGAGACTATATCCAAGATTTATACGTGGTGCGAAGCGGTGTTGTTGAAGTTTATCGACGCAAAGGTGAGCTGTATAATCGCCTTGACGAAGGTGACCTATTTGGCCAGATGGGCATGCTCACCAATAACAAAGTCCGCTTTCCGGTAAAAGCCATTGAGGATACCCTGCTCTACTGTATTCCTGGTGACATTTTCCAAGAAATTTACGATAACTTTGATTCCTTTGCGGATTTTGTTGAAGTTGAAAATAGCGCTCGTTTACGCCAAGCCATTTCAGAAAACAAAGACGCCAATGACCTGACGACGTCGAAAGTGAAAACCTTGCTGACTGGCGATGCTCATACGATTGATCGTGGTCAGACAATCCAGCAAGCCGCGCAGCAAATGGCGAATGACAACGTATCGGCTTTACTTATCGTCGACCCAGATTTCGTTCGTGACGAAGACGATCCACAGTCCCCAGTACTTGGTATCATTACCGACCGTGACTTGTGTACCCGTGTGTTAGCTGAAGGTTTGTCCCCACAGGACGATGTGTCCAGTGTGATGACCACGGAGGTCATGTCTCTTGACCACAACGCTTACATCTATGAAGCAATGTTAACGATGCTGCGTTACAACGTACATCACCTACCAGTGGTAAAAAACCAATTACCAATCGGTATTATCGAAACCACCGACATTGTTCGTTATGAATCTCAGAATTCGTTGTTGTTGGTGAGTAGTATTTTCCAACAACAGACTATCGAAGATTTAGCCGTTGTTGCCGAAGAAGTGAAAAGCAGCTTCGTGCGTCTGGTCAATGAAGATGCCAACTCTCACATGGTGGGTAGCGCGATGTCGGTCATTGGCCGAAGCTTCAAACAGCGTCTGCTAGAAATGGCAGAAGAAGAGCTTGGTCCACCGCCAATTCCTTATTGTTTCCTTGCACTTGGCTCAATGGGGCGAGATGAGCAACTGTTGGTGACTGACCAAGATAACGCCATCATTCTAGATGAAACTTATCAAGAAGAGAAACATGGTAAATACTTCGAAGCCCTAGCAAAATACGTCAGCGATGGGTTAGATGCCTGTGGCTACAAATATTGCACAGGCGATATTATGGCAACCAACCCACTGTGGCGCATGACTCGTTCAGAATGGGAAGAGTGTTTTGCTGACTGGATTGATAACCCGAACCCGAAAGCACTACTCAACGCCTCCATCTTTTTCGACTTGGATGGCGTCTATGGCCGCTTAAAATGGGCAGAACAGTTAACTAGCTTTATTGTTCGTCGCGCTCGAAAGAACAACCGCTTCTTAGCGTGTTTGGCTCGTAACGCACTAAACAGAACACCACCTCTAGGCTTCTTTAAAGACTTCGTGATGGAAAAAGATGGCAGACACAACAACTCCATCAACCTCAAACGTCGCGGTACTGCTCCTCTGGTCGACTTAATTCGCGTTCACTCTCTGGCGGTTGGTTCACGAGCACAGAACTCGTTTGAGCGTCTTGACGACATTATTGATGCTGGCATTTTGCCAAAAGGTCGAGCACAAGACTTAAAAGACGCGTTAGAGTTTATTTCCATGGTGCGTATTCGTCACCAAGCGACGGATGTGGAACTAGGCATTGATCCTGATAACAATATCGAACCGGAAAACCTCTCTGAGTTTGAACGTCGCAACCTAAAGGATGCATTCCAGATCCTAAGCAATGGTCAAAATTTCCTTAAGTTCCGCTACCAAGCGAACAAGAGCTTTAAGTGAGGTTTAGCATGATTAAAAAGCTCTTTCAGAAGCCAACCATTCAGTGGCCAACGAAGTTTGAACAAAAGCTGGAGATGGCGAAGGATGAGAATTTAATTGCGTTTTATAGCAACAAGCCGCCTGCTCCAGAAACACCGTTATCTGAGGTGGAGTTCGTGGCGTTAGATTTCGAAACGACGGGTTTGAATCCTGAAAAACATGACATCATTACTATTGGTTTAGTGCCGTTTAACCTGAAGCGAATTTTCCTACGTAACTCGCGTCATTGGAAGGTACGTCCACAGCGTGCACTCGATGAAGACTCAGTCATTATACACGGTATTACTCACAGCGAATTGATCGATGCGCCTGACTTAGGCGATATCTTAAGCGAGCTGCTACCATGCTTAAGCGGGAAAATCATTGTTGTTCATTACCGTCGTATCGAGAGAGAGTTTCTGGATAAAGCGCTCAAAAGCCGTTTAGGGGAAGGTATTGAGTTTCCTGTTTTAGATACGCTGCACCTTGAAGAAACGATTCAACAGAAACGTTCAGGCTCTCTCTGGGAGCGTTTAAAAGGGAAAAAACCAGAATCGGTTCGGCTAGCGCAATCTCGACGCCGTTATGGGCTGCCAGACTATACGCCTCACCATGCATTAACCGATGCAATTGCTACCGCAGAGCTACTGCAAGCGCAAATCGCCCATCATTACAGTGAAGAGCAACCCATCAGTGAGTTCTGGCTGTAATATACTTCACGCTTAATAGCGATCAAAAAAGGAGCCTGATGGCTCCTTTTTTACTTAGGTTGAGACAAGATTACAGCTTAAAGCGTTGAATCTCTTGTTCAAGTTCGTGTGATAGCTCAGACAGGTGAGCAGCTTGTTCTGCTGCTTGATGAGCTTCGACTGACAGCTCGTTAGACACGTCACGAATACCTTCAGTGTTACGAGTGATCTCAGTGGTTACCGATGCTTGCTCTTCTGCTGCTGAAGCAATCTGCGTTGCCATATCACTGATACGCTCAACAGCAGTGTGGATTTGCGTCAAGCTCGCTGCAGCCGCATTGGCATCATCAACACTGGTATCAGCTAGACGACGACTGTCACCCATAATACCGACCGCTTTGGCTGTTGTGCCTTGTAGCATCTCGATAGTTTCTTGAATCTCTTGCGTTGAAGCATGAGTACGTTGGCTCAATACGCGGACTTCATCTGCAACCACAGCAAAACCACGGCCTTGCTCACCTGCACGTGCCGCTTCGATCGCCGCGTTAAGTGCAAGTAGGTTCGTTTGCTCTGCAATGCCTTGAATCGTTGATAGAATCGTATTGATGCTATTTCCGTGTGCTTCTAGCTCTTGAATCACATCAGTAGCAACTTGAACTTCTTGCGCTAAGTTCTGAATAGAGCCTTGCGTTTGAGTTACTTGGCTTGAACCGTGTGAACAAGCTTGAACCGCTTCTTCTGAGTTACTTGCCGTGCTATCAGCATTACCTGCAATTTCTTGTGTCGCTGCTGCCATTTCGTTCACGGCCGTCGCCACCATGTTGATTTCATCTTGCTGGTAAGAGATACGCTGACTACGCTCCTCAGCTTGCTGTGCTGTCGTGCGTGCTTGCTCTGAAAGCGCAGAAGATACGTGGCTAAGCTTAGTAACCATTGTGTGCATGTTGCCAACAAAACGGTTGAAGTTTTCCGCCAGTTTACCTACTTCATCATCACTGCGTGGCTCTAGGCGTTGCGTTAAGTCACCTTCGCCAGATGCAATTTCTTCCAGTGCATTTGATACGCGGTTCAAGTCACGGAACAAGAAACCAACTAGCCAAGAAACTGCAAGAATAACCACAATCGTGATCGCCACAGCAGTGAACAATAGATCTCGTAGCAATACCGCATGACCTGCTTCTTCTGTTGCGCGATCCATTTCAATCGCAAACATCCAATGCGTGCCAGGAACTTTATTGAAGTAGTAAAGCTTCTCTTTTCCTTTGATTACCGTATCTTCGATACGACCTTCATCGGCGGCACGCTCAATTGCCTCTTCTGAAAAATCTTTTAGAACACTGGTGATAGGCTTAAGCGTCAAGCTTTTATCTGGATGCGCTAAAAAGGTGCCTTCATTCATGTCGATTAGCATCGCATGCGCGTTTTCACCTGCATCTAAGTTAATCACATCGCTGATAAGCTGATCGATCAGTACATCCGCACCAACAACACCAACAAACTGACCATTTTTCATTACTGGCTCAGCAATGGTCACAAGTAGTGCATTCGTGATTGCGTCTTGATATGCGGCTGTGATGATTTGCTTACCCGCTGCATCAGCATCCTTGTACCAAGGACGTGTGCGAGGGTCATAATCAGCACGGTTACGCTCCGGATGAGAGCGGTACATATCACCGTTTGGTGTACCAAGGAAGATGTCATCGAAGCCACCAGCCTTGCGAGCTTGTTGTAGGAAAGGAACAACGTCTTGCTCGGTCGAGTAGTCGTTGAACGCAGTGGCAATATCTTTACGGATATTGACCCAATCAGAAATTCCCTCTGACGCAGTAGTACTAAGACTTTGCGCACGTGAATAGACACCTGAACGAGTCTGATCAAATAATTGACCAGCCGACAACCAAGTAAGTGCTGTTGCCATCACAACAACAGCAGAAAGGCTTGCGCCTATAAGCTTTTGTTTTAATGATAATTTCATATTTATAGTTTTTTGAGTTGGGAGAACAGTTAAGGTGCATGAATATTACACACTTTTTTACGACTATTCACTAATTTTTAAAAAACAAAATAGCACATTAACTCTTTGTAAAATATGAACTTTCATGTGTCATTTTTTTGTCTCGAGCGTCATAAAAACCGCACAAAAAAAGCCAGCAAATTGCTGGCCTTTTGATTGATTGTTAGTCAAACGGTTTTATAAAATGCCGAATTACTGACGCTCTGTTCTCATACCCATCAATAAGCTCACACACATTGCAAGCAGAATGAAGGTAAATGGCAGTGCTGTAGAAATGGCACCAGCCTGAAGAGCTTGAACCGCCTCGGAGCCACCAATCCATAGCAGAGCAACCGCAATTGCACCTTCCATGAATGCCCAGAAGACACGTTGAAGTACAGGTGCATCAACTTTACCACCTGCCGTGATACTGTCGATAACAAGTGAACCAGAGTCAGAAGACGTAATGAAGAACACAAGTACCAACACAACAGCGATGATAGAAAGCATGCTACCAAATGGAAGAACATCAAACATTTGGAACATAGCGAGAGATACGTCAGTCAAGCCATTTGTGCCCAGCTCACCTACTTTATCAACAACTTGCTCGATCGCCAGGCCACCAAATACAGACATCCAAACAACGGTAACCGCCGTTGGAACCAGTAGAACTGCTGTGATGAACTCGCGAACGGTACGGCCACGAGAAACACGCGCGATGAACATGCCTACGAATGGCGACCATGAAATCCACCAAGCCCAGTAGAACACTGTCCAGCCTTGGAACCAAGCTTCGTCCGTACGACCAAACGGGTTACTTAGTGGGATGATATTCTCTACATATGCCATAAGTGTGGTTGGAATCGAACCTAGGCTCGCCGCCCAACCGATAAGACCAACAAGGAGAAGTAGCAAGAACGCCACAACCATGTTGATGTTACTAATGACTTTAACACCACCATCGATGCCGCGTACGACTGAAACAACAGCAAGTAAAGTCACCACGGTAATAACGACGATTTGCAGACCTAGGCCTGGCTCAACACCAAATACGTGATGAATACCACTTGCTGCTTGCTGCGCACCTAGACCTAGGGATGTAGCAAGACCAAATAAAGTCGCAAGTACAGCCAGAATGTCCACAATGTGGCCAGCCCAACCCCATGCACGATCACCCAGAAGTGGGTAGAAGATCGAACGCATAGATAGCGGTAAACCTTTGTTGTAGGCAAAGAATGCTAAAGAAAGTGCTACAACACCGTAAATTGCCCATGGGTGAAGGCCCCAGTGGAACATCGTTGCACCCAGTGCCAATCTCGCGGCTTCTGGTGTATTTGCCTCAACACCAAGTGGCGTTTCATACCAACCGGTGAAGTAAGCGACAGGTTCTGCAACACTCCAGAACATTAAACCGATACCCATACCAGCTGCAAATAGCATTGCAAGCCATGACATAAACGAGTAATCGGCAACAGCGTCTTTACCACCTAGTCGAATCTTACCCATTGGTGAGACGATAAGCGCCAAACAGAAAATAACGAAAATGTTACCTGCAATAATGAACAACCAATCGAATGAACCAATAATTTTCCACTTCAGCCCATCAAGTGCCGTCTTTGCGGTATGTGCATCTAGAACTAATGCAGCGACAAGAAACAGCGCAATCAAACCTGCACTAATACCAAAAACTGGGTTATGAACATCAAAACCCCATTTTTGAACGTTGTCCTGACCTACCGTATAGTCGGTACTATCGATACTGTACTTATCTATACCCTTTGTCATCGTTCCTCTCTATTTTTGTAGTGTTTTTACGTACCAAACAAAAAAATCTTTCGAACACGATACGTTTTGCATTCCGTGAAGGCGCAAGATCCTATCATTTGACACGTTTTTGTCTATCTTTTTGCTATTAAAAAATCCAATAACTTACTTTTCACTGTGTGGTTACGGCCTCTGATAGAACAAATCACTACTACAATAGTTAGACCACAAACATTTATTGCTATAATAATTTTAGCTCTTCTTATTTTGTCGAAAAGGCGCGACAAAATGGTATTGAGGACACGGCGTAAAATTGTAGAGGTAATTTTTGATTTCCCCCCTTTAAATAAGGGCGCATTTAAGTTAGTGTCGCCTCGATAAATGTTCCCTACAGACTGGATGAATAAATTGGAAAAGTACGAAGAAGTATTGGTCTCGATTCGTCAGATCATCCGCGCTATTGATTTACATTCTAAAAAGCTGAGCAAAGAGTCTGGATTGACTGCTCCACAGTTGATTTTGATGCGCGCTATCAATGACTTAGATAACGTGACGATTAAACAGTTGTCTAGCCACACTAACATGAGCCAAGCGACCGCAACGACCATTCTAGATAGACTAGAACGAGGCCAGTTTGTTGAGCGTCAGCGCAGTGTTCAAGACAAGCGTAAAGTGCATGCTGTACTTACGAGCAAGGGCCAAGAAGCCTTAAAACAAGCACCAACGCCGCTGCAAGAGCACTTCATTAATCGATTCCAAAAATTGGAAGAATGGGAGCAATCCCTTCTACTATCTTCCGTTCAACGCATCTCGACGATGATGAATGCAGAGGACATCGATGTTGCTCCAATGCTAGAGCTTGGTAGCATTACCAAAGCCGATTAGTTTCGCTCCCACGTGCTCGCTTTTTGCGGGCACTACTCTCCTACTCAGTCAACCCAGTTTCAAACGCATATTTTGCTAACTCTGCCGTCGAATGTAAGTCCAACTTGTGCTTAATGTTATGGCGATGCGTCTCTACCGTTCGATAACTAATATTGAGTAAAGTGGCGATTTTCTTGCTGCTGTTTCCTTGAGCAACTAATTTAAGTACCGCTTCTTCCCTGCGGCTGAGAGGATTCGTTTTTTGCGTGGCAGGCACCACTTCTTGGGTAAAGAGTGTTTGTGTGACGGATTCACAGAAGTACGTCGAGCCTTGGTTCACCGTTTTTATTGCTTGCACCATTTTCTCGGCCGAGATTTCCTTGAGCATATATCCTACGGCACCAGCTTGCATGACCTTCATGATGTACTCGCGATTATCGTGCATGGTCAACATAAGTATTTTGCTCTCTGGGCGCGCTTCTTTAATTACACCAGTCGCTTCAATACCGTTCATTATTGGCATGCTGATATCCATCAATATGACGTCCGGTTGCAAGAGCTTTGCGACCTCTATCGCTTCCAAGCCATTACTTGCTGTACCCACCACTTCGATGTCAGGCTCTAACTCCAAACGAGCCATGAAGCCATCCAACACCACTTGATGATCATCGACAATCACTACACTAATCGGCTTATCCATAAACTATTTCATCCAAATTAAGCAGCACGGTAATCTCTGTTCCCAAGCCAAGCTCACTCATTAGCTCAAATTCACCACCGATGAACTCTACACGCTCTTGCATATTCCTTAACCCAATCCCTTGTTGGTGCACTGCTTGGTTAACCACAAACCCAACGCCATCATCACGTATGAGTAATTGCAGCATATTGCCCATTTTTTGCAAAGTAACCGTTACTTTTTTCGCTCGCGCATGTTTTTCAATGTTATTCAAAGACTCCTGAGCGACGCGATATAGCGTCGTTGCGACTTCCGAAGTCAGTTTGTGCTGCTGAGTATCGAAATTGCTCTCGATATCAATCCCGGAATGGGAATGAAAATCCTGTAGCAAGGTCGTCAGTGCTGCTTCTAAACCGATATCATCGAGGGCGCTTGGACGGAGCTGATGAGAAATATGCCGCACCTCATTTATCGCGGTGACGAGCGATCGTTGTGATTTATCTAAGTGGGATTTGAGTTTTTCGTCTTCCAGTCTATGACTCATTAAGTCTAAATGACATTTACTGGAGACTAACAACTGATTGATTCCATCATGCAGTTCTCGCGCTAAATGCTTTTTCTCATCTTCTTGGAACATCACGGTTTTATGTGCCAATTCTTTCAGGTTCTTATCAGCGAGGCGATGCTCGTGCAGATTGATCGCCAGAGTGAGAACAATGATTACAGCAACGGTCACCGCTAAGATCACGACGACTGAGAAAAATGTCGTTTCGATATTTTTGTTCACCGCCGCGCGCATATTGGCGACTTCTCGGCTTACATCCTCAATATACAGCCCAGTCCCTATCATCCATTCCCACTTATCGAGCCATGCAGCGTAACTAAGCTTAGGGACAACTTCACCCGTAGATGGCTTTTGCCACAGGTACTGATGAAATCCACCACCGGATTGCGCTTGATACAATAGAGCTTCGATTAAGCGATCGCCATTTTCGTCTTCAAGATAGAGTAAGTTTTCCCCGACAAGCTCCGGAAGAACTGGGTGTACAAGGTTGGTACCATATTTATCATAAGCAAAAAAATAGCCGTCCGACCCATAACTCAAACGATTTAAAATCGCTTTCACACGCGTTTTGGCAGCACTCTCTTCTAAAGTCGGATCGTTGTAGATGTAAGAAATGGAGTCAAAAGCGACGTCGACCGTATCTTTCAGCGCCGCTTCTTTTGATTGGATCAGGTTTTGATGAAAGATCTCCACCTCCCTTTTGCCAAGGGTCTTAGTTTGATAGATAGAGATCCAGCTGATACTCGCTGACACCAATACCACGGGTATCAGTGTCAGCAGAATTAACTTTGCTTTGAGAGGCATCCCTTCCCTCCATGAAACGCTGCCTTTACAGCTTACTATCTTAGCAGTACAAACGAATCGATTGTGTCTGCATAGACATAATTAACAGCTTAACAACTTGTCTCAAAAGGTAAAAACTCTCAGTTCACAAAATCTCTTTATTATCGAGTGATTAACTCATACCGTAAAAACCTGGGAAAAACAGCAAAGACGCCAACACAACAATCTGAATCGCGATGAACGGCATCACACCTTTGTAGATATCTCGCGTAGTAACCCCTGCTGGAGCGACACCTTTTAGATAGAACAAACTAAAGCCAAATGGCGGTGTGAGGAACGACGTCTGCAAGTTCATCGCAATAAGAATCGCAAACCACGTCATATTAATGCCCATCAATTCAGCGACTGGCGCAATAATTGGCACGATGATAAAACAGATTTCAACGAAGTCGATAAAGAAACCTAAAATCAGAATCACCACCATGGTAATAATAAGGAATCCCCACTTTTCACCCGGCAGTTCTAACATCCACTCTTCAACTAAATAATCACCACCGGTGTAGGTAAATGCCATTGAGAAGGCGGTCGCACCAAGTAAGATCGCAAAGACCATTGCGGTTACCTTAACTGTCTCTTTTGATGCATCATAAATCATCGACCAACTAAACTGTTTATACAATAGCGATAAAATAATCGCACCTGCACCGCCCAGTGCCGCTGACTCTGTTGGTGTTGCAATCCCTGCAAAGATGGAGCCCAATACCACGATGATCAATGCTAAAGGTGGCAATACAGCTTTCAGTGCGGTGAGCACTTCTTGTTTACGACTGATCGACTCATCACGCTCTATCGCCTGTGCGGCTTGAGGGTTCAACTTCGCGTAGATGAGAATGTAGATCACATAGGCGCCAACAAGTGTAATACCGGGCCAGATCGCAGCTTGAAATAGGTCCCCTACCGGTACGCCAAGTACATCACCCAACAAGATCAACACGATAGAAGGTGGGATAATTTGGCCCAACGTGCCAGACGCACAAATAGTCCCACACGCTAAACCTTTGTCGTAATTGTACTTGAGCATCACAGGAAGAGATATTAAGCCCATCGCAACAACTGATGCGCCTACCACACCCGTTGAAGCTGCAAGCAATGCGCCAACTAACACGGTAGAAATAGCGATACCACCGCGAACGCCACCGAACAAACGCCCCATTGATTCTAGTAGCTGTTCAGCAAGCTTGGTTTTCTGTAGCACTAGCCCCATAAAAACGAACAGCGGTACGGCCATTAGCACCGTATTTTCCATAATGGACTGAATTCGATATGGCATAAAAGCAAACATCTCGATGCCTTCAGCCCAAACACCAAAAATCAGCGCGATACCACCAAAAGTAAAGGCAACGGGAAATCCCAATAGAAGCGCAAAGAGCGCAACAAAAAACATCACTATACCGATCATAATGACTTCCTTTTACGACTTACCGTTATTACCGGCATAGATGAGATGAGGGTTGACAATTTTGTTGATTGAATGAAGTAACAATCCAATACCACTCACCGCCATAAAGAAAAATGACAGCGGAATCATCGCTTTGATAATCCAACGATATGGTAAGCCACCTGGGTCACCAGACGTCTCGCCTAACGCGTAACTTTCCTTGGCGAAATCAATACCAAACCAAGCTACCAGTAGGCAAAAAGGGAATAAGAAAAATAGTGTGCCTATGATGTCGATGATGGATTGTGCTTTGTAAGATAAGCGTTCATAAAAAATGTCGACGCGAACATGGCCACCGGACTTAATTGCGTAAGGCACACCAAGCAAGAACACGGCAGAGAATAGATGCCATTCCATTTCTTGGAATGCGATAGACACATCATTAAACACGTAACGCATGACAACGTCGTACACAACGTTTGCTAACAACAAAATAAACAGGATGCTGGATAACCATCCGAGGAAATCGCTAAAGCGGTTAAATAATCGCTCAATATAAATAAGACTTCTCATTCCGAACTCCGTGGAACGTTTAGATGCGCTCCGCTATGGTGCGGAGCATTCATTATGAAGTTTTCTTGGGCTTCGATAGCAGGCTAAACCTCTCGGCATCGCCTGCTTCATAACGTTATTGTTGAGCTTGACTGTTTAAGTACGCTCGGTGCGAAATATCTGACCATGGTCGAACTTGATTCATATAGTTCGCTTGCGACTCTTGAATCTCTTTCGCCAAAGCATCTTTTTCTGCATGTTCTTTCAACAAACGATCGTTTGCTTCTCGCAACGCAGCTACTACTTCAGGTGGGAAATCTTTTACTTCAACATTTGGGTATTCAGACTTAATAGATGCCCAGTTTTTGCCGCTTTCGTGTTTCGATTGCGTGTACATATCGTAAGCGGCCGTTTTCATGGCTACTTGCAAAATCGCTTTTAGATCATCAGGTAAACGATTCCAGGTACGCTTGTTAACGAGGAACTGAAGCTCAGTCGCTGGCTCATGCCAACCTGTGTAGTAGTAAGGCGCGATTTTGTGGAAGCCCATACGTAGATCCAGCGATGGACCAACCCATTCCAAGGCATCAATCGTGCGACGCTCTAGAGAAGTATATAGCTCACCAGGGGCGATATTCGTTGGCTTGGCACCTAACTCAGCCAAAATCTCACCAGCAAACCCTGGGATACGCATTTTCAAACCCTGTAAGTCCTCGACGGACTTGATCTCTTTTTGGAACCACCCGCCCATCTGAGTATCGGTATTACCGCCAGGGAAAGACATCAAGTTATGTGGAGAGTACACTTTTTCCATCAGCTCCATACCACCGCCGTAGTAAAACCATGCATACTGCTCAGTTGGCAACATACCGAAGGGCATAGAAGTGAAGTAAAGTGTGTTTGGAACCTTACCCTTCCAGTAATAAGACGCTGAGTGACCCATGTCATACTGACCCGACTTAACCATATCAAACACCCCAAAAGGCGCTTTATGCTTGTTTGCGGAATCAATGCGGATTTGCAAACGTCCGTTGGACATCTCTTCCGCCATTTTGGCCATGTTTTTTGTGGTATCACCAAAAATTGGGAAATTAGGCCCCCAAGTTTCAGCAAGCTTTAAACGATAGACTTTTTCAGCAGCGTTTACAGAAGTCGCTGCGAGTGCCATCGCGGCAGCGACAGCGGTTGTTTTGAGCACTCGTTTTAAAGATTTTTGGATTAGACTCATCGTTCACGTCCTTTATCACCAAGGTTATTGTTGTCATCCATTTCATTAGGATTGGCTGTATTCGGTATAAAAGATGTAACAATGTTGTCTAATGCGAAATGGGCATGAACACGGAAGCGAGTAATTCATCAATAAGGCATTAGCCTAAGGTATTACGTACAAGTACGTAGGACAATCGTCATGACAAAAGACTGTTAATAGCAAAATCAATAAATTATATTTTTATCTATGAATAAAAATAAAAGACAATACGTACGTATTTTTCTGCCAAAAAATTTACATAGTATTTAAGAAAATGTGACAAACCACTTATTGGTAGTGTTAAAGTCAGTACTTAATGCATTATTTCCAATACCAAGATAAAAAAATACCTCGGCATCGGCCGAGGTATTCAATCCAGAACGGTAGCGGTAATTAAACTGCTTTGTAGATAACTTTGTTACCTGCTAACTGCTCTTTTTGAACTAGGTTTTCTTCAAGAAGCTTCTTTAGTGCGCCAGTAGCCCATGATGCCGCTTTAGTATCTTCTTGACCTGCAGCTAGACCGATGCCTTTAGGGTTAATACCTTCAGCATTCGCCATAACGATGTCTAATACTTGTTGTTGCTTAGGAGTAAGGGCAACATCAACTGTTTTCACTGCAGCTACTTTTTTATCAGCTACTACTTTCTCCGCAACAGCTTTTTCAGCAACAGAAGGTGCTACTGCTTTTTCCGCAACAGGCTTCACTGCTTTAGGTGCTGCAGCTAAGTTTGCTACTGTCGCTTTAATGCGTTTTTGCAGTTTCATCTGCACTTTACGCTTATGAGCAAGTCTCATTGAATATTTCTCCAGTTCACTGCATCTCAGCAGGGATGAAAATTTGAAGCGCGTTTTATACCAAAATTCACAAGCAATTTGTAGGTTTTAGCGGCGAAATGCGATGAAAAATGCGCTCAAAGCATAGAACGTCTACTATTTAATCAGATATTTTATGAACGGATTTATTGAATACTGGGTATAAAAACAGAGGTTTGTTTTATTTTAAATGCAAATCAATGCACATAAAGCTACCCACTTATTTTTGGACAAGTATTCGATGAGGTTATAAGCATGGAAACGCTGCACCTAACAAATTCACATTTCAAACCCGACTCCCCTATCAACAGAATACTTTTGTTGCTCGTTGCACTCATCACTTTGTTTTTGGTTGCCATTTCTCCGGGATGGAAGCAAGCCATGTTGTCGGTCATTTTGATGTCTGCAATCGTTGGTTTCGCCATCTTGATGATTAAGAAAAGCCAAGTCACTTTTACGCTGACAGCTTCTCACTTTCAGCAACACCTTTTTAAAGGGGGTTGGGTCGTCCGATGGCGAAATATTGAGTCAATCGGTATTTGTAGCTACCAACAGGAAGGGTGGCACCAACCGCTACCTTGGATCGGTATTCGTCTAAAACACTACTCACCCTACTTAAATTCAATCTGCCCTCGTATAGCGACAGAAATTCTCCTCAGCCAGCGAG
Organism: Vibrio sp. D431a; assembly: GCF_030248655.1. NCBI lineage: Bacteria > Pseudomonadati > Pseudomonadota > Gammaproteobacteria > Vibrionales > Vibrionaceae > Vibrio > Vibrio sp. D431a. Next base: position 36,077 of record NZ_JAHGAP010000031.1, on the reverse strand, counting down.
CACTGCTTTACTTGGGCGCGAAACAAAATCAGTGTGAAGATAAGTTTGAGGATATGGTGCTTGACCCTAAACCGTATATAAACAGAGATGGGATTGAGTACAAAGGTTTGTTAGCGATGCTCGCCAACCGGATGAAGTATCAGAGAGGTTTCTACGGCTACGATCTATTTATATCAGCAAGTGATCTAGATCGTGAGGCTGAGGACTTTGTGGGACTGACTCGGCGATACTTAGCTGCCGCCGAGCCAGAATAATGCTTAGTACACGCACTTTTAGTAAAGCGGCATCTCGTCAGCAACGAACGGGTTAGTTTTACGCTCGTGACCGAAAGTCGATTGAGGGCCGTGACCAGGGACAAACGTGACATCATTGCCTAAAGGCCACAATTTCTCTTTGATAGAGCTAATCAACGTATTGAAATCGCCTTGTGGGAAGTCAGTTCGACCAATGCTACCGTTAAACAAAACGTCACCCACAAACGCTAAACGCGCTTCTTCGCTGTAAAGCACAACGTGACCAGGTGTATGACCAGGTGTATGGAATACGTTCAGCACTTGATTACCGAAAGTGACAGTGTCACCCTCATTTAGCCATTGGTGCGGTTCAAACGCTTCTGTCAGCGGGAAACCAAACATTTGGCTCTGACCTTCCAAACCTTGCAACCAGAAGTTATCTGCCTTGTGAGGACCAACAATCTCTGTACCGCCAAGCAGTGCAGACAGCGGCTCCGTGCCACCTACGTGGTCCAAGTGACCGTGTGTTAGCACGAGGTTTACCACGTCAACACCCAGCTCTTTGATAAGCATAGCGAGCTGCTTTTCATCGCCGCCAGGGTCAACCACAATGCCTTTCATGGTTTCGTCACACCAGACAATAGAACAGTTTTGAGAGAAAGATGTTACTGGAACAACTTGGTATTTCAGAGCCATAGATAACCTATACCGAATAAATTTGCGTGAAAACTGCCGCAACTATGACACTAAGGCCTAGCGACTTCAAGCTTTGAACTGTGGGTAATCGACGACGTTCTGAGACTAGAAACCTTGTCTCAACTGGCACTACCAAGAACGAACAGCACCCGTATCGATATGAACAAAGTTACTGCCTGGATAATAACCCACGCCACCGGCTTTTAGGCTTAATGCAGCATCACGAACTGTTGAAAGCTTCACACCGTCTAAACGGAAATCAATGGCCTTTCCTTCCATGTGCATGCTCTTTTTCGCTACACGAGAAGACCCGTTGCGCAGCGAGGCATTAGTGGCAGGAGAACGGTAACCTGAAATGACGATCACCTCTGCTTCTGTACCAATTAACTTTTGAATTTGGCTTATTTGATCGAACAAGCGTCGATCCATGGGATGAACCTCATTTCGTCGATGGTCTCGACAAAACTCATTCAGCCTTTGAAGTTCATCATTAATGTATCGTTTTCCATCGAAATAGCATGTTTCGAGGATCTCTCCAGTATTAAGATTGTTCATCGCCAGCGCACGTGGCTCGTCAGGGAGTGAAGCCCAAGAAAATGATGGCAGGGCAGACGCCAACACCACACCACCAGCGGTCATTTTAAGGAAATCTCGGCGGGAAAAGTTACGACTTACCATTTCAAAATACAGTGCTCAACAACTAGACAAGTCGTGGACATTAACCAAACACATTTGTCACGTCAAATGCATAAAACGCTCCATCTTGATTTTCAGATGCAGTAATTATTGCTTAATTATTGAACGAAAAGAGAATTCTTCGTTTTGTAAATTTTCCTTAAAAATTTCAACTGCGGTGATCGTACTTATAGATATCATCACGGTAGTAAAGCGTTCCCTCTTCCAACCATGCTGTTTGATAAATGATGTGTACTTGAATGCGCTCTCCCAAAGGAACTGACGTGTTAGACCGACGAGAACTTTCTCGCTTTTTCGCTAAACGTTCTTCCAACCCCTGAGTTTTGAACAGAAGTTCTGCTAACCGGTCTGCATGTTCTACACGAACACATCCTGAGCTGAATGCGCGTCTGTCCTGTTCAAACAAGTTCTTACTTGGCGTGTCATGCAAATAAATAGCTTGTGGGTTAGGCATATTGAACTTGTACAATCCCAGTGCATTTTGTAAGCCTGACGCCTGTCGCATACGATAAGGAAATGTTCTCGGATTCACCGTTGCCCAATTGATGGTTGTAGGGTCAATAATTTCGTTCGAAGTCCAAGACCGAATGATTTGAATGTTATGGTTAATCAAATACATCGGATTACGTTTTACTTTAGGAATAATGTCTTTAACCATGATAGTCCAAGGCACGTTCCAAGTTGGGTTGAGAATAACTGAATCCAGTGCTACCGACATGATGGGCGTTTTTCTTGATGCTCTCCCTACCACAACTTTAGACTCAAACAAGGGTTGACCGTCATGCCAATACGTGACTTCGTATCCAGGCACGTTAACAAAGACAACATTATCCCTTTCTTTCGACCAAATTCTTGAACGCTCAGAATTCAACGCCAACAGATGCAATCGCTCTTGAGGAGAAAAGTTGATCCATCGAATGGTATTCGGGCCGATAACGCCATCTTCTTTCAAACCATGAATACGCTGGAACTCTTTTATCGCAAGCTCTAATTGTTCGTCATATTCTTCAGTGACTAAATCCAAGTAAGAAACATCTACGCCTACGATCTCCATTCGCTCAATCAATAGGGGTCTGTTTTCTAATATATCGCCAACACGTGCTAGCCCAGTTTGTTGATAGGCAGGATATTGGTACTGAGAATGTTCCGATAGCGAAGAATAGGCGGAGTAGAAAGCATCATCTGTTTGTAATGGAGACCGGAGACTTGCCAAAAACTGACCAAGTTTGCCAACCGTAATCTCATTACTCAAAATCGATAAAGTATCGATGCTAGGAGCGGGTAACGTAACATGGGCTTTGTCTGTAAATAGCCAATTAATCCCTTCTTCGGGGAGTTGCTCAAGATAACTAAGGTACATCAAGAGTGAGTCTGTCATCACTAAATCGAAGTCGAGATTATCTCCCTGCCACCTTACTTGGTTTATCCGGTGAAGTTGATTTTCGAATTCGTCGGTGACATCCGCAAGAGCAACCAGGTTTACTTGAAAAAGAAACTGCTCAATATCACTTTCATTTTCCCAGTTCAAACGGTAATTGGTGCTTTGATACAGTTGATCAATCACCTCTGGATAATGGATCATTTTTTCTACAGACAGCTTTTGTACCGCTCCCTCTTGCTCGACTTGCGCTGAAGCTTCGAGAGAAACGACGGTGGAAAAGCTGCAAAACGGCACCAGAAGTGCCGTCATGATTAAAACCCTAGCAAACACTGAAATGATCCTTGCGCTACTTGCCATAATAAAAAGTATGGCAAATATCTCACAGCTTGCAGGTTTAAAATTAAGAATCTGATGCCGAAAACGACAACAAAACTCTCTATAAGTAATTACTCAATGATCTTTCTAGATAATTCTCGACCAATGGTTGTCCCATTGCACTCCGCTTGCGAAGGTACTTTTTGACTCCTCAGGTCTTTGCTCTACCACTTTTCCCGCCCCAGAACTGACTCGGAACTCATCGCCATAGACCACAACACCAGAGGCATCTGGTAACGCACTTAGCTCGACCAATTTGCCCGTAGATTTAGACCATATACCATAACAACTGCCCGGAGGCGAAGTGGCTAAGATCCATTCATCGGTTGCTGCAATACTCGCAACGTAGTGATTGAAACGCGCCCACTCTTCAGGATCAGCTTGTAGATCCTGCATCTCACCACCACGCGTGTGCATGGCGATCAAGGCTGGATACTCGTCCGGCTCACCACGATATTGTTGCCCACAAAGCACGGTTTCCGCACCATCATGAGCTAAATGGCGAATACTCAACTTATGATCCGGTAAAGACACTTGATCCAATAGCTCCCCTTCTTGTGAAAGGTAACTCAGACTCGGTCTCATGCTATCAAGATTGAGAGGTTCACGGCCATTAGTGTGTACGCCACCAACGCCAATCGCCAATGCGCCATCAGGCATCATGATCACTTCATGAGGGCCAAGGCCAAAGCCTGTTAACTCATCGATCTTTTGATATTGCTTCTGTACATCATAAACACCAATGATCCCGCGGCTTGTCCCCCTCTCCCCTTCTGTGGCAAATAGCAACGTGCCGTCATGGGAGTAAACACCATGTCCGTAAAAATGGCGATTTGGCGTTGCTAGTTGCAGTTTGATCATCTGCTCTGAGCGATAATCAAACACCATGAAGAAAGTACCAGGTCGACGACCAAAAACTACGGCGTGGCCTTGTTGGTTGGTTGCCACACCGTGACCACGCTCAGGAATCGGCAATGAAGATAGCGGCATACCATGCTCATCCGCCACCACCGCTGCATATTTATCTCGGCCAATGATAGAGCAGCCGATCAACGCAGGCTCACGTGAGCTTGTTGAAGAACAACCAAATGGCATCATAGGTGTAGCCGCCCCGAATAGAGCGGCTTTCAGCAAAGTTCGGCGGGTTTGATCAGTCACCATCGGTTGCATTAAATCCTATAACTACGCCAAGCTCGATTGCCACTTCTTCGTGAATCAGGTACTTCAATTGCTCTAGCTTATTGTATTGAGCAAGCACCATGCGATAGCCTTCTTTTGTTTGTAGTGCAGCAAACAAGCTCTTATCTTCTGGCCAAGTTTCTAACGCCATTTCAAACTGATGAACAACACGGTCTGCGAGATCTGCATGGCCTTGCTCTCTTAGTAGCGCATCTAGACCATTTCCGTTCGCAAAGTACAACGCTTCCATCCCTTGAAGGTTGGCTTTTAAGTTTGAAAGTGAGGTCTCTGAACGCCACGATTCTGAAAAATACGGGCGAGGCTTACCAATCTTCGCTAGCGGTCGGCTCAACTTCTTCATGCTGTACTCAAGCTGATTCGAGAGCAGTGAAATGTACTCAGATTCCCATTCCGTCATCTCTAGCGCTTTCCAAGGGTTCTCTGCCCAAGAATCCGCGATGATCTGCGCTTTGTTATCGAGGTTTTCTGCAATCGCTACGCCTGTCACACAGGTATTGCTATTGCTAGATAAGGTCGACGCTTTATCGTAAAGCAGCCATTCCAATGCACCTAAACCTTGCACGGTGACACTTTGGGTGGAGATACCTTCTGCACTCCAAGCTTGATCAGATTTCGTCAGTACAGACATTTTACGACCAGTGGTGTTCTTTTTATCTGGCCAAAACTGAACATTCCAGCTTTGCTCCAACGCCGTAGCAGGGCCACGTTCTTGACCTTGTAATGCCATCCACGCAAGCATCGTTTGATGCCATTGCTGTTTTACTTGTGCATCATCTTTCGACTCTGATGCGCAGTAATCCGCGAAGCGCTGTTCAAGTTCTGTGGTTTGCGCTAAAAACGTCTGAGCTGATTGAAACTCAACCTCGTACACGCTTTGAGAAATATGACTTGTACTCTCAGGCTTGGCTGAGCTCGAACCGATGGTCGATTGGCAACCAACCAAACTTAACGTTGCGGCAATCGCACTCACTAACAGTGTTTTTTTCATGGTTGCTTCCTTATAGAGAGTTCAGAAACGCAATGAGAGCATCACGTTCTTTTTTGTTCAGAGCTAAAACATTTTGTTTCGCCGTTTCAGCTTCGCCGCCGTGCCACAACACCGCTTCCATCAGGTTACGAGCGCGGCCATCATGTAGAAAGTACGTGTGTCCGTTTACTTCTTCGGTATAACCAATACCCCACAACGGTGCCGTTCGCCATTCACGGCCGTTTGCTAAGTATTCCGGACGGTTATCGGCTAAGCCTTCACCCATGTCGTGCAGAAGCATGTCGGTGTATGGATGGATAAGCTGCTCAGAAAGCGCTGGTAACTCTGGTCGCTTCGCCGTTTTAACACTGGTTTTATGGCAGCTTTCACAACCAGACGCAGCAAAGATTTGCTGACCAAGTTTCACGCTAGGCTCATTGATGTTACGGCGAATAGGTACGGCTAAGTGTTGGCTGTAAAACTCTACGAAGTCGAGAATATTTTCACTCACTTCAGGTTTGCCGCCATTTGGCATGTCGTCACAAATGCTTTGTTTCGAGGTACAGTTTTCATTTGGGAATAAATGGCTCGTAAGACCCACATCACCATTAAATGCTGCTGCATTTTGCTGCATTAGCGTCGGTTGTCCTGCTTTCCAGCCAAAACGACCAATCGAGAAGTCGTCCTTTTCAATATCCCACACCTTATTGACTTTGCCTGAGATACCGTCTTTGTCGGCATCTTGTTCATCAGCCCAAGCAAGTAGCGTTTCGTCGGGAATACTCTCCAACAAACCAAGGCCGATCATTGGTGGTGCCACGCGTGCTGAGAACTCGGTATCTGGGTGCATATCGCCGTAACCCAGATCGGTAATGTTCAAATGAGGTTTTCTTAGCGTCACCGTCGTACCGTCTTTAAATTTCACTGGGACATCGGTGTAAGTGATTTCGATTTTGCCTTCTGGCGTTTGATCTTGCAGAGCGAAATCTTGAAGCTGGCCACCATAAGTCGGCTCAGGTATGCCGCCATCTTTGATGTAAGCTTTCTTTTGTTCTGGCGTCATCGCAGGAATGCTTAAGCGCACTAACATAGACACGGCATGTAAATCATCTTTCTCTGGCGGATGACCACGACCGTCTTTGATGTGACAATTCTGACAACCATTGGTGTTAAAAAGCGGGCCTAGGCCATCACGAGCGTCCGTTGACGCTGGCGCTTGTACCCAAGGGTTACGGAAAAAGCTGTTACCTACGCTAAAGTCGAGGCGTTTGCTCATTGGCAAGTTAGCAGCAGGAAGAGAATAGGCATTCGCGCCGTCTTTTTTAACACTGGTTTTGCCACCAGACTTAACATCATAAGCCATGGCAGAAGAAGAAAGGATCGCGGCTAGCGCAGAAATTAGGTATGGCTTCATATCATTGCTCTACATAGACAACAAGGGTGATAACAACGAGCTCAAACGTCAAAAGGGCTCACAAAGAGCCCTTATTTATTATGGTTTTCTTATTAAAACTCGTGGTCAGCAGTATCAGGGCTTAGGCTGTCGATGCCGACAATGTTTGCCGCTCGCTCAATCGCACCAGTTTGCGCTACCAACGACATGATGGTGTCGTTTACCAGCGCGTTGCCTTGTGCGTTACCCGCCGCAATAAGTTGGTCAAAATGCTGGTTATTCTTCTCTGCAGAAGTCACTAGCTCACCAACTTGGCTAAGTGTTGTATCAAACTGCTTTTGAATGTCGGTCGCGGCTTTCTTGTCTTTTTGAGCAACAAGGTCAGCGATACTTGGACCAGATAGCTCTTTGCCGTTTACTCCTTTGTATGTACCTGTGTAAACGTTGTAGATGCCTTGCTCGTTGTAGTAGTGAGAATTATGCGTGTTGTCTGAGAAACAATCGTGCTCGTCTTCAGTTGAGTTCGCTTCTAGTGCCACTTTCATGCGCTCACCCGCTAGCTCACCTAGAGAAAGAGAACCCATGCCGAATAGCATCTTACGTAGACCATTGTCCGCTGAGTCGTTCAGTAGCTCTTCACGGTAGTTACCTTTTACTTCAGCAGACCACTGCTTTTCCATCCACTCAAGGTCTTGAACCAGTAGATCAGCGGCTGCTTTTAGGTACTCTCCACGACGCTCACAATGGCCATTCGTACACTCAGAACCCACAACGAAATCAGTGTAAGCACGTTGACCTGCGCCTGCGTTAGTGCCGTTTAGGTCTTGGCCCCAAAGCAAGAATTCAATCGCGTGGTAACCTGATGCAACGTTTGCCTCAGAACCACCTACTTCGTTTAAATCTGCTAGTAATTCTGGCGTAATTTTTGAAACGTCCAGTTTAGAAGCACCGATCTGTAGGCTAGTGTTCGCGATGATGTTGGCAGCAGCGCCCTCGTTACCCAATTCGTATTGGTAATCAGCCGCTACGTAGTCAATCAAACCTTCATCAAGTGGCCATGCGTTCAGCTGACCTTCCCAATCATCAACAATCGCGTTACCAAAACGGAAAACTTCAGACTGTTGGTAAGGCACGCGAGAATCTAGCCAAGCTTGTTTTACTTCTTCAAGCTTTTTCGCTGATGGTGATTTTAGGAATTCGTCGATTTTTACATCCAGCGCTTTCGCTGTTGTTACTGAATCAGCAAACACAGCATGGGCAACGTCCGCGTAATGTTCGACAACTTGTTGTTTAGTTACTGTAGCAGCAACGGTAGAACCACTGGCAATGAGGAGTGATGCAGCAATAGATTGGACTAAAACTTTTTTTGCATTCATCTGAAGCATCCTTGTTGAGCTTTTCAATTATCGTATTGGTAGTGCTAATTATTCTTATTTGCACTTTAGTCTCGAGATAATACAAATTTACAATTTATTTGCAACTCCAGATACAAAAAAACCTCATAAAAATGAGGTTTTTCACAGGCTTTATTGTCAGTTTTATCTTTAGGATTAAACCTTTAGGTCATGTTTTCCGTGAGAGACTTTTGCCTTCAGATAATTTTCGTTGCCATCTTTGATATGTGCAGAGGTATTGACAACCTCGCCAATTTCAATTCCGTACTCAGATAACTCACGAATTTTCTTAGGGTTGTTCGTCACGAGGCGGATCTTATTCACGCCTAAAGCTTCTAGCATTTGTGCTGCTTCTGTGAAATCACGCAGGTCATCATCAAAGCCCAAATGGTTGTTAGCTTCGTACGTGTTCATGCCCTGGCTTTGTAAGCGGTATGCATCGATCTTATTGTACAAACCAATACCACGACCTTCCTGACGGAGATACAGGATGATACCACCGGACTCGCCCATGCGATTGATCGTCTCTTCTAGTTGCTCACCACAGTCACAGCGTGAAGAGTGGAACACATCGCCTGTCAAACACTCAGAGTGCATACGAACTAAAGGCATGTCCTGAGTTTGGTCCGCTTGTTTAAAGATAATAGCAACATGCTCTTTGTCTGTCTTCAGACCATGGAAAGACAGAATTTCGGCATCAATGTTACTTTTTGCCCCGACTTTAAAATCTACTCTGGCACGTACTTCCGCCATATCTATACTCACTCGATTTATTGCTTGATGCGCTTGATGCGTTTTCGTTATTGCATTCATGGGATTTACTCGTTGCTCTTCAACTATGGGGACTGATACCGCATTTTGCAATATAGAGATCACAATTGAGGGCAGTTATCCACTCAAGACAGCAAAAGAGAAACACTCTCCAACTGAACAATTGTTATATTATAACAATTTAAAAAAACTACAATAAAAAACCCCAGACAAATTTTGTCTGGGGTTTCAAGAAGGTCGTTTGGTCTATCTTTTAATGGGTCTGACTGCGCTTCCAAACGGCGAGTTCAATCCAAACTGCTTCGAGTTCTTGGATTTCCTCGTCGGTCAACACGGCGAGCGTTGAAGTAACTTGAGGCAGGTTCGGTGATTGCAATGCACGAATCTGCGAATAGAAGTCTTTTTTAAGTTGTAATATAACTGAATCCACTGCGTGCACCTATTTCGTTCTTTTATTACTTATCCAGCTCAAAATTTTTATTTTCTTTATACTGGAAACTTCATAAATTCGGAAAAATGATAACATTCTGCTTGTTAAGTGCACAATTTATTTTTAATAGTGGAATAACGGTCACATTAATTACGCTTCACCATTCGGATCGAATATAAGACAAAAAAGATCAAAAATAGCACAGGAAAGATCCACAACAGCGCTGTGGAATAATTTAATGGTGGTTGATACAGAACAATATTCCCATAACGAGCAACTAGATAGTCCTTTATTTCTTGATCTGAGCTGCCTTCATTGGCCATCGTATACACTTTCAACCTCAGGTCTTTAGCCGCCTGTGCATTAGACTCGACAAGGTTTTGGTTTTGACACTGCGGGCAGCGTAATGTCTTGGCTAGCGAGTTTGCACGCTGTTGCACTTCAACAGAATGAAACTCAAACAGATCAACATTCTGTTCTATATCCGCACTTCTCGTGAAAGGAGAAAATAGTATAAATAGGATTAAAGTGAGGAGAAGATTATTAAATCGAAACATTCAAGTATCCTGAAAATATATCGTTCCATTTATCTGCCGTTAGCTCTCCACGATATTTGATCAATATACGACCATTTGGATCAATCAAGTAAGTTTCCGGCGTTCCGATAACACCTAGCTCCACAGCGAGCTTTCCATTAGGGTCACTAATTACTTCAATATATGGATTTCGTTTAGAGCTCAAATATTCACGAGCGGCTTGTTTTTGATCTCTATAATTCAGCCCAATAATAGGCACACCGAGTTCTGCTAACTGCAATAATTCTTCATGCTCTCGCTTGCATACCCCACACCAAGATGCCCAAACATTCAATAATTTATATCCGTCGCTTTTGAACAACTGCTCAGAAACCATGTCATCAGAGATCAGAGAAGTAGAGCGAAAATTAGGTGTCTCTAAATTTCGTTTTGGGGACAATTCAACATGTGGTCGCTCAGACAAAGCCACCGCAGTTACTACAGCAAACACGGCAACAGCCACAAACAGACCTGCGAGTTTAAGCGTATTTCTCGATCGCATTGATAGCCTCTCTCCTTTTCTTTAGGCCGGTTAATAGCGCACCAAACACAGCTAGTAGCCCGCCAGACCATATCCACCAAATACCTGCGCGGTACTGAACTTTAATCGCATAAGCATGAGTATCGACTTTGTCACCCAATGTCACGTAATAATCGCCATGCCATAGTGAACGAATCGCAGGCTCGGTCATATTCATCACTCGCACAGGGTAATGACGCTTTTGCGGGTTGAAATTGAGCATGCGGCCATCTTCCAAGTGCAAGGTGATCTGTCCTTGTTCAGCGGTGTAGTTTGGCCCCACCAGCCATTCGATACCATGATAATCGATAGTGATCCCCGCCCTTTGTTGAGAACTGCCGGGTTCGACACGTAAATTGTGTTCATATGAGTAATGACTGTTGAATACAGCTCCACTCACCGCCAGCGCAAAACCGATATGTGCCATCACGATTGGCATGAGTTTACGTTTATTGGAACAGCGAAACAGCATAACGAGATGCGCCACAATCACCCAAGTAGCCAACGTTATGGTTAGCAATACTTCGAAATGCAGTGCGTGCACTAAGAAGATAAACCCGATCCCAGAGACAAGAGATAACGCAATACTGATCGCAATATCAGCGCTTACACTCGGCACTGTGCCTTTTGTCCATTTCAGCACCGGCATGAAAGCTAAGGCAATCAGAGCCAGTATGCTTAATGGCAAGATCAGACTATTAAAATAAGGTGCGCCAACTGAAATGTTTCCTAAACCGAGCAGTTGATAAACCATCGGATAAAAAGTGCCAAGAAAAACGATAGCAGTCGCAATAACCAGCAGCCCTTTGGCGATGTAAGCAGTGTAAGCTCGGCTCGCTAGAGATTGAAGTTTGAAGCGAGGGAGTTGTTCTCCTCGCAAAATCAATACGCCAAAAGTGATGATGACAAGCAAGCTCAATACACCAAGCAGCACTAAACCTTTAGTTGGGTCCACCGCAAAAGCGTGCACTGAAGTCAACACGCCAGAGCGCACCACGAATGTCCCTAAAATGCTTAGGTTGAACGTAGCAAACGCCAGTGCATAGGTGCTCCAAATTGCGCCTCTGTTACGTGTTGCGACAACACCGCTGTGCAACAAAGCAGTACCAGTAAGCCAAGGGAGTAGAGAAGCGTTCTCCACAGGGTCCCAAAACCACCAGCCGCCCCACCCTAGCTCATTGTACGCCCACCATGATCCCACCAAGATACCCAACGTGAGCGTTCCCCATGCAAAAAACGCTGCGCTTCGAGCAACCACATACCAATCGCTCATCGGTTGTTTACCCAATAGGGCTGCTAATGCAAAAGCTAATATTGCTGCGTAACCGACATAACCGAGATAAAGCAATGGTGGATGAATGATAAGCCCAACATCTTGCAACATTGGGTTTAGATCTCGTCCTTCCGACGCCAATACTTGGGCATACTCGAACGGGTTAGAGGTCATTAACGTGAACCAAGCAAATGTCGCAATAAGAACGTTCATGATTCCTAAACAGTCACAAGTATATTGGGCGTTGAGCGGTGACTTAAATGCAGTAAACAACGCCCATAAACTCAAGGTGACGACCCAAAACAACATGGAGCCTTGGTGCCCGCCCCAAGCGGCAGCAATTTTGAACGCCACGGGAAGTTGACTGTTGGAATGCGTAACAACATATTCCAACGCGAAGTTGTCTTGCACGAAGCAGACGATCAGAAGTGCTAAACAAATGATGGAAGCTAAGCTAATGATGTGGGACATCGCGACTTGATGCGGCAATGTCGCCTTCTTACCCATAGCACGACGTAGCCAATGCAGCAACGATGCACAAGTCGATGTTACAGCCACCAATATCAGTAAGAAGAACCCTAGCTCAGCCTCCATTTTTCCCCCTTACACTATGGTCATTTGACCGGCATAGAGAATGAAAGTACGTAGCATAAGTACGCCAACCAAGCTCAACGTCGTGACCACAAAAACGTAACTGCCTTTGTGGCGCACTTCTGAAGGCGTTAACCAATTGAGAGTCAAAGGCGTAATCATGCCGATGAACACTACGCCAACCCAGAACCATTGAGCCCAGAATCCACTCGAAATAGCATTCCAAGCCGCGACTTCGTTCTGACCACCGCTGAAGATCAGTCCAGTAAAGAATGTCACTAAGACAAACAACTCAAACAACACTACAGGGCGTTCAAATCCGTGCACCCAAGACACACTTGGGCTGCTGGTCGACTCTTTAAACACCAAGATGCCGAACATCAAGCATGCCGCTGCACCCGAGGACAAACTAGAGAACAGGAACAAGATTGGCAGTACTGGATTGTTTAGCATTGGGTAAGTCTTCAATGCAGACAATAGAAAGCCAGTGTACGCTGCAAGCACGATGGCTAAGAAGCCCAAGAACAATTCAATTGCGTTGTTGGCTTTCCCCGCCTTAATCAAAATGCCATCGGCAAAATCCAACAGTTTGCTCGGTAACTTACCCTCACAAAAGCTGATGATTTGATGGCGGAAGATAACGCCGATCCAAACAAACAGCACCAGCATGTACACTTGGAACAAGATCACGCCCATCGACATCACAGACGTTGGGTTGTAGTAGATCATGATCTTCCAAAACTCTAAAGGCTTGGTTAAATGGAAAATCAAAATTACCAACCCAGCAATGATGCCAAATGGTGCGAGCCAAGCCATCGCTTTCATGATGCCGTTGTTTGCAGGATCACCTTCAATCACTTTGCGTTTTAAATAGATTGAAATCATCACCGCACCCGCTGACATCCCAGCAAGGAATAAGTAAATCGCGATGATCCAATCCCAGACTAACGAGTCAAAGTGGAATGCACTTTCGAAGCCGTTCATGATGACACCTCCCCTTTGCTATGCGGAATTTTGTACAGTTTAGGTTGCGTACCTAAATGCGATTTATCGCGATAGACAACATGGCTTTCGATAGCTTTGCTCACCTCGCTAGTTGGGTCATTCAAATCACCAAAGATGAGTGCTTTTGTTGGGCAAGATTCCACGCAAGCTGGCTGCTTACCTTGCGCTAGGTTAGTATCACGGCAGAAGTTACATTTATCCGCAGAGTGATCGACTGGATTAAAGAAGCGCACTTGGTAAGGGCAAGCGGCAAGGCAATAACCACATCCGACACATTTCTCTTTGTGCACATCCACGATGCTGGTCGCTTCATCTTTGTATGCAGCGCCTGTTGGACAAACGTACACACATGGTGGGTTATCACAGTGCTGACAGGATTCGCGAGTAAACTGGTATTCCACATCTGGAAATTCGCCAATCGGTTCACTGCGATGAATTTTAAGTCGCGTTACGCCTTCAGGGACTTTATTTACTTCGCGACAAGCATCGGTACAAGCGGTACAGCCAATACAGGCATTTTCATCATGAACCATACCCATGCGTTTCGCTTGTTCACTGTTGCTGGCATAGAGAGAGGAGCTAACAACGGAAGTGCCTGCAACGCCTGTAGTTAAAATCAACGCGCCGCTGCCGGCTAAAAAGTTTCTTCTCGAACATTTCATGCTATCTCTCCTCTTCTTTGGCAAGTTCAGGTTCGACGGCAAATTCAGAGTGACAATCCACACACTGCTTGATCAGTTGTTTTCTGTCGTACGACAACGCTTTGGTTTTCGCTGCGTGTACATCGTGGCAATTTGAACAAGTGAGGTTTTTGGCGTGCACATCGTGCGTCCAGTGGCTCTCTCTCAGTTGTGTCGGTGCATGGCAATCCACACATTGGCTGTTGGCTTTAAGAATCATGCTTGGATCAAGGAACACTTTGTCGTGTACCTCTTTCGATTGCGCGGCAGAAAACTTAATCACATCAGGTGCACCTTCACGATGGTCGGGACCAATGTTGCTATGGCAGTTAGTGCAATTAAGTTGCTTCCCTTGGCTGAGTAGAGCTTGCGAGTCATGCGATAGGTTCAGAGTCTCTTTTGCATCCTTATGACATTGCAGACACTTGTAGTCTCGGTCACGGATCAACTCGACTTGATGACGCTCAGCTTGAGCACCTTCAATCGGCTCTGAAGAAGTCGCATGGGCGGCGATGGAGAAACCATAGATGGCAAAGACGAAGAGAAGTTTCAGCATTGTCTCTATGGTCAATTTTATATTGCCCATATTGTTCTTTCCTTAGCTCGATAATAATTGATAACTATTCTCAATTATTTATTTGAGCGACAATTAATTTCCTCTGAAGATGTTTTTTAGACCTTCAAATGACATCAATTCTTATTTCGGAAAGCCACAACGCTAAACCTATATTTATAATACCTCTATTATTCATAAGGGGTAGAAACACCTGCTCAAAAAGCGAACCAAATCACCCTATTTTTAAAAAGGTTAAAAACCCAAAGCATTGTAGAACAATGACTTAACAACTACCACTTTAGAGGTATATAAATTCAAACATGACTGAGATCACTGGTGTAAATTGATCTAAAACAAGACAAGATTCACTCTCTATTTCATCTATCCAATTAAGCAATATTATTAATCGTAGATCTCCAGTTCTTATTTGGAATAGCTCCTCACAACGCTGCTAATAAAAACGAATATGGAGATAACACTGTGAGCATAAAACACTGGATGAGCGCACCTATTGCGGTTGCGACCTTATTCGCCAGCCAATTATTTTTGGTTGGCGCTCCGTTAGCGGCAGAAGAGAAGGATTTTATCGATCCTCGTAACGATGTCTTTGAACAGAACCACCCTGATCAATACCATTCTTGGAAAGCAACATCCGAAAGTGAGCACATTGAAGATGCTCTAAGTGAAGACCCAAACATGGTTATCCTGTGGGCTGGTTATGGCTTCGCGAAAGACTACAACAAAGCGCGCGGTCACTTTTACGCACTTGATGATGTTCGCCAAACCTTACGTACTGGCGCACCAACCGACGAGAAGTCCGGGCCTATGCCGATGGCGTGCTGGAGCTGTAAAAGCCCAGACGTTGCTCGCGTGATTGGTGAACGTGGTGAAGACGGTTATTTCGAAGGTAAATGGGCACGCTTAGGCTCAGAAATCGTCAACCCTATCGGTTGTTCCGATTGCCACAACACGGGCTCTGAAGCCTTCAAGAAAGGCGAACCCGCGCTGGCACTGACTCGCCCATACGTCGAGCGTGCTTTTGATACTATTGGTAAAAACTTTGATGAACAGTCTCGCCTAGATAAGCAAGCATCGGTCTGCGCTCAATGTCACGTTGAATACTACTTCACCGGCCCAACTAAAGCGGTTAAATTCCCATGGGATATGGGCACCACCGTTAATGACATGGAGAAATACTACGACGCGTTGAATTTCAAAGATTGGACGCATGCCGTATCTAAAGCGCCGATGCTAAAAGCACAACACCCAGGTTTCGAAACTTGGAGAGCGGGTATTCATGGTAAAAACAAAGTGGTGTGTGTGGACTGCCACATGCCTAAAGTGACCAAAGAAGACGGTACGGTGTACACAGACCACAAAGTGGGTAACCCATTTGATCGTTTTGAAGACACCTGTGCGCAATGCCATACCCAAACTAAAGAGCAGCTACAAGGCATCGTTTCGACTCGCAAAGCGCAAGTATTGAACATGAAGCTAACCGCTGAGAAGCAAATCGTAGCGGCACACTTTGAAGCAGGCGCAGCGTGGAAAGCAGGTGCAACAGAAGCAGAGATGGAACCTATCCTACAAGATATTCGCCACGCACAATGGCGTTGGGACTACGCGATTGCTTCTCACGGTGTCCACATGCATGCTCCTGAGGTAGCACTAGAAGTACTTGGTACTGCAGTTGACCGCGCTGCTGACGCCCGTACCAAGTTGGTTCGCTTACTGGCAACCAAAGGCATTACTGACCCTGTTCAAATTCCAGATATCTCGACCAAAGCGAAAGCACAGCAAGCACTGGGCATGGATATGGATAAGATGAACGCAGACAAGAAACACTTCCTAGAAACGGTGGCACCAGAATGGGATAAAGCAGCAGCTGAACGCGAAGCCACATATTAGTCTAACTTGCAGAGGTTAGTTTATAGATACAACAAGGGGCGTACTGAACGCCCCTTTTTTTTGTTTATTTGTTTCTTTGTTATCTTTATTTCTTCATCCCCGATTCTATCGAGAGACAAAATCGAACGTACTAGCGACGAGGAAGCCTCGGTCTAGGCTGAATATTTGGACGTGCTTTAGGTATCTGCACATTTGGACGAGCAACTGGACGCTGGATCTTCGTTTCCGGTAATGCTTTTCTTTGTTGAACCTTTTCTTTTACCGCTTTGTCTTGTAAAGTCGCTGGCTCAATACGTTCCGGACGATTCTCCCATTTGGTTTTAATCTCTTGCTTTTGCTCGTCAGGCAATGATTGCCAATGATCGTCGAGTTGGCGTTTCATGTTATCGATATTGGCGGACATATCATCGTCTTTCCAATCTTCGACTTTGTCTTTGATGGATTGCTGTTGGTCTTCATCTAAACCATTCCACCACTCTTCCAGTTTCTCTTTGTATTCATCGTCGTTATCGCAACAGCCCGGATAGTAATAAATCCAGTAGTCGTCATGATCGTACCACCACGGATCGTAATAACCCGATGAATAATAAACCATAGAGGAAGAGCCAGAATGATCGGAAGAGCTACAACCCGCCAGCACAGAGCCGCACAGCAAAACCAATATGCTTAGTGCTTTATTTTTCATTCGTTGCCCACCTTTCTCTCTATTGCTTGTTAAATTGTACGCTTACAATAGCTCTTTTGCTTTGTTAATAGAGTTAATGATTTGCACCCTATCTAAATTTGGATCATTAGAATCTAATAATATTACCCAGGCATCAATCGCTTCCTGAAATCGGAATGACAGAAAATGATCATTTGCGATCAAAGACAAAGCGGCTTCATTGTGCGGTTCTATCTGCAAAGCTTGCTCCAAAAGCAAGCTAACTTCTTGCGTCATTGATTGCTGGTGAATGTAGTACAAGGTAGTCGCCTTTGCAGCAAGTTGCGTGGCACTGACTGGCTCAGTCAGTTGGATCGCGTAATCAAAACAAATCAACGCACCGTCAAATTCACCCTCTAGCAGGTAGCCCTGCCCGAGTTGGAACCACAATTCAGCGTTGTTCGGATCTTCACGCAACTGGTCTTGAATCTCTTTCATGATGTCACGAGCAGTCATCATTCGTGACATTTCCGCGTGTATTGGTTTAGGCGGTGTTTGATGAAGCAATAAGAAACTGGCACTCGTCACGACAAGTACTAACAGGCAAAAGCCAAACCATTGAGCAGGTTTAGCTTTTGATGCACTCAGTGATAAGAGTACGATAAACAACCCCATCAGAGTGATGGCAGCGAAAAACCAAACAGACATAACACGTCCTGTAAACAAAGATAACGTCAGTGTACGCATTTCTTACTTTAAATGCGTTGATACAGATACAAAAAAAGCCGAGCAACTAAGGGCTCGGCTTTTCATATCAGGATAACGATGTAAGATTACTCTTCGTTACCTTCCTCTGCATCATCAGCAGCTGGAGCGTCTTGCTGCGTATTTTCATCTGTTGACTCTAACGCTTCTGCATCTTCATCAGCAGGCAGCTCTTCATCATCAACTTCTTCAATACGTTGCAAACCAACAACTGATTCATCTTCCGCAGTACGGATAAGCGTTACACCTTGTGTGTTACGACCAACTTGGCTAACTTCACCCACACGAGTGCGTACTAACGTGCCAGCGTCGGTGATCATCATCATTTCATCACCTTCAACAACCTGGATAGCACCAACTACCGGGCCATTTCGCTCAGAAACTTTGATAGAAACTACACCTTGAGTGCCACGACCTTTTGTCGGGTACTCGCTAAGTGCTGTACGTTTACCATAACCGTTTTCTGTAACCGTTAGGATATCGCCTTCGTGCGAAGGAACAATAAGTGATACAACTTGGTCATTTTCAGCCAGTTTCATACCACGAACACCAGAGGCGGTACGACCCATAGGACGAACACCTTTAAACTTGATCTCTGGCTGACCATTCTCATCAAGAACTGGTTTACCATTTTCATCAAGTACTGGAATCTCTTCTGCTTCTTTAAAGCGAACCACTTTACCCGCTTTAGAGAACAGCATGATTTCGTTTTCGCCGTTAGTGATATCCACACCGATTAACGAATCGTCTTCACGTAGGTTCACAGCGATTAGGCCGTTTGAACGTACGTTTGCAAACTGGTTCAACGGCGTTTTCTTAACCGTACCGTCACCTGTTGCCATGAAGATGAATTTGTCTTCAGAGAATTCATCAACACGTAGAATCGCGGTAATGCGCTCACCTTCTTCTAATGGAAGGATGTTCACAATTGGCTTACCACGCGCAGTACGGCTCGCTAGAGGCAATTGGTAAACTTTCAGGCGGTATGTCTTACCACGAGTAGAGAAACACAAGATGTTATCGTGGGTATTCGCCACTAGAAGACGCTCGATATGGTCTTCATCTTTCATCTTAGTCGCACTCTTACCTTTACCACCACGGCGCTGTGACTCGTAGTCGCTCAGTACTTGGTACTTAACGTAACCACCGTGAGATAGAGTAACAACAACGTCTTCACGTGCGATCAGCTCTTCCATGTCAATATCATGGCTCGCAGCTGTGATTTCTGTACGACGAGCGTCACCAAAGCCGTCACGAACCGCTTCAAGTTCCTCACGGATAACTTCCATCAAACGCTCAGTGCTCGCAAGGATATGCATGAGTTCAGCGATTTCTTCTAGAAGTGTTTTGTATTCGCCAAGAATCTTCTCGTGTTCTAGACCTGTTAGTTTATGTAAACGTAGATCTAGGATAGCTTGTGCTTGTTGCTCAGTCAGGAAGTACTGACCATCACGAATACCGTATTCAGGCTCTAGCCATTCAGGGCGCGCAGCATCTGTACCAGCACGCTCAAGCATTGCTGAAACGTTGCCTAAATCCCAACCACGAGCGATAAGACCCGCTTTTGCTTCAGCCGGTGTAGGTGCCTTACGGATAAGCTCAATGATTTCATCAATGTTAGCAAGCGCTAGAGCTAAACCTTCAAGGATATGAGCACGTTCACGCGCTTTACGCAGTTCGAAGATAGTACGACGTGTCACAACTTCACGACGGTGATCAACGAAGCACTTCAACATATCTTTTAGGTTGAATAGCTGTGGCTGGCCATTGTTTAGGGCCACCATATTGATACCGAAAGTGGTTTGCAGCTGAGTCTGAGCGTAAAGATTGTTTAGAACTACTTCGCCCACAGCATCGCGCTTACACTCAATAACAATGCGCATACCGTCTTTATCTGACTCGTCGCGCAGTGCACTGATACCTTCTACTTTCTTATCTTTAACTAGCTCAGCGATCTTTTCGATCAAGCGAGCTTTGTTCACCTGGTAAGGAATTTCAGTGACGATAATGGTCTCTTTACCATTCTTCTCCACTTCGATGTCCGCTTTCGAACGCATGTAGATTTTGCCGCGACCTGTTTTGTACGCGTCTACAATGCCTTTACGACCGCTGATAAGCGCCGCCGTTGGGAAATCAGGACCAGGAATGTAATCCATTAGTTCATCAATAGTGATTTCTTCATTATTGATGTATGCAAGACAGCCATCAATCACTTCGCCAAGGTTATGAGGCGGGATGTTGGTTGCCATACCTACTGCGATACCAGAAGCACCGTTAACCAATAGGTTTGGAATTTTAGTTGGAAGAACCGCTGGGATCTGCTCAGTACCGTCGTAGTTTGGTACGTAGTCTACGGTTTCTTTATCTAGGTCAGCCAATAGTTCATGGGCAATTTTTGCCATTCGAACTTCGGTGTAACGCATTGCCGCAGCAGAGTCGCCATCGATCGAGCCAAAGTTACCTTGACCATCGACCAGCATGTAACGAAGCGAGAACGGCTGAGCCATACGTACGATTGTGTCGTACACAGCACTATCACCATGTGGGTGATATTTACCGATTACGTCGCCGACAACACGGGCTGATTTTTTATATGGTTTGTTCCAATCGTTGCCTAGTACGTTCATCGCGAATAAAACGCGGCGGTGTACTGGTTTTAGGCCATCACGCACATCTGGAAGAGCACGACCCACGATGACTGACATCGCATAGTCTAGATATGAACCTCTAAGCTCATCTTCAATGTTTACGGGCGTGATCTCTTTAGCTAAATCGCTCATAGAGCCATTATCCCTCTATTATCTGATCGTAATTACGATACGTGTAAGGTGCAAAAATATAACACACAATTCATCACTTCGGCATCACTTTCCCTCTCCTTTTATCAGGTTGTGAGCTTGGTTATGAATCAAATGTCGAGAATTTGCACACTCATCCCATATCTTTCTGATTAGTGGTTATATTTCGGTCAATATTGAGCAAAATCGGACTCTTTACGCGGAAAAGCGAGGTAAATTCCTTTAACCACACAACGCGAAAATGCAGGTTTTAGAGTTATTGTCACTGGCACTAGTTCAAGGATGAACCAAAAACAATAGCTAGCGCTTTAAAAATTACAGGCACCTGTCTCGATTGCCGCGCCAGTGAACTCTGTCATTGTCCCTTAACTAAGCACATCGAGGTTGTTTGGGTGTAAAACGTTGGAGTATACTGGCGCCCTCTAAAGGACTCAGATTGAATGCAATAAAACCAATTATGACTAAAGCACAAAACGTCGACCCAAGTGAAATTAAGAAATTCGAGGACATGGCTTCTCGATGGTGGGATTTAGAAGGCGAGTTTAAGCCGCTTCATCAAATTAACCCACTTCGTTTGAACTATGTACTTGAAAAAGCAAATGGCTTGTTTGGCAAGCGAACACTTGATGTCGGCTGTGGTGGTGGCATTCTTGCTGAAAGCATGGCAAAAGAAGGCGCTATTGTGACGGGGCTTGATATGGGTAAAGAACCATTAGAAGTCGCGCGACTACATGCATTAGAAACAGGCACTCAACTGACCTACATTCAGAGCACAATAGAAGACCACGCTATAGAAAACGCAGGAACTTACGATGTCGTGACTTGTATGGAGATGCTTGAACACGTTCCAGATCCTCTCTCCGTTATCCGCTCTTGTGCTGCGCTAGTCAAACCCGGTGGTCACGTGTTTTTCTCAACTTTGAACCGAAACATTAAGTCGTACTTATTTGCTATTGTCGGTGCTGAGAAGCTTCTTAAGATTGTTCCTGAAGGCACTCATGAGCACGATAAGTTTATCAAGCCAGCCGAAATGATGAAGATGATAGACCAAACTGACCTGACGGAAATGGGCATTACTGGGCTTCATTACAACCCTCTAAATGACAGCTACAAACTCGGTCGTAATGTAGATGTAAACTACATCGTTCATACTAAAAAATACTGAACGCTATTAAGTTAAAAAATGAGTTTTGTGATTGACATTTTTTAAAGAAAATGAATCGGAAGCGGTAGCACAAAGTTGCCGCTTTTTTTGTCTTTTTATGGCTAAAATTCGTGCTCTAGATTCCATTTTGACCAAGCCATTTTTCGTAGATAAAAACGGCCAAAGATCAAGGAAAATATTTTTGCATGCGGTTATTTCTAAACCGATCTCGAAACCGTACTTTTAACCATTCAAGTCTGCCCTTTTCTCATCGGTTAGTGTTCACTTACTGATTTTTTTCATTTTGTCAGTTATCCACAAGTCATCCCCGATCTGTACCTTGATAAATCAGTGTAATAGCACTATCTTGTAACCCGCAAACAAATGAACCCCTATATGTTGTGTTTAAGCGACAATATATAGATAGACTTTGATCACAAAGCCGCCGCAAGCTTTACTCATATTGCACATAAACAAACAAAAATACGGCTTTTATCAGTTTTCTTAGGGAAATAAAGCAGAATGAACCAACAACTTACCGTCACCAAGCGTGATGGCCGTAAAGAAAGTATCGATCTGGATAAAATCCACCGCGTTATCACTTGGGCTGCAGAAGGTCTAGATAATGTTTCGGTTTCTCAAGTAGAACTTCGCGCTCACATCCAGTTTTACGACGGCATCACAACGACAGATATTCACGAGACAATCATCAAGTCTGCGGCAGACCTGATCTCTGAAGAGACTCCGGATTACCAATACCTAGCTGCTCGCCTAGCGGTATTCCATCTGCGTAAAAAAGCGTATGGCCAATACGAGCCACCAACGCTTTATGATCACGTGTCTCGCCTCGTCGATATGGGTAAGTACGATCAACATATTCTAGAAGACTACACAAAAGCAGAACTCGACGAACTTGATGCGTACCTCGACCATAAACGCGACCTAAATTTCTCATACGCGGCAGTTAAGCAGCTAGAGGGTAAGTACTTCGTACAGAACCGTGTTACGGGCCAAATTTACGAAAGTGCTCAGTTCTTATACATCCTTGTAGCAGCGTGCTTATTTGCGAAATATCCAAAAGCGACACGTCTTGATTACATCAAACGTTTCTACGATGCGACATCGACATTTAAGATTTCTCTACCTACGCCAATTATGTCTGGCGTGCGTACCCCTACTCGCCAGTTCAGCTCATGTGTTCTGATCGAGTGTGGCGACAGTCTTGATTCTATTAACGCAACAGCAAGCTCAATTGTTCGTTACGTATCTCAGCGCGCTGGTATTGGTATCAACGCAGGTCGTATCCGTGCATTAGGCTCAGAGATTCGCGGTGGTGAAGCATTCCACACTGGTTGTATTCCGTTCTACAAGTACTTCCAAACAGCAGTAAAATGTTGTTCACAAGGTGGTGTACGTGGTGGCGCAGCTACTGTGTTCTACCCAATGTGGCACGGTGAAGCACGCTCACTAATGGTACTTAAGAACAACCGTGGTGTTGAAGAAAACCGTGTTCGTCACATGGACTACGGTGTTCAGTTAAACAAACTGATGTACCAACGTTTAGTTGAAGGCGGCAATATTACGCTATTCTCACCATCTGATGTACCTGGTCTGTACGACGCATTCTTCGAAAACCAAGAAGAGTTTGAGCGTCTATACGTGAAGTACGAGAACGATCCTTCAATCAAGAAAGAAACGGTTAAAGCGATTGAAATGTTCACTCTGCTAATGCAAGAGCGTGCATCAACGGGTCGTATCTACATCCAGAACGTGGACCACTGTAATACTCACAGCCCATTTGATTCTGAAGTTGCTCCAGTTCGTCAGTCGAACCTATGTTTAGAAATCGCACTACCAACGAAACCATTAACTAACGTTGAAGATGACTCAGGCGAGATCGCACTGTGTACGCTTTCTGCATTCAACTTAGGTGCTATCAAGTCTCTAGATGATTTCGAAGAGCTATCCGATCTTGTTGTTCGTGCGTTAGATGCACTGCTTGATTACCAAGATTACCCTCTACCAGCGGCATACAAATCGACTATGAACCGTCGTACGCTAGGTGTTGGTGTGATTAACTTTGCTTACTACTTAGCGAAGAATGGCGTGAAATACTCTGACGGTAGCGCGAACGGCCTAACTCACCGTACGTTCGAAGCAATGCAGTACTACCTATTGAAAGCATCTGTAGCACTGGCGAAAGAACAAGGTAAGTGCCCTTCATTCGACGAGACGAACTACGCGAAAGGCTTACTGCCGATTGATACGTATAAGAAAGATATCGACCTAATTTGTGACGAAGCGCTGCACTACGACTGGGACAGCCTACGTAAAGAAATTATGGAGCACGGCCTACGTAACTCAACACTGACTGCGCTAATGCCTTCTGAGACTTCTTCTCAGATTTCAAACGCAACTAACGGTATTGAGCCACCACGTGGTTACGTTTCAGTAAAAGCTTCGAAAGACGGTATCCTGAAGCAAGTTGTACCAGAGTTCACAGAACTTAAAGACAGCTATGAACTGCTTTGGAATATCGGTTCGAACGACGGTTATCTACACCTTGTGGGTATTATGCAGAAGTTTGTTGACCAAGCTATCTCTGCTAATACTAACTACGACCCGTCACGTTACGAGACTGGCAAGGTTCCAATGAAGAAACTACTTCAAGACCTGCTAACAGCGTATAAGTTTGGTGTGAAAACGCTTTACTACCACAACACTCGTGATGGCGCGAAAGATGAACAGAAAGACGCTGTTCAACCACAAGATGACGATTGTGCTGGCGGCGGTTGTAAGATTTAATCTTCCCGTACCTAGCGAACCCGTAAAGACAGACTATCGATAACCTCCCCCTTACGGGGAGGTTTAAAAGGAATTGAGGCATTATGGCTTACAGTACTTTTAACCAAAAAAAGAATGACCAATTGAAGGAACCAATGTTCCTAGGTCAATCAGTAAACGTTGCACGTTACGACCAACAAAAGTTTGAGATTTTCGAAAAACTTATCGAGAAACAACTTTCTTTCTTCTGGCGTCCAGAAGAAGTAGACGTATCTAGCGACCGTATCGATTACAACAAACTGCCAGATCACGAGAAGCACATCTTCATCTCTAACTTGAAGTACCAAACACTTCTTGACTCTATCCAAGGCCGCAGCCCTAACGTGGCACTGCTGCCGCTTGTGTCTCTACCAGAACTAGAGACTTGGATTGAGACTTGGTCTTTCTCTGAAACGATTCACTCTCGTTCTTACACACACATTATTCGTAACATCGTGAACGACCCTGCGGTGGTGTTTGATGATATCGTTGAGAACGAGCACATTCTGAAGCGTGCAAAAGACATCGCGCACTACTACGACGATTTGATTCAAGCGACGAATGATTACCATCGCTACGGTGAAGGTGAGCATGTCCTTAACGGTGAAACGGTTAAGGTTAGTCTGTACGATCTTAAGAAGAAGCTGTACATCTGTCTGATGTCTGTTAACGCATTAGAAGCTATTCGTTTTTACGTCAGTTTCGCATGTTCTTTCGCTTTCGCAGAACGCGAACTAATGGAAGGTAACGCGAAAATCATCAAGCTGATCGCTCGTGACGAAGCACTTCACTTAAACGGCACGCAGCACATGATCAACCTGCTACGTAACGGTCAAGATGACTTCACTTTTATGCAAATCGCAGAAGAGGCAAAACAGGACTGTTTTGACCTATTCAAAGAAGCGGCTGAGCAAGAAAAAGAGTGGGCAGAGTATCTATTCAAAGATGGCTCTATGATCGGTCTAAACAAAGACATCCTAAGCCAATACGTTGAATACATCACAAATATTCGTATGCAAGCGGTAGGTCTACCAGCAGCGTATCCAGAAGCAACAACTAACCCAATTCCATGGATTAACGCTTGGTTGTCTTCAGATAACGTTCAAGTTGCGCCTCAAGAAGCAGAAATCTCTTCTTACCTTGTGGGTCAAATTGACAATGAAGTTCGCGCAGATGACTTCGAAGGATTCGAGCTGTAATGGCAACACTCAAAATCAACAAACTGATCAGCATTGAATCCAACCCTTCCAATACGATTTTGGAAACAATGGAGCAAGCTGGCCTATTACCAGAATACAACTGCCGTGATGGGCACTGCGGCGCCTGTCGCTGCAAATTGGAGTCTGGTGAAGTGGAGTATGTTGGTTTTGCCATGGCTTACACACAAAGTGATGAAATATTACCTTGTATCTGTAAAGCAAAATCAGATTTGTCACTTAGCGGCGTTAACTACGCGATGAAAGAAAAGCAGCGCGCATAACGTTGACTCGACGGTATAAAATGCAAAAGCCAAGGTAATCACCTTGGCTTTTTTGTCTCTGTGTTTTGTCTCTCAGACTACTGTATAGAGCTTTGGTTATAAAGCACTGCTCGGGAGGTGCATCTCTTTAACTTTCTCTAAAAATGCATAATGCGCAAACATTGGTTTACGTTCTAGGTAGCGACGCAACAAGTCTAGTGCTGCCGTGCTGATCACTTTAACTTGATCATTGCGCTGATACTTTTTCGAGAGTTTATATAATGCTCCCCACTCGCCTGACGGTGTCGATAAAGCGACGGAAAAAACACCCTCTTCAATATGGCCAGTAACGAGTGATAAATCCGTCCCACACTTCTCTCGCGTAGCGCCAGCCAGAGCAAACGTCTCTGCTAATGGATCTCCGCTGTTGGCCATCGCTTGAGTCAGGCTCGGTAGTATCCAACCATGCCCTAGTAGCTTTTCAGCGTTTTCATCGCCGTTTAGCCAGTACGTTAAGTATCCTCCGCTACTTTTTTCGGAGGTCGACACCGTTAGTCCTTTATCGACCAACAACTGGCCGACATTTTCAACCATAGGTAAGTCAATACTAACGGTATTACTCTCAAGGTGTTTATTAATTATCTGTACTAGTTTCAAACGCTGTTCAATCTGATCTGAAGGACCAAAAAGTTTCACTTCAATAAAAGGCAAGTAAGAGCGATACCCTAGCTCATAGCCTTGAGGAAGTTTTAGCTGATCTAGCTTATCTGAAATACCGGATTCAGACAGACCAAACGTGTAGATTCGACTACAACATGAGCCTTGAACATCGGGAAACACTCTTCTCAGATCGGGAAGAATTTGCGTCTCTGCCATGAGCTTAAATTCACTTGGTACACCCGGTGTGAAATAAAAAATGGCATCATTAATCAGCATTTTGAAACCGCAAGCAGTGCCTATCGGGTTGTCCAATATCTCTGCCGTTTCTGGCAGCATTGCTTGCTTTAAATTACTGTCCGGCATAGGGATGCCACGTCGAGCATACAAACTTTCTAGATGCTGCAACCACTCTTTGAATAGCACCAGTTTACAATCGGCGGCTCTCGCGGCGGCGGCAGCACTCATGTCATCCGTTGTAGGGCCTAAACCACCATTAACAATAACCACATCGTTGTTAAAGCTGAGCATTAAAAACTCTTCAACCAAACTCGATAGGCTATCACCAACCGTTGAGCGCTTTGTTAAGCCAAATCCATGTTGATAAAACAGGCTAGACAACCATGCCGCATTAGTATCAACAATATCACCGTGGAGGACTTCCTCACCAGTACTAAGCATTGCTATTTTCACAACTGACTCCTGAACGTAAGCACAATCCTATTTTCGTTATAGCGCTTATTTTTCTTTTTATTTGGACAAATCTCGCCGAGGTTTGTTGGGACTAAATAAGGGTCAAGTGTTTAAATGATTGATGTTTTGAGGGATAATTACGAGCCCGAACATACACCATTAACTCGGAGACCTTTGTGTCAAAATCATCCATGTTCAAGACGACTCTAACAGGCCTTTGCTTGGCTTCGTCAGCGCTTGCGCACGCAAGTCACTATGACCTAAGCCGTCATACAGAGTTTTCTTACACACCTGATTGCTTGTCAGGTTACTGCGAAACGACGACTCTGTACACCTTCGAGGCTCAAAATCGCGGTGTTATGTATGAACAGAATAATGATGATTCGCTAAACCTTGACGCAGGGCTTCAGCCTAAACATCTCATCATCCCTCAAGATAAAGACTGGGATTATCTGATGGGTCAAACCTACACCATTCTAGGTCTCAGTATCGCGACCGTAGGCATGATGACTTTTCTTCCAGAAAGTATCACCAAATGGGACGAAGAAGACCGAGACATGAGTAAGTTGGGGCAAAAGTGGAAAGATAATGTCTCTGACGGCCCCGTTTGGGATCGCGATGAACATGTCCTCAACTACATCATGCACCCATATTTTGGCGGCGTTTACTACACGGCAGCACGTCACGCTGGCTATAATGAATTTCAATCGTTTTTGTACTCCGCAACTATGTCGACGTTCTTTTGGGAGTATGGCGTGGAGGCGTTCGCAGAAGTACCATCTTGGCAGGATATTTTTATCACACCATTCTTTGGTGCTGTTGTTGGTGAAATGATGTTAACGGCTGAGCAAGACATTATTGCAAACGGCGGCGAAGTTATGGGCTCTGAAACCGCAGGTGATGTTTCGCTCTTCTTCTTAAACCCTGTTGGACATATTCATTATTGGGTAACTGATGCATGGGGCGGTAGTGCAGAACTACAATTCAATTCATCACCTTGGTTTGGAAACCAAGATGTTGCAAAATTCGCCATGGACGCAGGCGCAAACTACGACAGTCAATTTTATGGTGTCGAGTTAAAAGTAACGTTCTAATCCTAAGTTGATACTCGGTAAAAAGCAGCCTTACGATGGCTGCTTTTTTGTGCTCTGAACATTGTTTTAATTATTTGCATCACGAATTAGTGTTAAAAATTGACTTTCATCAAACCTTACCCGCCCTTAGCACCTACACTAAATAAAAGGATTTATTCCAATAACTTAAGTAGCACGTTTATTCGTACTGCGTCCAAACCTTGATTCCAGGAGGGGACATTATGAACACCGTATTTATTGTTAATTTTGTCGGACAAGCGTCACCCGCCACGATTAAAGAGCTCGCTGCAATCACACACGAAAACGGCGGGAAATGGCTGATCAGCAAAGTAAACTTTATCGAAGACCAAGTTGCAGGTGTCATCAAAGTAGAGCTTCCAAGAGAAAATGCCGACATCGTTAAACAGGCGTTCTCTTCTTGTCAGACTCTTGTTGTTAGGTTCGTCGACTCTGAGCCTCATTCATATCGTGAAGACACTATCTTCCAGCTTCGTTTAGATGCCAACGATAGAGCGGGTATTGTGAATGAAATTACTCACGTTCTCGATAATCAAGGTATCTCAATTTTAGATATGGATTGTCAGCGTGTATTCATTGCTGGAGGCGGAGGGGTAAGCTCTAGCTTATTCAGCGCTAAAATGGCGATAAAACTGCCTAGCGAGCTAGAAATTGAAGACATAGCCAATGAGTTAGAGTCTCTGAGTGAAGACACTCGTGTGATTGTGGAGAGTTAATCACGTACTGTTATCGTTTCCCCAATAAAAAGAGCAGCGATTAAGCTGCTCTTTTGGTGCTTATGGCGCGATACGTCTTATTTCACTGACCACTGAGATAGTGAACGTTTGAAATCAGAGTAGTCAAATTCATTCAGTTTTTGAATGTCACCATTCGAGCGTTCACAGTAGACCGACGGCATACGTAGACCGTTAAACCAGTTCAGTTTCACCATGGTGTAACCGGCACTATCTAGAATATGCAGACGCTGTCCTATCTCTAGAGGCTGTTCGAAGTTCGCCACGCAGAACTGGTCACCAGCCAAACAAGAGCACGAGCCGATCACATACTCATGTTCACCATTTTCAGATGCTTCAAGAATTGACGCTGGCTCATTGTAGATCAACGTATCTAAGCGGTGAGCTTCTGTTGCTGAATCCACAATCGCGGTTTTCTTTACGTTCTCAACGATATCAACCACAGTGACCACTAGGTCAGTCGTCTTGGTAATGATCGCTTCGCCCGGTTCTAGGTACATTTGCACGCCGTGTTTTTCAGCAAACGCTTTCAGCGCTAGGCCAAGCTTTTCGATGTCATAACCCGGCCATGTGAAGAACACGCCGCCACCCATGCTTACCCAGTCCAGCTTATCTAGGTACTCGCCAAACTGAGCTGAAATAGCATCGAGTAAACCGATAAACGCATCCACGTCTTTGTTCTCACAGTTCATGTGGAACATTACGCCATCAATACCATCAAAAATTTCCGGTTTGATGTGATCAGCCTGAACACCAAGACGAGAGAATTGACGCGCTGGGTTTGCTAAGTCTTGCCCTGAATAGCTCACACCTGGGTTCAGGCGCAAGCCAATCGATGCTTTACCTTCGACAATATGACGATAAGCCGCTAGCTGTGACTGAGAGTTAAAGATCATCTTGTCAGAGATGTCCGCCACATCGCGAACGTCATCTTCGCTGTAACCCACGCTGTATGCGTGTGTCTCACCACCAAACGTTTCGTAGCCAAGCTTCACTTCAAACGGGCCAGAACTTGTTGTTCCGTCTAGGTAAGGCTTGATGATGTCGAATACACCCCATGTTGAGAAGCACTTCAGAGCTAATACAAGCTTCACACCAGAGATGTCTTTTAGCTGTTTTGCTTTCTCTAGGTTCTCAATCAGCTTGTCTTCATTGATCATGAAGTATGGCGTTTTTAGTTCGTTTTGTTGCATTTTGATACCTTACGTCCCTTCGCCTTAGCAAAGGCACTATAAAATCGAACAAAGCCGACGCAAGTGCATCGGCTTAAACGTACAAATAAGAGTCGCTAAATTCTTACTTCAATTTATGGATAACAGGTTGTCCTGGCTCCAGTTCTTGAACATGCCAATCTAGACCAATAGATGGCATGGTTTCTAGGAATGGGTCTGGATCTAGTTGTTCCATGTTGAACACGCCTTTGTCTGCCCACTTGCCACGGAAGAACTGCAAAGCCGCAGTGATCGCTGGTACGCCAGTGGTGTATGAGATAGCTTGGTGTTCAACATCTTCGTATGCGACTTCGTGATCAGCGTTGTTGTAAATAAATACACTGCGCTCTTTACCATCTTTCTTACCTTGAACCCAAGTACCGATACACGTTAGGCCAGTGTAGCCTGGTGCGAGTGATGTTGGATCTGGTAGTAGTGCTTTTAGCACGTGCAAAGGTTGAACAACCGTACCGTCGTGAAGCGTTAGTGGATCTGGGCTGAGTAGACCGATGTCGCGCATCACATTGAAGTAGTTTAGGTAACGGTCACCAAAGCCCATCCAGAATTCGATGCGTTTCGCCGGGATGAACTCTTGCATAGATCGAACTTCGTCGTGCGCCATTGAGTACACTTTGTGTGAACCACAATTCGGGAATTCAAACTCAAGCATACGTGAGTGACAAGGTACTTGTTTCCACTCGCCGTTTTCCCAGTAGAACGAATCGCCTTGAATCTCAAGCATGTTCGTTTCTGGATCAAAGTTAGTTGCGAACTTCTTACCGTGGTCGCCTGCGTTTACATCCATTACGTCGATAGTATCGATTTCATCGAACAGATGCTTCACTGCGTATGCGGCAAACACCGATACTACGCCCGGATCGAAACCAGCACCAAGAATACCTGTAATGCCCGCTTCTTCAAACTTCTCACGGTAACCCCACTGCCAATCGTAAGCTTGAGGTACTTGTTGGCCTTCAGAGCACAAATCAACCGCAACAGATGTATCAAGGTATGACACTTTAGCTTGGTAACATGCTTCCATAATAGACATGTTCACCCAAGGAGGACCTGCGTTGATCACTAAGTCAGGTTGTACTTCTTTAATTAAAGCAACTAAAGAATCTACGTCGTCCGCGTTTACCGCTCGCGCTTCTAATTTCTTAGTTGAATCTTTCAGATTGT
Organism: Vibrio sp. D431a; assembly: GCF_030248655.1. Taxonomy (NCBI): domain Bacteria; kingdom Pseudomonadati; phylum Pseudomonadota; class Gammaproteobacteria; order Vibrionales; family Vibrionaceae; genus Vibrio; species Vibrio sp. D431a. Next base: position 4,212 of record NZ_JAHGAP010000031.1, on the reverse strand, counting down.
TTTTCTTCTGAATCGATTCGATGATTTTCTCACACTTACCTACGGTACGTGATGCGATTGTGATATCACCCAGAACGTCGTTGTTTTGTGCTGCTTTATGTGCAACTACCCAGCCAACGCCGCCTGCACCAATCTGTAGAATTGCCATAGTTTTCCGTTACCTTTGTTAAACTAGCTCTGCCGCTAGCGTATTGATTTTTGAGAGCAAAGATTCAAAGTCCGCCGTCGTCAGACACGGGTTCAAAATCGTAAATTTCAATGCAGTTTTATCGTCGACAATGGTTTCACCCAATACCGCGATACCGCGTGTTAACGCTTCTAAGCGCAACGTTTTGTTCAGTTCATCAAGATCCGCTGATTCATGTGTCGCGCGGAACAGAACCGTAGATAGTGATGGTTCAGCCAACAACTCAAAGTGTTTGTTATCTCGAATCATGTCCGCCACTTCAAGCGTCTGTTCAAGCAAATGATCATACATATCGCCTAGGGCTTTTGGCCCTACGCTTTGCATCGTCATAAACACTTTGAGCGCATCAAAACGCTTAGTTGTCGCAATAGACTTATCCACCAAGTTCGGTAGTTCGTCGTGTTCGCGGTTCAAATAGTCTGCATGGTGAAGCAGGAATTTAAAGTTAGACTTGTCATTTACCAATAGCGCACCACAACTGATGGTTTGGTAAAACAGCTTATGGAAGTCTACGCTGATGGAATGTGCACGCTCACAACCTTTCAGACGCGCTTTTTGGCTACTTAGAATCAGAGCTCCACCGTATGCACCGTCGACGTGCATCCACATGTCATGTTTCGCTGCGATATCGGCGATAAAGTCTAAGTCATCAATAGCACCGTGATCCGTTGTACCCGCGGTGCCAACAATGGCAAATGGGATCAAACCTTCTGCTTTGGCCTGATTGAGAACTTCGTCTAACTTAGTGACATCCATCGTTCCATCGGCATTAGCATCGACGGTCATGACCGCTTTTTCACCCAATCCCATCCAAGACGCTGATTTTTGAACCGTGAAGTGGGATTTTTTCGAACATACAATACGTAGCTTGTCTGCGTATTCAGGAAGGCCAAGCTTTTGAATTGAGTGTGCACTGAGTTTGTCAGCAATCCAATCTCGCGCAAGCATCAAACCCATTTGGTTACTTTGCGTGCCGCCGCTCGTGAAGATACCGTCCGCTTTTTCACCTAACTCATATTTATCGCATAGCCAGTTCACAACTTTCTGTTCAACATAAGTCGCTGATGAAGCTTGATCCCATGAGTCCATCGACTGGTTCAAAGCCGCAATCATTGCCTCTGCCGCAATCGCTGGCATCAACGGTGGAGTATGCAGGTGAGCAATACAATCTGGATGTTGAGTAAAAATTGCGTTTTTCGCGACCAGATCAGCAGCATCGTCGATAACGGATTTAAGAGGCGCATTTCCATTATCAAGATCAACGTCGTGAATTGCTGCTTCCAATGCTTTTGGATCCATACCTGAATACGGTGCAGTCACTTGTTCAAACACTGACTTCATTGCCGTAGTAGTGTGATTCATCACCGAAGCAAATTCATTGCTGCCCATCTCTCCAGTGTGGATGAAATGCTTCTTCCATTCATCTTGTGGCTGAGTTTCGATGTGACTACCGCCAGCGGCTAAAATCGCGTCTTCAAATACACGTAAAGCAAAGTCGATTTGCTCAAACGAGATGATAAGAGGAGGAAGGAAACGAATTACTGCGCCTTCGCGTCCACCTTTCTCAACGATCAAGCCACGCTCGAGTGCTGCGCGTTGAATAGAAAGTGTAAGTTCACTATCCGCTTGAGGTTCACCAAATTTATTGAGCTCACCGTTTGGAGTTTTAATCTCCACGCCTAGCATCAAACCTTTGCCACGAACCTCTGCGATACAGTTCACACGCTTTTGAATACTTTCAAGGCCGTAGCGCAAGTACTGACCCGCAATATTGGCATGCTCAACAAGATTATCACGCTGGATAATTTCTAATGCTTTCGCACCAGAGACCATGGCTAACTGGTTACCACGAAATGTACCTGTGTGCTCGCCCGGCTTCCATGTGTCATGTTGCTTATTGATAACCAATAGCGACATTGGTAATCCACCGCCAATTGCTTTTGATAAACACAGAATATCTGGAACAATGCCCGACTCTTCGAACGCGAAATTGTAGCCAGTTTTACCAACACCACACTGGATCTCATCGAAGATCAGTAAGATACCGTGTTCATCACAAATACGACGTAACTCTCGTAGCCAGAATGCTGGCGCAGGAACAACACCACCCTCACCTTGCACTGGCTCCACGATAATCGCGGCAGGCTTCATAATGCCTGACTCATCATCGTTTAAAAGACGATCGATATAGCGAATACTTGCTTTCGCACCTTCATCACCGCCAAGCCCAAAAGGACAACGCAGGTTGTATGGGAAAGGCATAAAGTGCACATCCGACATCAAACCAGTTCGACGCGCTTTCGTGCCTAAGTTACCCATCATCCCCATCGTACCATTAGTCATACCATGGTATGCGCCACGGAAGGCAAACATAGTGTTGCGACCGGTAGTCTGTTTCGCGAGCTTGATAGCAGCTTCAACCGCATCAGCTCCAGACGGGCCACAAAATTGGATAACGCTGTTCTCGCTTAACTCTTGAGGAAGAAAAGATTTAACAGATTGAATAAACGTCGTTTTTGCTGATGTTGCAATATCTAGCGTCTGATATGGCAGTCCTGAATCTAATTGCTCTTTCAGAGCTTGGTTTATTTCAGGATGGTTATACCCCAAAGCTAGAGTGCCTGCCCCCGCAAGGCAGTCTAGAAAGATCTGTCCACGCGTATCTTCAACCAAGCACCCAAAGGCTTGTTTAATTGCGATCGGCAAACGACGTGGATAAGAACGTACTTCAGATTCATGCTCAGCCTGATCAATCAATACTTGATCTGGCGTTAAGTCATACGTTCCCTCAACGATAGGAACCTGAGACGAAAAAATGTTTGCGATATTGCTATCGACTTCAAAGGCAGTGCTCATACTACATAATCCCTTGAATTATAATAATTCTGTATCCTGTATTAATAATCATTAGAATGAAATTACAGGAGGTGTGAATACCCCTCCGCATTTGTCAGTGCATAAATGACAAATACAGATCATCCACCACGATACTCGCGGCTTTATATGTAAAAGGGATTAATCAAGGTTCTGTAATGCACCCGTTTTGTAAAACAGGACATTTCGGCAGTATGAAGCTGATTAGTGTGTGTTTATTCAAAGGTTTCAATGTTGGGTTTCCCATTAATATGCCGCGTTTACAGCATTAGTATCCCGTCTATCGACAAAAGGCTTTGCCGATACCTACCCTACGCAGTGTCACAATCAGCTTGAATGGTCACTACGCGTATCCCCCAGAGATCAAACGTTGTTAATTACGCTCCGAGATTGCGCGCGAATTTATCACAAAATAAAATCTTCTGGCAACGATTTTTCATATTAGTAACAGTGATGTAAATCACAACAAAACATACCCCATTGCAACTCACATGTTCATATTCATGAGCTATGCTTTTCTGCTTCTCTCAAATAGCTGTTATTTAAACAAATATTCTTGAGATATCATCACCTCATCTAAACAGAGGTTTAAGGTTGTGCTGCTTAATCGTAAAACATTCCTTTCTATATCCGGAACATTTAAAAAGATAGCATTCTCGTCACAGCTTTGCCTGGTTCAAGAGTGGTTATTCTCCACAAGTGATGGTTTAAACATAGACTAGTAGGAATGGCTAAGATGCTTTGCAATGGCAGAATGAACAATCACTTGAGTCAATGAGACAAAGGGTTCGTTACTTAACGAAGTCTGTGACAGAAAAGAAGTTTGAGATTTTCAAAAAATACGAAAAAGGCCTAACATTTTCATGTTAGGCCTTAAATCTGGAGCGACACACGAGGTTCGAACTCGTGACCTCAACCTTGGCAAGGTTGCGCTCTACCAACTGAGCTAGTGTCGCATTTAATATGAGATGGTGCCCCGGGCCGGACTTGAACCGGCACAACGCGAACGTCGAGGGATTTTAAATCCCTTGTGTCTACCAATTCCACCACCAGGGCACACAAATATTCTTTGTGATGCCTTTACAGAAAAGTAAAACACCATCTGATACCGCTAATGCCATATCAATAAAACTTGGAGCGACACACGAGGT
>NZ_JAHGAP010000030.1:0-6328 GCF_030248655.1 Vibrio sp. D431a | reverse complement strand
AGGTGGTATGCGGCGGCTTTTGTATTGCGTTGCTCACCCCTTAACAGGGCGTTAGCACACAAGGGGACAGCTTTGAAATTCGCGAGGAAATTTGAATGTTCGAGTTTTGTATTTACTCCAATAGAAACTGGCGATGCTGTGTATTTACTAACAGCAGTAAGCTCAGATTTATTCCCTAAGTCGCTTCCGTTAGCAAAAATTAAAACACTAAACCAAGCTGAAGATTGGTGTTCAGATCGTGCTTCAGACTGGAATATGGATAAATGTTACGTTTGGAGTTGTCGCCGCTTGGCTAATTCCCAAGTTATTGGTCAGGTTACATTGTTTCCTCAGAAAAATCGTTTGGCTTTAGCTTATTGGGTTAATCCGGAATTCTGGGGGCAGGGTTTAGCGACGCAAATGTGCAAGGCTTTGTTATCACATGTTTGCAGTTCGGGGTATCAAGGTAATATTTGGGCGGGTGTCCATTCTTGGAATAGTCGAAGCTCTTCAGTACTAAAGAAATTGGGTTTTGAACAGATAGTTTCTAATAGTGAAAATACAACGGAGTACAGTTTGGAAATTGTGTGCTAACAAAGCGTTTAAGAGCGATTCCGCAACGCGTGCCAGTTTCGCTTCGCTCACAGTATGGCACGCATTACGTCACGCCTTAACGCGGCGTTATGTGTTTTTTATGAAAAATTAGATGAATATTGGTTTATGAGTAACAAAGATAATATTGTAAGTTGGGTTAAAAATGCGGAACGTCCTGGGACTATAGAGTCACATGGTTCTGCTTTTATAAGTAGTTTATGTACTCTATTCCTATTATGGTTCTTCCTAATGTTACTTATGTGGTCTATAGGGGTAGCGGATAATAAAAAACTTCATGATGCTACAAGTTTAATTTTGAGCGAAAACTTTGGAGTTTTTTCTTTTTTAAGTTCTACACTTGCAATTGTTTCAGGGAATAGCTTCTATTTACTTGCATCAAACTTAAAGTGGGCTAAACGCACAAATATGATAAGGCTTCATATGCAAAACTATTTAATTGGTTTGTCAGGCACTGTATTTGTTATTGGCTACTTTGGTTTTGATCTTCTTGAAAATGAAGATTTTATATGGACATTGGGTTTCGTTTTTTTGACATGGCTTGTTACATGGTTTTCAACTTACGTAAAAGTAAACTTTAGAAGACCCTTTGAAATATTTACTGGTGTGGGATATCTAGCTGTAACTATATTAGTATTTGTTTGTTCAAAATTAACAATGAGCTAGACACATAACAAACTGTTCAAGAGGGATTCGCAACGCGTGGCATTTTTACTGTGCGTTGGTTTTAGTGATTAAGGTGGTATGCGGCGGCATCGGTATTGCGTTGCTCACCCCTTAACAGGGCGTTATATTAATCAAATGATTCGAGCACAAAAGGAGTTTCTATGAACTATGATGTCATCGCCTTAGCATGCGAGCAACTAGATTATCGCGATAAGTTGCGGCTTGCACAGTTGCTAATTCAAACTGCTCGCAAGGAAGAGGAATCAGTTAATCCTCAAGATCGAACAATTAAACCAAAACCTGCTGTTCCTGAAGCCATTGTGGAAGAGCAAGAAATTGACACTATTTCCTATGTATATGAACGCTTGCTTAAATTAAGACCAGTGAAAACAAAATCGCTAACGAACTCAATCAAAGCAATGTTTCAGTTTCAAGGTGGTATTTCTGAAGCCGAAGTCTCTGATATTGTTAGTGAACTCCAACATAGGAAGTTAGTTAAGCTGACTAGTAATAAAGTCGAGTACAACGATTAATATAACAAAGCGTTTAAGGCGGATTCACAACGCTTGGCGGTTTCAGTTTAAGTTGAATTTAGTGTTTAAGGTACAATGGTTTAGTTTTGGTGACTGGCGTTGTTCACCACTTAACGCGGCGTTAGAACACACGGAGGCAATAAATGGCTGAATGGGAAAATCCAAGATATTTTGACAATAGTTATAGTCCTGATTTAGAGGTGACAAAACTAGACCTCTACAGGTTGCTCAATCAGTTTTTAGCTAGCAAAACATTATCGAAACTATGTAACGCAGATGGTGAGCTGAACCATGCTATGTACACACTCGATCCATTTTTTGAAGTTGAAGCAACTAGAATACTATTAAGTTCTGCTGTAATAGCGCGTGTGATAGATGATAAGCACAAAGACCTTCATCAATATAATACGAAAAGCGGAATCTTAATTCCGAACCTCAATGAGCCAGAAAACACTGTTGATCTTAACTTGAGAGAAGCCTGCAATAAAATCATTCATGCTGATACCATTAGATATGACGTCGAAGTTGAAGTGCAGGGCATGACTCAACGGTATTTCAATCCATACATATATTATTATGGTTCTTTGGGAAAAAAGCGTTGGAAAGCAACGTTGAATGTAGTCGATTACGTAAAGAACTATACGGACAATATCGTGTAAGTGTGCTCTAACAAACTGTTTAAGAGTGATTCGCAACGCGTGGCATTTTTATTATGCGTTGGTTTTAGTGTTTAAGGTGGTATGCGGGAGCTTCGGTATTGCGTTGCTCACACCTTAACAGGGCGTTATGTGTAGCCCCAAAAATCAACCAATTATAAGGAATTAATGGTTATGATTACTTGCTATGTCAGATATGTCATAGACCCAAAGAAGGTCAAAGAGTTCGAAGAATACGCGAGAATGTGGATACCACTCGTTGAAAAGTTTGGTGGTCAACATAATGGCTATTTTCTACCATCTGAAGGTGCAAACAATATAGCTATGGCACTATTCACGTTTGAAAGTTTGTCAGCATACGAAGATTATCGTGCCAAGTCTCTAAATGATCCTGAGTGTATTAAAGCTTTCGAATTTGCCGATAAAATGGACTGTATTATTAGCTATGAACGTAGCTTTTTTAGACTAGTATTCGGTTGAAAAAGCTACACATAACAAGTTGCTTAAGCGTGATTCAGCACGCGTGGCATTTTTGGTATGCGTTAGTTTCGGTGTTGAAGTGCCATGCGGATACTTGGTCATTGCGTGCTTCACACCTTAGCAAAGCGTTATACCACAAGGAGTAATATGTGATTGTAGTAGCAAGGTTTTCTTTTCCTCATGAAGCTCATATTGCGAAAGCGAGCCTCGATAGTGCGGGAATAGAAAGTCACATTGCTGACGAGCACACGGTGAATACCCAGTGGCTTTATTCAAACGCCATGGGCGGTGTTCGTCTGATGGTGACCGAGAGTGATGCAGAGGAAGCGAAACAAATACTCAGTAGTGACTTCTCAGAATTACTGGAAAAAGAAGTTGCCGTTGATGAAGCAAAAGATGTTTGCCCTAACTGTAGTAGCACAGAGCTATATGCATTTACAAAAGGTAAGCGTCCAGCTTTCTTAGTATTTATTTTACTGGGTTTTCCACTGTTCTTTTACAAGCATGGTTACAAGTGTAAGCAGTGTGGGGAGTTCAGTGAAAAGCTTTGAGTAGTGGTATAACAAAGCGTTCAAGAGGGATTCTCAACGCTTGGCGGTTTTGGTTCAATGTTTGGCTTTTGTGTTTAAGGCACAATTGCTTAGGTTGGGTGGTTTGCGTTGTTCACCCCTTAACGCGGCGTTATACGATTAAGGAGAAAAATGAAGCCTGATTTACACGGAAGTAGAATTGTTTTGAGGTCAATTCAAACGGATGATTCTGATGATTTGTTTGAAATTTATGGTGATATTGAAACAATGGAATTTGCCTCAGACCCAGTTTTTACATCGAAAGATATGATAGTTCAGGTGCTAGAAAGCGTCGTCCGACTAGAGAAATCAGGTGAATCGTGGGAATGGGCGGTTATAGAGCAAGCGACAAACAAAGTTATTGGAACCTGCGGTTTACATAGTTTTAGTGATAGTGGTGATTCCTGTGAGGTCGGATGCTTACTAAACTCATCGTACTGGCGACAAGGGTATATGTCGGAAGCTCTTAGTTTATTAATTCCTCATGCTAAGTCTTTGGGCATTGAAAAGTTATATGCAGATATTGATGAGGGTAACTTTCGGTCTCAAGCTTTGTTTGACAAACTCGGTTTCACAGCTAAAAACGGTCTGTTTCAGCGCTTGCTGTGAGGCATCGTATAACAAAGCGTTTAAGGCAGATTCGCAACGCGTGGCATTTTTAGTCCAATTTGAGTTTTGTGCTTACGGTGCAATGGTTTAGTTTAGGTGTCGGCGTTGCTCACTACTTAACGCGGCGTTATACGAATAGAGGGAAATTATGTACAAAAATACTGATTTTAACTTGGATTCAAAAGAGTTCAGGTTTAAGAAAGACTCATATCCTTTGTCTAAGATAAACAATGTTAGGGTTAAAAAGTTAAGTTTTCTTGATAATTTAGGTCAAGTTTTATTCTGGGTGTGTGTTTTTTCAGGGGCAGTTTGGTTAGTTATTCCAAGATTGGAAGAGGTGCCACAATGGCTACTAGTTTTAGCTCTTAGTCTGACGGTTGTAGGTTTGGTTTTTGCTCTTTTTCGTTGTTCCAAATATGCACTTCAAGTCGAGTTTCACCACATAGATGAAACGGGCGTTCAATGGGTTAATGTCGCTAAGTCATACTCAAAGTCAGATTGTGAGTTATTTGAACAGCAAGTGTTGGCACTGAAAAAATTCGTATAACAAATTGTTCAAGAGTGATTCGGCACGCGTGGCATTTTTACTATGCGTTAGTTTTAGTGGTTAAGGTGCTATGCGGAGGCTTCGGTATTGCGTGCCTCACACCTTAACAAGGCGTTAGCAATATAAGAGGAAACCGATATGTCAGGAATCACAGACCTAGACGAATTATTGCGTTCGATGAGCCCAAAACTAATGGAATCAGAGTTCGTATTTTGTACAGTTTCTGGTGTGCTAGCAGACTATGTTGACCTAAATCCAGTTGCCACGTTTATTGAATATGAGGGTTTAACTTTGGTTCTAGAGAAATCAGCGGCAGAAAAGGCAGGTTTGTCGTTTGATGGTACATATAGTCAAATAACTCTGACGGTGCACTCCAGTTTGGAAGCTGTAGGTCTTACAGCAGCAGTGGCTAGCAAGTTAGCATCAAAGGGTATTAGTGCTAATGTCATTGCAGCTTATTATCACGACCATATCTTTGTTCAAAGTGGTAAAGCAGAAGCGGCAGTTTCAGCATTAGAAGAGTTCAGTGCATAGGGTTAAGCCATATTGCTAACAAAGCATTTAAGACGGATTCCCAACGTTCGGCATTTTTGGTTTACTTTGAATTTAGTGTTTACGATACAATACTTTAAGTGCAGTGGTCTGCGTTGCTCACCACTTAATGCGGCGTTATACGCTTTATGGAAAATGATACGAAAAGGACGTTATGAAGTTATCTGAGTTACAAAGTCATATAAAAGAATTCGATTATGCGCCGGAGCAATCTGAACACTATTTTTTAAAACTAATCGAAGAAGTTGGCGAATTATCGGAATCTATTCGCAAAGGTAAACGTGGGCAACCAACTCTAGATGAACTTAAAGGTTCAATCGCAGAAGAGTTATATGACGTCTTGTATTATGTTTGTGCTTTAGCCAATATTCACGGTGTAAACCTTGAGAAAACGCATGAACTAAAAGAAGTTTTGAACAAGGTTAAGTACAACCGATAAAACGCGTATAACAAATTGTTCAAGAGGGATTCAGCACGCGTGGCATTTTTACTATGCGTTGGTTTTAGTGATTAAGGCGGTATACGGTAGCGTCGGTGTTGCGTGCTTCACCCCTTAACAAGGCGTTAGCCCTCAAGGAGAAAATATAAAATTGTTTGAAAATCATTTAAAAAGAACAAAATTCTTGCTGTTTTTACAGGGTATATCTGTTTCAGTTACTCTGTTTCTACTATTTACCTTGCTTGCCCAAGTTAATCAATTGAGCTCTTCGAGTCTTTTTCTCACATTTGCCATCGTTCTAGTGATGCTAAGCTTGAACTTGTCTAGTTTTTACGGGTTGTTAAAAAAGAAGCTTTGGGTATTTAAGTTAATGATCGTTCTTTATTTAATTCAGATGATAGGCATAGAAACACCTAACTTTTCCTTAGCCTTTTCTTTTGGAGTTGAAGTACCGATAAGTGTGAATGTTAATGAAGTAACAGTTTCTCTAAACTTACTGGCAATCTTGGTGGTTTGGTTGTCGTATACAAGTCTTAACCTTTTGAAAAAGGGCTAACAAATTGTTCAAGAGTGATTCGGCACGCGTGGCATTTTTACTATGCGTTGGTTTTAGTGGTTAAGGTGGTATGCGGAGGCTTCGGTATTGCGTGCCTCACACCTTAACAAGGCGTTATGTACTTTAAGGA
>NZ_JAHGAP010000003.1:0-157204 GCF_030248655.1 Vibrio sp. D431a | reverse complement strand
TTCAGTGGAACTGGTGAAGCAGGGGCTACAGTAACTCTCACAATTAATGGGAAAAACTACTCTACGGAAGTTCTGGAGAGCGGTACTTGGTCACTAAAAGTTTCAGATCTACTTAGCGACGGTGATTACGACTGGACTGTTGTTTCTGTAGATAAATCAGGCAACCGCGCAGAAGAAAGTGGTCAAGTTACTATTGATACCGTTACTGAAATTGATGGTGGTCTGGACTCTAATTCCGATTCAGGGACAAAGGTTAATTATACAAATGACAAAACGCCAACCTTTACCGGAACTGGTGAGATAGGGGCTACAGTTACGCTCGTGATCAACAAGAAGTCATACAACGTTAAAGTTGATGAATCGGGTAACTGGGAGATTAATGTCCCTAACGAGCTGAAAGACGGGGATTATGATTGGACAGCAATCATCGAGGATAGTGCTGGAAACAGAGAAGACATCTCAGGAAAGGTCACTATCGATACACTAATAACCCTAGATGGAGGTCTTGATCAAGACTCCGACTCAGGTGATTCGAAATCAGATGGTATCTCAAACATCAAGTCTCCGACTTTTAAAGGTACAGGTGAAGTTGGAGCAGAGATAAAGCTGCATGTAAATGGAAAGGACTATCATACTGTTGTTGATTCTGAAGGTAATTGGTCAGTTGCGGTAACAGACGAATTGCCAGATGGTAAATTCAACTGGAGTGTGACAGCTGTAGATGGTGCGGGTAACGAAAAAGAAATTGTCGGCAAGATTGAAATAGACACTACTACATCGCTCACTGCACGTCTTGATCAGAGCTCTGACTCTGGTGATAAAAACAATGACAACATTACACGAGAGCAGTCTCCGTCATTTTCTGGCACTGGCGAAGCTGGATCAAAGATCAAGCTGACAATTAATAACCAAGATTACTCTACGACAGTAGGAGAGGATGGTTCGTGGTTTATAACTGTTAGTGATGAATTGCCAACTGGTGACCACAACTGGGTTGTAGTTGCCACAGATAAGGCAGGAAATACAAAGACGGAGCGTGGTTCAATTAATGTTGACACCTCAACCACAGTTTCAGCTCATCTTGAGTCTGACTCGGATAGCGGGGAGAAAGGCGATAAAACCACAAGTTCTAAAATGCCTTGGTTTGCAGGAGAAGGTGAAGCAGGTGCAACCGTTACACTGAATATTAACGGAAAGAATTACTCAACTACTGTTGGTGAGGATGGGACGTGGCGCATTCAGGTGACAGATGCATTACCAGACAAGGAATATGTTTGGACAGTTGTTTCAAATGATATTGCAGGCAATGAAAAAACGACATCTGGAACCGTTGAGATAGATTCTTCAACAACTGTAACTGCGCGTCTTGCTCAGGATTCCGATACTGGTTCAAATACTTCTGATGGAATAACAGCATCAGAAAATATCGTCTTTAGTGGTGTTGGCGAGGAAGGTTCAAAAATTGTACTCGAAATTGATGGACAAAGATTCGAGGCTACAGTGGAAGCAAACGGTAAGTGGGAAGTTACTGTAGGTCAATTGGATGGAAACCAAAAAGACGGCATTGAGTACAACTGGAAAGTTACGTCTACCGACAAAAGTGGCAACACGGATACGGATAGCGGGAAGATTGTTGTGGATACAACCGATCCTATAAAGCCTACGTTAAACCTCAGAGGGGCAGATGACACAGGTTTGAAAGGCGATTGGACGACAAATAAATCTGACTTCACGTTAAGCGGTAAGGCCGATTTTGGAACAACAGTGATTGTTAGGGTGGGTTCAGATTCGCACAACGTGTCGGTGAAAGAGGATGGCACTTGGACTCTGGATGTTTCGGGGTTAGATGAGGGTAACCACCTCATCACAATAGTAAGTACTGATAAGGCAGGAAATAGCTCGACTCATTCAAAGACAATCTCAATTGATAAGACCAACACAGTAGCTGGTGGTATTGATTCGGCTTCAGACAAGGGTACATCAAACAGTGACGGTATAACTAAAGAAACACGTCCAGCGTTTTCTGGCAGTACTGATGCTGACTCAGATGTTGTCTTGAGAATTACAAAACCTGATGGTTCTGTGATCACTCTAAACACTCAAGCCGACTCAACTGGTAAGTGGGTTATATCCGGTGATCAGCTTCCTTCTGATTTCGCTGACGGTGAATACAGTTATGTTGTTGAATCTACCGATCCTGCAAACAACACAGTTACACATAGCGGTGATTTTGAAATCGATACCAGTATCAATATCTCTATAGGTCTTGATGATCTCACAAACTCAAATGACAAGGATGACGTGGTTACGAATTTCAATAAGCCGCGTGTTTCTGGTCGAGTTGATGCAGGAGACAAGGTCGAGGTGAAAATTTTCGATGATAAAGGACAGCTTGTTGAAACTGTAACTGCCACCGTTAACTCAGACGGAACATGGTATGCAGATGCTAAGACGGAACTTGATGACGGTAATTATGAGTTTAGGGCTAAGGTTACGGATACAGCTGGCAATAGCATGAACAAGAAGGTTGATGTCCTTGTTGATACAAAAGACCCTGAAGATCTAACCGTGAATCTACATGCTGAGTCGGATACTGGTAGTACAGGTAACTGGATGACGCAGGACAACACTCCTAGATTTGTTGGTACAGTCGAGGCTGGTTGTACTGTTGAGTTAACAATTAATCACAAAAAATATTACGCGCAAGTTGATGAACACGGCAATTGGGAAGCGTTAGTGGCTAATGAACTATCCGATGGTGAATATAGCTTTACCGTGGTGGCTAAAGATGTCGCGGGTAATACAACTGAGCATACTGGCTCTATCACGATTGATAAGACTAACAGTCTAGAGTTTGAACTTACAGATGGACAAGATTCTGGTTGGTCAGACACAGATGGTATAACTAGTGAAAACAAACCAGTTTACATAGGTAAAACTGATCCGTTCTCTAGAGTTACGATCACTATGAATACCTCTGGTTCAGACAAGAAAGAGGTGGTTGTAACTGCTAATGCAAATGGGGAGTTTACATTAGAACTGTCAGAATTCTTTACTGGAGAAACAGTTCCTGATGGGGCTTATGACTTTACTGTGGTTTCTGTTGATCAGGCGGGTAACAAAGCAACAAGTAATGAAAAGATAACAGTAGATACAGTAAATCCTCGCAGCCTTACAGTTGAGCTAGATGACAACTCGAATTCTGGCGATAAGAATGACTGGGTAACGAACGACAATAGACCTGTAATTACAGGTACGGTAGAGGCTGGCTGTAAGGTTTGGATTACTATCAATGGTAAGAAACATCCAATTAATGTGAATGAGGATGGTTCTTGGACGTTCAGTGCTCCCGAGTTGCCTGATGGAGAGTATGACTGGGTTGTGCGTGCCGAAGACAAGTCAGGGAACGCTTCAGTTAAGCGCGGTGATATCGTGATTGATACTGCTCCACCAACAGATGTTTCTGGGCGTTTAGCTTCTGTCAGTGAAACTGGTATCAACAATAACGATGGTATCACAAAGAACAATAGTAACCTGACCTTCTCGGGCACTACAGAGTCAGGTACTAAAGTAGTTATTAAAATTCTTGGTGAGTCTTACGAGGCCAATGTGCGTTCAGATGGAAGCTGGACAGTAACAGTTAACAAAACATGGCCTGATGGCGAGTATGACGTGCAGGTAATTGCTACAGATACCGCTGGTAACGTAAATGATGATGTTTGGTTTAAGTTTGAAGTAGATACAGTTAAGCCGACCATTACGGAAGCTGGACTACATCCTGACGATGACAAGGGTGAAAGTTCAACTGATGGAATTACAAATGTGAACAGCCCACGCGTTGTCGGTAAAGCAAGCGCTGATGTCGTTCGTGTATACATTAAGTTTGAAGGTGAGAGTCGCGAAATTGAAGGCGTTATCAATCCTGATGGTACTTATTCAATTAACTTGAGTGATGTTTCTGATGGCACATACAAGTACAACGTTTATGTCGAAGATAGAGCTGGCAATTACGAGAAGAGTCCAACTAAAACAATGGTTGTTGACACTAAGATTTCTGCGAGTGTTGAGTTAGATGCATCAACAGACTCCGGTAAGGACGGGGACTGGGTTACGAATACTATTCAGCCTAAATTTAAAGTAAAAACTGAGCCTCAGAATTTAGTTCATCTTGAAGTGAAAGATGCTAGTGGAGCAGTGGTGTTTACTAAAACTACGCGAGCTGTTTCTGAAACCGTTATGTTTGAACTAACAAAGGATTTGCCAGATGGTCACTTTACTTTTGTAATGACGACTACGGATAAGGCAGGTAACCGCGATGTTCATAATGGAAAACTTGAGATCAAGACTGATACTGTGGTTTCTGGTGGCATGGATTCAACAAGTGACACAGGCGTAGCTGACGACAATCTTACCAACCAGAAAAACCCTACGTTCTCTGGTAAAGCCGATCCTAATGCAACTATTCACATTGCAATAACTGGCGACTTTAATGGCATCCATGAAGAAAGGACGTTCACTGCAACTGCTGATGGAAGCGGTAACTGGAAGTTACGTATCTCCGATGCTCTATCAGAGGGTGATTACACCTATAAGATAACTTCAGTCGACCACGCGGATAACACGAGTAGCCAACCTGTTACTGGATCAATCTCTGTTGACCTAACTGCGCCAAACCTGACAGCTGGACTTAAGACCGATACAGGTGTGAAATCTGATGACAATCATACTGCGGGGATTGAGTCCGGAGCAAATAAGGGTCATTTAGATTTTTCAGGTAGCAGCACATCTGATGATTTATGGAAAGTACAGATTGTTTTAAATGGAAAAACTTACACTGTCCCTGTAAATGGAGATGGGACTTGGGAGTTTGTTGTTCCTGACAAGCTTGCAGATGGGACATATTCTTATCAAGTTTTTGCTTACGATCTAGCGGGTAATAAGACTGAGGTTACGGGCTCTGTGAAACTCGATACTCAAGTTGTTACTTCAGCGACCTTAAGTAGTGATTCTGACACTGGAGACAAAGGTGACAACCTTACGAATTTAGGGAAGCCATCGGTATCTGGTACAGGTGAAAGCGGACTTACTATTACAGCTACTCTCTCAGGTCATGATATTAGCTCGCCAGCTAACCTTGGTTCCACTACCACAAATGATAAGGGTGAGTGGGAGTTTGATTTATCGAAAATCATCAATTTCGACCTGACGGATGGAAGTTACACGATAAATTACTCGGTAACTGATGCTGCTGGAAATAAGCATGATGACACTTACACATTCAATGTAGATAGAACCCCGCCAGTAATTGGTCTTAATGACTACAACGGGAAAGAGGTTGATGTAAATAAACCTCTAATCTCAGGTACGACGGAGCCAAACTCAAAAGTCGTACTTGAGATCGATGGAGAATCATACACGGTTACATCTGATAAGAATGGTAATTGGAGATTTGAACCGGAAGATATGCACGCCCTTCCTGATGGTGAGATTCATTACACGATCACTGCATATGATAAGGCTGGTAATAGTTCAGAGAAGAGTGATTTCTTCTACGTCAACACAGGAACTTCTGTAGAAGGTGGTTTGTCTATCGAGGACGATACTGGATTCTATGACACGGACGGAATTACACAAGTGAAGACACCGACGTTTAAAGGGATCGGTGATGCGAATGCGGAGATAAAAGTAACAATCAGGGATGCGTCTGGCAAAGTGGTTCAGACTTTAGATACGGTTGTTGACCGCAACGGCATGTGGACAGTTAAGGTTCCTAGTGGCTCTGCGCTTGATGATGGTAAATATACGTACGTTGTTGAGGCGAAAGATAAGTCTGATAACACTGCTTCGACAGAACCAAAAGATCTAGTTATAGATAATAGTGTGATTGTTGAAACTCTAAGACCATGGACAGGAAGCTACGGTGGTGGCCGCTTGGTTGATGGTGTATGGAATATCCCTCACGATAATTGGTTTATTAACGGTAAGCTTAAAAACAATGATGCTAACGCGAAGATTACGGTGACTATCAATGGTGTTGATTACATAGGTAATACTGACGACGCTGGTAATTTCTCAGTTCGTATTCCTCTTAAAGATGGAATCTATGATGCGAGCATTAAGATCGAAGATGCTGCTGGTAACACGACTAGCCAGAGTATGAAGTTGAAGGTAGATACCTCAACTGATGAGTTCACCGTCAATAATAACGATGATGTGATTGGAGATGATAACAACTGGGTTATTGGGACATCGAATCCTACGTTCTCAGGTACTCAAGATGCAGATAATGCATGGCAAGTGTCAATTCGATTGTTTGGTCTGGAAAACTACAATTTCACATTCCAATTACCAAAAGGAGTAGGTAACTGGGATTACACGATCCCTGCTGATAAGGCAATTGCGGACGGCAGTTATAGCTACGACATCGTTTACTGGGAGCAATCAGGTAGATACGTATACCACAAAGGCAGTTTGGTTGTTGATACGGTAAACGAACTAATTGGCATCGATAAGATGGAGAAGCAGTTTGATGATGAAGGGAATTGGGAAACGACGAAAATGTCTGGTTTTGCTGAAGGTGGCGCTGACATTAGTATTTTCATTAATGGTGTTTTATTTAAAACCGTAAAGGCATCAAACGGAGGGTCTTGGTCTGTAGATTTACCGTTCGATGCTAATGGTGATTACGATATTAAAGTTGTGTCCACAGATGTAGCCAAAAATACCTGTGAGCTTGAAGAGACTTTAGTTATAGACTTTATTGAGAACTTAACTGTTGATATTCCTAATGGTGGAGAGTTCAACCCTGCTACAACTCCTTTGGGTGGTACAGGTGATGAAGGTATCGCGCTAACTATCAAACTGACTGACGAAAGTGGCAAAGTTGTTACTAAGTACGCTTCTGTTCAGTCAGATGGTACTTGGACTGTTGATTTATCAGGTCTTAAGGATGGCGTTTACACCTACAAAATAACTGGAACAACCAACTGGGATAAAGAGGAGTTGAGTGGTGACTTTGTTGTTAATGCTTCGGCACCAGAAATTGAATACGTTCAGTTAGACACAGACAGCGGCGATGAAGGGGATTGGGTTACCAATGTAGTCCGCCCAACCATATCCGGTAAAGTTGAAGCTGATGCTGTTACAGTAACTATTCAAATTGGAGGCACTAAGTATGTTAGTGGAGTTGATTTCAATCTTAATGCAGATGGAACCTTTGCATTTACGCGACCTACTGATTTGTCAGATGGCGAACATAATATAAAGATCACTGCTGTAGATAGTATTGGGAATGAGTCTGTATACAATGGAAAGATTACCATTCTGGGTAGCGATCCTGAAGTTGAAAGTGCCGTTTTAAATAACGATAGTGGCATTGATGGAGATTGGATTACCAATAATACAACGCCATCATTCTCTGGAAAAGTTTCGGCTACTGTTTCAAAAATGACTATTACATTTAATGGGGCAGATTATGTAAGCGGCAAGGACTTCCATCTTGCTCCTGACGGAACTTGGTCACTAAGTCTTCCGGATAATTTAAGTGATGGTGATCATAGCTTTAAGATTCAGATTGAAGATGCTGCTGGTAACACCAATACATTCGAAAAGAATCTTCATATTGATACGGTTGCTCCTACTTGCGATGGTGGGTTGAGCTCTGATTCTGATGTAGGTAACGGCGTTACTGGAGACCTACAGCCAATATTCGAAGGAACAGGCGAGGCAGGGGCAAGTGTGGTCGTCACAATTGATGGTATTGAGTTTAAGACGAAGGTCGATGCTGAAGGTAACTGGAAGTTAACTTGGGGCAACGAACTATCCGAAGGTCAGCATTTGTTTGTTTTCTACACAGAAGATGCAGCAGGGAACCGCTCAAATCCTAATTATGGACTTGTGGTAATTGATAAGACGGCACCAGATGTAGCATTGACACCACAGGTTGATGGTGATGGACACACTGACGCATTACCTGAATTCACTGGTACTGGCGAGGCGGGAGCAACAGTCACAGTTACGATCAACAATGAAAGTCATGAAGTGAAAGTTACACAGTCTGGGCAATGGTCACTGACTTGGCCTACACACCTTGAGGATGGCACACACACAGTTGAGTACACATCAACTGATGCTGCTGGAAATGTGAGTCAGAGCTCTAGTGTGGATATTATTGTAAACACGCCTGACCCTGTTGAGCCTCCAATGGCGGCAAGAAGCTACTCGATGCCAGTACAAGAGGATTCGGTTGAACACACCGATGAATCTACACACAAAGATATGGAGATCACTGAACCAGTGGTTGTCTTTGGTGGTAATGTTGCCGCTGGTGACATTGTGGAAGTGTGTGTAGATGACGCAAAAGGAGAAGTTATTGCAGATGCTAGTGGGGCATGGGAAGCTGAGATTGCTTTAGAGGATCTAGGTTTATATAGCTACACAATTAATGTTACGAATAGTGATAATGTTAAGAGTGAGATTCAATACGGAACAATATCGCTTATTGATGCAAGTGAAGCTAGAGATCTAGATTATGTCGTCGAATCTGAAGGAAGTGATGATGTAACATGCATGAGCTCATCTCCTGTTTTCTCTGGTGTCTCGGATGCAGGTTCTTTGGTCGAGTTAAAGATTGAAGATAAAACTTATAGTGCTAAGGCTGATAAAGATGGTACTTGGTCTATCGAAGCACACGATGCTGTTGACTTTACCGTGACTCCGTACACTTTAAGCGAGACAACTTCGGGTCATACTGAAATCTCAAGCGGAAATATAATCCTCGGAGAACCAATGAGTGCTTCTTCAGCACCTGTTGTATCTGGCTTAGAAAGTGGAACCAATTCATTTGTCATGCACGATGATTATATTGGTAGGGACATCGAGGATACATAAATTAAGTTATAAGAAAATAAGGGCTGCACTATGCAGCCCTTATTTATTTTTGAGTCTTTAATTCAGAAAACCTAAATTTAAAAGTAAAAGATGGATGAAGATGCTTTAGCGCCTATGGCAGATGCTTTGAGCGCGACTTTGGCTGTATTTATTCTATTGATTTGTTTCTTCGTTATGGCTCAGGTTGATGCAGTTTCTAGACAAATTAAAGTCGAAAATGTGGGTACTCGTGCTCACATCATGGAAAGTCTAGAACTCAATTTTGACAAAATTCGCGACAACAATGGACAGTTTGTTTTTTATAACAGCTTTGCCCCAGAAAAAAATTTGGAAGCAATAAATAAAGTAATCAACAAGATTAAGAAGGAGTGTTTGGACTGCAAAGTACGCATTACATCTAATTACCCTGTTCACAATAGTTCGGAAGATAGAGCAATCAAAAGAGCAATGATTAATGCTTTGAAAATGGCATCAGTCGTAGCCGATAGTGGCTTGGATTACGAAATAAAACCAATAACAAAATTCAATTATTACTTTGTGGAACTGGAGGGATTAAGATAATGCATTTCATAGGATATTTAATATATGCAGCGGTGGTTGCTGCGTTTTTTTATGTAGATAAAGTACATGAACAAATAACAATGGCTTACGAACTGGCAACTGAGATTGTAATTGGTTGTTTAGTGATGGGAGTGTTGCCTCTCCTAGTTTTCTTTATTTTTCATGTTTCGAGAAAACGCGAACTTCAATACAAGCAAACTTTTGCAACAATTTCTGGAGCCTGTGCGTCAATAGTCGTGTCATTGGGTCTAATCGGAACGTTTGTGGGGTTAACGGACATGATCACACAAATCGCTGGCGCAGTAGGTGCTAAGGGAGGAAGTGTTGAAGAGCAAATCTCAGGAATCATGGTAGCTATCGGTAGTTCGCTTGATGCCATGGCCTTTGCGTTCTTGACGTCGGTTATGGGTGTAGCAGGTTCTGTAATTGTCTTAGCTTCAGGCGTTTGTTTCAGGGAGTATTTTGACCCTGATGATTCTAGTAATGGTGACGATATAGAGTTGGATTTTCAGGCTATGCAAAAACTGATTCAAGACAATAACCAAATAAAACTTTACATAAACAAGCTTATTGGCACTTCACTTGATAAGAATGAGGTCGCCTCCATAATTATCAACAACAGCAAACAAGTTGGTGAGCTTACTAAGTCAACAAAGAGGCTGTCGGATATTTATTCTGTAGAGATTGAAAGAGAAGAGGCTTTAAACGACCGTATGGATAGTCAAGATAAGGTAATTCAATCGATGATTAAGCAGCAGCAAGCTCAAGAAAAGGTTCTGTCCAAGCTAATTAAGGCGACAGAGGCTAATACCAAGGCAACTGAAAAATTAATAAAGTATCATAAGTAGATGCATTTATAGATTCATAAGGCCACTTCGAGAGAAGTGGCTTTTTATTTTGTGCCTCATAATCAACAAAAATCTATGCAACTAAGCAAATTCGATTTTTTATTTCTCTGTTTATTTACTATGCTTGGGGCAAATTTAAATAGATATACATGAAGCTAAAATACCTACCACTTGCGCTTACTATGGCGCTGAGCACATCAAATGTGTACGCACTATCGATAAACGAGTTTGTCGATAGTTCTCTTGAAGCATCACCTAAAATAAAAGCCCTTCAAAGCGCTCACGAGGCAGATCTTGAGGCAATTAAGGAGCAAGAAAACTTCTACCACCCATCGCTTAAGTATGAGTTAGATAATAAGATTAATGTAGAGAATCGCTCGGAAGCTCGCGATAGTACGTTAACTCTTCGTTCCAATATTCTTCAAGGTAATCGCTCTGACATTCTTGATAGTCTTCATTCAAAAGCTGACATATCTAAACTGGCGATTGAAACAGAGGCAAGCAACATGCGTGCACAGATTATGTCTTCTGTATACAAAGTTGCACTCTATGAGCACTTGATTAAAGAAGGTGAGCGCATAATCGATCGCGCAAACAAGATAAATGCAGATATCAGCAATAAGGTTGATGGTGGTCTGGCTAAAACTTCAGATTCAACGACCTCAATGGTTCTTCTGAAGGAAATGGAGTCTTCAATCTTGGCAATTAAATTGAAAATTGACCAACTGAAAATTGACTTAGAGAAAACAACAGGTCGCCCGTACCCTACAGATTTAGAAGTCGAGTTGAAAGAAATTGTTAGTTTTATGGCTCAACATCCTGTGCTTTCAGTAGACAAAAACAAATCACTAATGAAGAAACAACTGGAGGCTAAGGTCGCTCGCTTCAATCTTGATGCAGCAGACAACTGGTACAAACTTGATGCTTACGCGAAATCAGAGTTCCAAGAGTACAACTTCAGTAATGCAAATACTGAAGTTGGCTTGCAGTTGACTATCGATTTAGTGAATCCGAGCAATTACTGGAAGGAGCGCCAGAATGTCCACAGATACGATTCTGAGCGCTATATGCTAGAGCAAATGACAAGAGATACTCAATTGGGTCTAGAGGCTCAAATGAACATCCTGAACAGCAATAAGGCGTTATGGGATTCTCTTGTTGAATCTTTAGATTACAAGAAAAGTTTGATCAAAGAGCGTGGTGATGAATATGAGATTAACTTAACTAGTTTGTACGAGTTAATTCAGTCTTGGAGTTCTTACTATGCAACGGTTCAACAAAAAACTGATACAGAGGCGACACTGGTGGACACAATGATCTCTGTACAAGTAATGACAGGAGAACTATGAGGAATCCAAGAACAGAGTTTCTTTGTTCTGTAATTGCTTTAGTAGGGTTCGGTGTAGGACTTAACCTTGCTCAAATCGAGCTTGTTTCGCCAGCTAATGGTTATATTGATGGGGATGCCAACAACATCCTCATTAAGTCACCGATGGTTGGGAATGTAAGTAAGGTGTTTGTTAGTGCGGGTACGGCGGTAGAGCCGGGGACTCCACTAATTGCATTTGATAACCAAGATATAATCTTTAGGACTAAGAGCCTTACAGATAATAAAGCATCTTTAGAACACAGTATAAAAGTAGATAAAGGCGAGATCTGCTATCTCACATACTTGATGAATGTGCTCGAAAGGGAAGATATTTCTTTGTTGCCTAATGGATTAACAGAATGTGGAGTTAAATCCTTGGGTGACCCGCTAGCACTTGGGGTGGCTAAAAGCTTTGAGTGGAAAGTTGCTGACTACTTTGAGTATAAGGAAAGTATCGAAAAGCTGATAGCGGCGAAGAATGTTGAAGAAAAAATTCTCGATAAGAGTTTAAGAATACTTGAGAGTAAAGTTGATAGGCTAGAGAAGCATAATGCCACAAAGCTACAAATTGACGATACGTTACGAGAACTAAATAGTCTTTCTCAACGTAAAAACGAGTACCAGTCAGAAGGGACGCGTCTATCGATCGATATTTCAAACAAAAAGAATGTCATCTATACAGAGATCAGTAATCGCTTAGTGACAACAACAGAAAAGGTGGTTAAGTCTGAAGATGATTTGTCTGTAACCAACTACGAGCTTGAATTGAGTAAATTGAAAATTGCTCGCTCTACGATCCACTCCCCGATTTCAGGTGTTGTTTTGAACGTCGAGGAGAATGTTGGTGAAGACTATTGGTTGGAAGAGTCTGAGAAAGTAATGATTCTTAAAAAGAATGACTCAAACATCGTCGTTAATGCGAGATTTGATACAAAGTATCGCTCAAACATAGCGAACGGAATGAAGGTTAGGATTCAGCCGAGTCTTGCCTCTTCACGTGCAGTGGTCGAAGGAAAGATAGTCCATATTAGCGAGGACTCGTTCAAGGACGATACTAGAGAAGGGGAGAAAAGATATTACAAAGTTAAGATCACTCCCGATAATAAAAATCTGAACTTAGACGAGGGCACTGAGGTTAGGGTATACGGTGTTGGCTGGACAGTTAGCCTATGGGACTACCTGAAAAGTGTGTTTGTTAAGAACGGAGCCAAATTTGAACCATATAACTAATGCTTGGATTTGTAGCTGTATTAGCATCAGCGTTGTTGGGAATTGTGTTGATATTTGTGACCCTTCTGGTGTCATTCATTCAGGCTCAATTGGCACCAACAGCAGGTAAGTACCAATTAGAAAATGACTCGGGTCTGCTGTTTCCGATAGAATCTTACCTTCTGACGGATGAGATTATAAACAAGACAATCGATAGATATATCGAGCGTCGGGGTAACCATGACATTAGCCTTGGAACAACGTGTAGATATGGAGAGCGTCTAGATAAGTTTACCGCTGAAAGGTACACAGCATACAACTTTGTATACCTGACAAAATTTGAAGATGCTGAAGAACATATTAAACACTCAAAAGCCACTGCTCCTACTAAAACTCATGAAAGCAGTCGCTGCTATATCTTGATCACAAAGTACGACCCAAGTGATACAGATAGCGCGATTATTAAATTTAAACACTAGAAATGAAGAGTTCTAACCCAAACAAAGTTGTTAACCAGTATCTAAAGGTCAACTCCTTATTTGATCGAATAGGCCAGTACAAAGGTGGCTCTTTAAAGGATATCTTAGAGAAGAATGTAAGCGACAATGAACATTTGCTTCTGAAGCATACCGTTATCGAGTTTCCCTATGATACTAGGTCTTATATACCACCCACTTTTGTTGCTGAAATAGGGGAAGAGTATTTCCTTGTCTCATATGCTGGAGGAAAGTTTTATTACTCAAACGGCATTGAGTTTGACAACATTTCAGAGGCAAGGTGTTTTTACATTAAACGCAGCACTAGATACTTAAACTCAGAGAGAATTGTTGGCACCCTGTTGAGAAGAACTCCTAGAGTGTCTCTTGTGCTTCTATGTCTAGTTTTCTTTGTAATGGCATCTCCTACATACTCAAACCTTTTTAATTCTCGATTGGTGCATGGGGAGTCCGTATCCTCATTGTTGTTTATATCGGGCATTTTTGTCGTCATTTTCATGATCGAGTATGTGATGAAAAAGTCGATAATGACTGAGGTTAATAGAAAAATAGAGTACGAGACTAAAGCTTCTGAGTACTTCTTTTTTGATGTTGTATCTAAAACCACAACCAAGGACGCGATAGTTCAGTGGAAGACTGCGACTGAATCTGTACTTCAAATATGGAGACATGTCGGCCATGTAATGCTCGATGTCTTAACAGTCATCCTAATCATGGTAGCATTTACATTTCTACTAGGCGTTTATGCCGTTTTCCCAATTACAGTGTATTTCTTGCTTGCAGGTGTAGCCCTTAAGACAAAGTTTGACGCTTATAGAAAGATACTTGCAATGAACCAAATGAACGATCAAAAGCTGACATACTTAATAGGGATGAATCGTTCACGAAGGTTTTTCGGGCTTCTTAATTTTGACATGATTAGAGATAAATGGCGTTCGATGACAGATGAAGTTTCAAGATTTAACGAAAGCATAATGAATCACGAGGAGACTGCATCGGGCGTACTAAAGCTATTCACTTCAACATCGATCGTAATCATCTTCATTGCAGCTTATTTCGCGATACGGGGTGGCTCACTAGAGCAATCGTCGGTTATTGCCTTGATGCTATTAAACGGACGTTGTGCTTCTGGTATCTCAGCCGCTTGTAACCGAATCTATCAGATATTCGTTGCGAAAAGTAAAATGGATGGCGCTGTACAGTCACTTCATCAAGACGATTTGCTGATGAGTTATAGAGGGACTAAATCGCTCAATGTACCTAATGATGGAGTAAATCGATTAGTCGTTAAAGATCTAGCGAAAGGGTATGACGACGACATTGCTTTTGAAGGAGTTAACTTTACTCTTAAATCTGGTGATAGCCTTTGTATAGTAGGGAAGGTTGGTAGTGGGAAAAGTTCTCTAATGAGAATTCTTGCAGGTATAGATACCCCTTCTAAAGGACATTCTTTGTTTAATGGGATATCTGTTTCTGAATACTCGGAAGAATTCGCGACGCGTGAACTGGCTTACTATTCCCCAGAGGACAAGTTCTTGAATGACTCTTTGTATTTCAATTTTGAAATTAAGTACGGCAAAGCGAACAAATCTATCTTTGATAATCTGAAATTCTTTGGGTGTAACTATGTAATGAGTCAAGAGGCAATGTATCAAGATAAAGCGGACTTGTTGAAAGTCTCAACAGGTCAGATGCAAAGGTTACTCATGGTGCGTTCTATAGGAGATAAACCTTCAATGATAATTATGGATGAACCGTGTTCAAATTTTTCTCCAGATGAGGCTAAAGGGTTTATGTCTCAGTTGAGAAGGAAGTTTCCTAAGGCGATTTTGATCTACGCAACGCACAGTCCTATTCTCATGCAGATGGCTGACAACATGCTTGATATGGACAGAGGTGAGGTAATCAAGAATGACAAGGCAAAAGTTCTGAGATCTCCTAATCCTTCTGTTTCAGTCACCTCAAAGCAGGCATAAAACAAAGCCCCTTATCGAAGGGGCTTTAATTTTTTTGGTGCTGGTGGATGTTTATTATCCTACAGACGAAAGAACTAATGCTTGGTAGCCACAGTAAAGTAAAACAAGTAGAACACCGAACGGCCTTGTTATTGACTTGCCTTTGCTATGGCAAAAGGCAACTAGTAGCAGAGAAAAAACAACCATCGCGGGTGTATCACGCATAATCGCCAGTTCATCAACAGCAGCATTCGACATGAAGGCTGGCACCGATAGAACAGCAAGTATGTTAAAAATGTTTGAGCCAATAACGTTGCCGATAGCCATATCAAACTGTTTCTTTCTTACGCTGGCAACTGACGCTGCTAACTCAGGTAAGCTGGTTCCAACAGCGATGATCGTTAGCCCAATAACAAGATCGGACATGCCGAAGAATTTGGCAATAACAACTGAAGACTCAACAATGTAGTTTGATGCAATTGGTAGTCCTACCAACCCAATAATGATGAAAAGAAATGCCTTTGCATTGCTCATTTCAGCAATATCTTGTTCATCTTCAACATTAGATACTGCCATACCTTTCTTGTATTGAATTTTTAGGAACAAGAGGAGGGTCGCGATAAGAACAATCCCTTCGATAATGTTGATTGACTCCGAGAAAACTAGTGCACAAACACCAACGAATGTCGAAAATAAAAAGAATGGAACTTCACTCACAGTCCCTTTGCTAATTTTAATCGGCACTACGATTGCCGTTATACCAAGAATCAGACCAATATTCGCAATGTTAGAGCCAAGTACATTACCAATTGCGGTATCACCCATGCCATTAAGTGCCGCCATTCCGGAAACAACAACTTCTGGAGCTGAAGATCCAAAGGCAATTATAGTCATTCCGATAACGAGTGGAGCTACGCCAAAATTTTTAGCCATAGCTGAAGCGCCGTCAACGAGTTTGTCAGCAGACACGATTAGCGCAATCATGCCTAGTATTAGAATTATGATAGATGTCAACATTGGTTTTTAATACCTGAAGAGTTATGAGTGGTCTAATGTAGCATTATTTATCAGAGTTACTTGTTTTAATGCAGAATAAAAAATACAGTTTTCTCAAAATACAATCGAATGCTTATCAACAAAACACATCTTACGCGCATTGCAGCACTAGCTGTAATGGCAAGCGCTTCTCTTTCAGCACATGCATACACACTCAAAGGTGATGCTGGTGAGGCGACAATCTATGGTCAAATCGGTATTGGTTATGACTCATTCAAAGTGCAAGAAGAAAAACGAACTGACGAAATTACTGTAACACGAAATTCAGAGATAGGATTGACGGGTACTATCGCCAATAATGCACCTATCGATGTTAAATTTGATCTTCGTTCGCGCTACAAGGGCACGGGCGGATTTGAGTTAGATCGATTAAATGCAACTTTTTCTACAGATATTGGTGATGTAGTTGTTGGTCGTGCTGCTAGTTCGTTTGATATGGTGACTCGCGATTTTGACAAGTTTGATGACCACTTCACTGAAGATTTTGAAGTTGGCGATGCGGTTCGAGATCACGAACGCTTATCCTTGAGTCGTACCTTTGACAATGGAATTTATGTTGCTGCTGATGTTGCTGCTGGAAACAGTCGTGCAAATGTAGGAGACATGGTGTCGGTGTCTACAAAAATTAACCTGTTGGAAAGCTTAGATTTTGCAGCAGGTTACGAATATGATGAAACCACATCTAAGTCTAAAGTTTTAAATACCGTTAAGCAGTACAAAACAGGCATGAATTACCAGTTCAACGATAAGTTCGATATGGGACTCATTGTTAACTATAAAGATTTTGCTAACAAAGAAGTTGAGCACCTAACCACATCTGTGACAGGTTCGTACCAGTATTCGGACAAATGGTCATTCAAAGTCGGCGTTGCATCAATCTACGAGTACGCTGATGTAGATCCATACCTAACTGTAGTAACTAGATTGGCAGCTGATTACCAGTACAGCAAGAACCTACGTGGATACATCGGTTTTGCACACAATGACCGTAGTGATCTAGATGGTGGAAAGAATGACTTTATGCATACACTAGGTATGATTTACGACTTCTAACTGCTTCCATCAAAATAGAATAAAAAAGACCAATGATTCTTGAATTATTGGTCTTTTTTTCGTCAAGTAAACTATCCCGAACCATTGTTCTTAGTTATAATGCCACAAGATTAATTTCGTCAAAACACTTAACGAATAAGGCGTAGGCATGGAACTCATTCAAAAAAGTGCCTCAGTAGGGTTGAATAGCATTCGTCGCCAAGCTGAGCAATTACTTGAATTACAGAGCCGTTTAACGAAAAGTGATGATTTTCACAAAGCTCTTGTTATTCTAACCACTCCTAAGCATCCAAACTCAAGGGTCATTATTTCTGGCATCGGAAAGTCTGGGTTGATAGGTAGTAAAATTGCAGCAACTTTGTCGAGCACAGGTACAAACGCAATGTTTGTACACTCAACAGAAGCATTCCATGGTGACTTAGGTATGATTCGTGAGGATGATGTTGTTCTATTAATCTCAAACTCTGGAGAAACAGATGAAGTAATCAAGTTACTCCCGATTATGAAAAAGTGGGGGAACCGTATTGTTTCTATTTGTGGTAACCCGAAATCAACACTAGCTACTCACGCAGACGTAAACTTGAACATCAACGTTGGTGAGGAGGTATGCCCTAACAACTTGGCACCAACTAGTTCTACCACTGCGACTTTGGTGTTGGGTGATGCACTTGCGTGCGCTCTTGTTGATTTCAATCACTTCGAGCCTGTCGATTTTGCAAAATACCATCCGGGAGGGTCACTCGGTAGACGACTACTTCAAAAGGTGTCTGATGTGATGAGGAGTGGAGGACAGCTAGCTTATGTTTCTCCAGACATGTCTATTATGCACACATCTCTTGAGATGACACGCAAACTGATAGGATGCGCTCTGGTAGTCGATGAGAACAAGAATTTGCTTGGTTTAATATCAGATGGTGACCTTCGTAGAGCATGTGTCCAACAAGGTGGTCATTTAAAGACTGATGGTACAGCAAGTGACTGCATGACTCAGAACCCCGTGATGATTGATGAAGATGCTTCACTTGTTTGTGCGTCAGAGTTAATGAAAGAGCGTAAAGTTAAGTTCTTGGTTGTAAAAACTACAACTGGTTATGGTGTGGTTGAGCATTTAGATGTTGTTTAAGGCTCAATTTAAAAAGCGAACACCATTTGAAGATTTTATTGAAGTTTCAAAGCGGTTGTTTCTAAGAGACTGTGCGCAGAAATTCGGCGAGTATAAGCTAGGTGTTCTATGGGCTCTTGTTGAGCCTATAGTTCACATACTTACTTTTACGCTGATGCTTAGTCGCTCGGCGCAAACTCATGATGACTTAATACACATACCGATGTTTGTTATGTCTGGCTTAATTCCTTTTTTGTTGTTCAGAAATACAATAAAGGGGGTTATGACTGCGTGTAAAACCAACAAAGCTGCCTTCTTCTTTCCAAAGGTTAAGCCTTTACATGCTGTAGCATCAAAGGTTTGGTTTGAATGCTTTGTTTACACATTAAGCTTTGTGGTTATATTTTCAACGCTACAGTATTTTTCATATGCACCGGATGAACCTCTTAATGCAGTAATGCTTCTAGGGGCAGTACTGTTCATTATAGCCATAGGCTTAGGTTTAGGTCTTATAGCTATGGTGTTGAGAGAGTTTGTCCCTTCGATAGAAAAATGGATAAACATCCTTCTTAGACCTTTGTATTTTCTGAGTTCTATCTTTTATTCCGTTAGTGTAATTCCCAAGCAATACCATTTTGTTTTTGAATACAATCCTTGCGTTCATGTAATTGAATTCACTAGGCACGCGATGCTTGGGCAAGAGCCAGTTTTTGCTAGCTGGTTTTATTTAGGAGAGTTTGCTCTTCTAACAAACTTTGTTGGTTTCACCCTCTTTGCAATATACAAAGACAAGCTGAGGTCAAAATGATTCGACTCAATAAGATGACCAAGCATTACCGCTCTATCACAGGAAGAAAAAAGGTTATCTATAAGGAGCAAACAATTGATATACCGATGGATCGTGATGTAGCAGTTTTGGGGCGCAATGGCGCTGGTAAAAGCACGCTAATTCGACTCATTGGAGGTATCGAAAAGCCTTCAAGTGGGACAATAGATACGGAATTGTCAATTAGTTGGCCTTTAGGGTTAGGGACTGGTATTCAAGGGAAGTTAACTGGGCGTCAAAACACTGAGTTTGTATGTCGTGTTTACGGGATTGAAAACGTAGAAGAAGCTCATGCGTATGTTCAAGACTTCTCAGAGATTGGGCAAAATTATGATGAGATTGTTGCCAATTACTCTAGCGGAATGAAGTCTAAGCTAGCTTTTGGCATCAGCATCATGATCCGATTTGATGTTCTATTGCTTGATGAAGTTTTGTCTGTTGGTGATGCTCGGTTCAAGAAGAAATGTGAAACAGTTCTGAACGAACTTCGAGATGATGGTTCTCGCATCCTATTGGTCTCACATAGCGAACAGTCTGTTCGAAAGATGTGTCAAGCTGGATTGGTCGTAAATGATGGTCAGCTTGAATACATCGATGATATTGAGACTGCAATTAAAGTATTCAATGGAAACCTCCATGGTAAAAATTAAACAATTTGCAACCACTGCGAAGGGACAACTGACAATTGTGTTTTTGTTGTCGTTTGTGTTCTTCAGTTTTGTAGTGCCTAAAGAATTTACAAGTTCATCTGTTTTTCTTGTAAAGAGTTTGTCTGAGGAGCAAGCAGCTCCTACGGGACTTGAGTTAATTAATTCAACCATCCCGACAAATACAACTACTCCTGTAATTCAGGCGTATGTAGAAAGCCCATCGTTAGCTAAGAAGTTAAATCAGGATCTGGATTTCTTTTCACATATCAAGTCAGGACAAGGTTTGGTTAGCTATTTTCTTTACCGTTCAGGTTTAGATGAATACTTTGAGAAGACAACAAACTTCATTGAATTGACAACTGGTATGTCTGACGATGTGCTTATCTTAAATACCACTGCTTTCTCCCCACAAATGGCGTTTGATGTGAACTTAAAATCAATGGAGGCGATTGAAGCTTTGGTTGAGCGAGTTAATGAGGAGAAAGTGGGTGCTAGGCTAGTCAACGCCGAAAAAATCGTGACTGAAACTCAAGAAGAACTTACGCAAGCTAACGTCGCTTTGGATGCGTATAGAAGCAAACACAATGTTATCAGTCCTGCGGTTGATGTAGAGCTTTCAAGAAAGCACGTTGCTTCGCTGGAAAGTGAGTTGGTTTTAACAAAGGCTGCCCTAGCTGAAAAGCTTGAATATTTGAACCCTACTGCTGTAGAGATTAAGCAGTTGAATGGGAAAATTGTGGCATTACAATCCAGAATTGAATCAGAAAATAGTAGCTTGGTTGGGTTGGCTGCATCTCATGAATACATCGAACTCCAGTTCGATGTAGACATGGCAACCAAGGCGAATCAGATGGCTGTTGCATCGCTTGAACAACTGCGTGTGGAATCGATAAAAAGCACTGTGACAATTGTTCAAATTTCTGAATCAACAAAACCAACGAAAGCAACGTACCCGAGCGTTTTATTCCACTCTATCAATTTAACTGTCATTGCAATGGTGTTAATTGCACTCTTCAAGATGGTTCGCGAACAAGTATTTGAGAGAAAGAAAAAATGAAAAATAAGCTTAATGCGATCCTATTAGGGTCATTTCTTGTAACTGCTTCAAGTTTTGCAAATGCCTCACATGTTAACGAATCGGCCAAACAAGAAGAGATCCAAGCACCCGAGAGTAAATTGATAGGCGAAAGAAGCGTTAACGGCACCCGTTTTGGACAGTCACTGTTTGAGGGGAACTTCAATCAGAAAGCATTTATGGCAGTGCACAGCGACTATGTTTTAAACATTGGTGATGAGGTGGGAGTTAATATTTGGGGCGCTTTTGAGTGGTCGCAGAATCTAATCGTAGATAAGCAAGGTTCAGTTTTCATTCCCCATGTTGGCCCAGTTAACCTTGCAGGCATCAAAGCAGAGAATTTGAACGCGACTTTGAAGAGTGCAATTTCAAAGGTCTACACAAAGAATGTTGACGTGTATGCAACACTCTCGGTCTCAACACCAGTTCAAGTTTTTGTATCTGGTCACGTTAATAAGCCGGGTATGTACAACGGCGCTTCGGGTGACTCTATCTTGTCATTTATTGACTCTGCAAGTGGTATCAATGACTCAAGAGGTTCATATTTAGACATTTCCCTGAAGCGCTCAGGAAAAGAAATTGAGCATTTTAATCTCTACGATTTCTTACTGAAAGGCGAGATTCCATTCCGTCAATTACGTTCTGGCGATGTAATTCATGTAGGTTCCAAGAAGTCTGAAGTTTCCATTACAGGTAATGACGGGAATGTAAGAGTGGAAGTTGCGAAGAAAGTGACGTTAGGTTCTCTAATGCCTTTAGTTCCGCCGCAAAAACTTGATAGCCATGTGCGGATTGAGAGTGTAGATGCTGATAATTACTCAGTCTTATATCTTCCAATTAAAGAGGCTCAAAATGTCTTTGTTGGGCAAGGGGATTCAGTAACCTACATTTCAGACCTGCAAGTTCAAAGTATTGGTGTGCGAGTTGAAGGTGAACATGACTCACAACGTGAAAGGGTTTTAAAACCAAATACGACTCTAGGCGAACTTGTCGACGAAATCAGCCTTAACGAATTTTCTTCAGTTAGTGACATTCAATTATTCCGTGAATCTGAGAAAATCAAACAAAAAGAGTTGTTTAATCAATCTCTTGATGCACTTGAGAAGAGTGTTATGACGGCGAGGAGTGGAACGATTGAAGGTGCTAAATTGCGTTCAGAAGAAGCTTCGTTAATTTTGGGATGGGTAGATAAAGCCAGATTGATGGAGCCACATGGTCAGGTTGTGTTGTCTGGCGATACTTGGCGTGATGTAGTTCTGGAGACAGGGGATGTAGTACGTATTCCTCGCAAGACAAACATTATCTCTGTTAGTGGTGAGGTTCTATTCCCAAGAGCAATCACTAAGACCGAGGATGGGACAGTTATGCAGTACATTGATAGTGCTGGTGGATTGTCGCAAGACGCTAACACATCGAGAGTTCTAGTGATGAAGCCATCGGGTCATTTTCAATCGGTTGACATTGACTCACGCAGTGGCAAAAGGTTTGAGCCACAAGTTGGTGATGTGATCATGGTTTTACCTGACGTGAAAAGCAAGGATATGCAGTTCACTAAAGACATTACTCAAATCATCTATCAGATTGCAATTGCAACATCTGTTGTTCTAGGTATTTAGCAGCTAAATACAAACTTTTTGTATATTACCGTCGCAACAGCGGCGGTTTGCTACCCCTAGTAGCAAATTCGTGTGGTATTATTACAAAAAACATATCAAGCGAATGCCTCATGAGTACAAAGAGCTTAAAGTCTTGTGCTATGAAATGTCTGTCTTTTATTGAAAAGTTTGACAGTTCAAACGCCAAGCGACTTATCCAAAAAAACACTACATTTTCAGTCCCACGCGAAGAATTGCTAACTAATGGTAAAAGAACGATCGTCGGCGTTCGAATCTCTGACTGGAAGAGGGATTTTTTAATTAAAGTTTACCCAGAGTTTAATTGGGTGTTTTTAGGCTTTAAGGTGAAGGTTGAATCGATGGAGCCTTTGATTCAAGAGCTAAGCGACCCTGTGTTTGTTTTTTGGGGCTACAATGAGTTTGAATGTTGCCACAATTATGTCAAATCAAAAGGGTACGATGTATGGCGAATGGAGGATGGTTTCCTTAGAAGTATTGGTTTAGGGGCTAACCATAACCTCCCTATGTCTCTTGTGATAGACAAAACAGGGACTCTGTACTTTGATCCTAGAAAGGAATCGGGGTTGGAGAAACTAATAGTTGAAGGTGAGTTGAGTTCTTCCGAGCTAATTAAGGCTAAAGAACTTATTTCGCAAATTACGGATTGCGGAATAAGTAAGTACAACACTTGTGATCCTGAGTGTGGCAAATCTTATTACAACTCCTTTGCCCCTAAGGCAGATGGTCAAAAGCGTATTCTTGTGATAGGTCAGGTAGAGGACGATGCTTCCATAGTGCTAGGTGGTTGTGGTCATTCGAACGGATCTCTAGTTTATGAAGCGAGGCTTCGAAATCCCGATGCTCAAATTTTCTTCAAGCCGCATCCAGACGTTTTGGCTGGTAAGCGCAAGATAGAAACTCCGCTTTCTCAAATAGAAAATGTTGCGCACATCATTGACAATAACATGTCGCTATCCTCATCGTTTGAATCTATCGATGAAGTGTATGTAATTAGCTCTCTTGCTGGGTTTGAGGCTTTGTTACATAAAATCCCAGTAACAGTCCTTGGTCAGCCTTTTTATGCTGGTTGGGGTTTGACGAATGATGTAAACCCAATTGAGCGAAGAGAGCGCAATCAGTCAAAGTTACCAGAATCTCCGGATGAGCGATTAAATCATCTTTTTGGTATGGCTTACATCAAATATCCAGACTATTTCAACACACTAACTCAAACCAAATCAGGTGTAGATGAAACTACCTTGGCGTTGAAGATTGCAGTTAAGTTGAGAAATGAAAGGTTTGCTCGAACAGTCAAAAAGAACACTCTATCCAGTCAGGTGTTATTGAACTCATGAAGAAAGTAATTGTAATCCCAGCTCGGTATGGTTCGAGTAGACTTGAGGGTAAGCCCTTGCTGCCAATAGATGGTATCCCAATGGTTGTAAGAGTTGCTCAACAAGCAATAAAGGCAACAGGTAATAATGCGAGAGTTGTTGTTGCAACAGACGATATTAGAATTGCAGAGGTTTGCAAAGATTACGCAATCGACTCAATCATGACATCAAAAGAGCATGAGTCTGGAACAGACCGTGTTATTGAGGTTTACGAGACTCTCTCAAAGAATAAGTTCGTAGGTGAAAGCGATTTGGTTATCAATGTTCAAGGTGATGAACCACAGATACCAGTCGAGTTTTTGAAAAACTTCATTGAGTACTGTGAGTCTACTGATGCTGATATGTACACGTCAGCAACAAGGGTTTGTAATAAAGAGTCACTGGTTAACCCAAACGTGGTGAAGGTCGTCATAAGAAAAGACGGTCGCGCACTATACTTCTCAAGAGCACCCATTTGTTTAGGCAGAAAAAGTCTTGATGAACTAATTATGAATAATGCTCATTTAAGGCACATAGGGATTTATGCCTATCGTGGACACTTCCTAAAAGGGTGGAAGCAGTACGGTGCTTCAATCCTTGAAGAATCAGAGACATTAGAGCAACTTAGAGCGTTAGAGTATGGAGCTGAAATTAAGGTTCAGGTAGTTGATTCGGCTCCGCCACATGGTGTCGACACTTATGACGATTACATCAGAGTGTGCGATGATTTTGAGAGAATGCGCAAATTATGTTCTTGAGGCAGCACCCTAGCATCTTGAAGACACCTTATGTGGATATTCATTTTAGCGCGAGACAAAAGAGCATAGACTCGGTTGTTGGTTGGGGATTAAAGCCACTAAGTAAGTTCTTAAAATTGGTCGCAAGCTTAACTCGTTCTGAATACCTAACTGCTGAAGATGGGTTTCTGTGCTACCTAGGGCATCCATGTAAGGGGGCGTCTAGAATGGGTCTGATACTTGATTCTTCAGGCATTTATTATGACTCAAGAAATCCATCGGATTTGGAGGCGTATGTGATTCAACGATCACAAAGCCACATTATTGAATCCGACCTTAAGGTTGTTCGTAGTTACATCAAATGCCTCGTCGATAATGGGGTAGGGAAATACTTCGAAAGAAGAGGGGGTTCCTCGGCTTCATCTGATTATAGTGGTTGTGTAGTTTTGGTTGAGCAGATATTTGGCGATTGCTCAATGAAATATGGTCAATGTTCAAATGTGACCGCAGATGAAGTGATTCGTTATGCTCTAAAGCTTGCAGACGGAAGACCTGTGCTATTTAAAAATCATCCCGACCTAGTTAATGAAAAAAAAGGGAAGGTGGGATTTTTTAGTAAAGCGTCCAAGTCGCTTTTGGAAAAACTCGTTTATTTAGACCCGTGCGTTAAAAATAACGATGTTTTGGCCTTGGCAAGTGACGTTGTCACACTCACGTCGCAATTCGGGTTTGAGGCTTTATTGGCAAGAAAAAATGTCCACTGTTTTGGGCAGCCATTCTATTCAGGATGGGGGTTGACAGTGGATGTTCATGAAAGCGAAAAACTTGTCGACCGCCGTGGCAGTATTTGCCAACCTACTTTAGAAGATCTCTTCTTGGCGGCTTATTCTGACTACACAACTTATGTATCACCAAAAACTGGTAAGCAAATAAAACTGAACGAAATGCTGAAAATTCTTACGGGTCAAGAAATGCCAACTTGTGGTGCCATTTAAAGTGAATGGAATGTCAATTTCAGTATTAAATTGAAGTTCTACTTTCTTCACAATGATCAAATAAAGAATAGCGGCTGTGTTAGTGTGGCACTATAACTAAATAATTAGCTAATTATGAACACAAAAGAAAAAATTTGTCTATTGCAGGGCGCTTTTAGTCCACTTTTTACTTTCCTATCAGATGAACTAACCAAGAATGGAGCAGAAGTTATAAGAGTTAACTTCTGTGCGGGTGACCGACTTTATTCACGTTATGACAAAACATCTAAGATCTACGACTACACAGACATGCCATGTGATTGGGCTGAGTACGTGAAGATGATATTTGTGACGGGCAAAGTTGATGTTGTTGTAGGTCATGGGGATTGCCACTTTTACAACGAAGTTGCTTTCGATGTAGCAAAGGAACTAGGTATAAAGGTTGTTGTTACGGAGGAAGGGTATCTGAGGCCGCATTACATCACCTGTGAAGAAGGTGGCGTAAATGCTAAGTCCCCTCTTATGAACGAAGACTTTTCTTTAGACATGGAACAGGAGAAGCTACCTACTTCTCGCCCAATGGAGGTTGCTGCCTCTTTTAAGGAGCGCAGTTTATGGTGTGCAAACTACTATTTTACTAATTGGTTATTTAAGGATGATTACCCTTTTTATAAGCATCGAAGAAAAGCATCGATCTGTAGTGAAATAAACGCTTGGTTAAAAACCGCGCTTATTACCCTTCGTTCAAAGGGGAAGTGCGACAAAGTTGTTAAGGAGCTTGTTGAGGAAAACAAAGAGTTTTACTTGGTTCCTCTTCAAGTTCAATGTGACAGTCAGATTATCAAGCACTCTGATTACGATGGAATAGAGAATTTTATCTCAGAGGTAATGGAGTCGTTTTCCAAGTATGCGTCTAAAGAGAGTGTTCTTGTTTTTAAGCATCACCCTTACTGTTTGGGGTTTAGCGATTACACACTTGTTCTTGAGTATTTTTGCAATAAGTATGACATCAAAGATCGAGTGATTTACTTAAAGGGCGGACACCTTCCAAGCCTTTTACGATCGGCTGAGGGTGTTATTACAGTTAACAGCACTGTGGGACTTAGTTCTTTGCATCACGGAGTACCAACGTACGTGGCAGGGCGAGCGTTTTTTAATCGAACTGAGTTAACACATCAAAGTGGCTTAGATAGTTTTTGGTCTGAAAAAAACCGCCCTGATAAAGCGGTTGTGAAGAATTTGTTTGCTAAAATTCATTCAAGAGCATTGTTAAATGCGAGCTTGTATTCAAACTTTGAGCATTCAGCAAAAGAAATTGCAAAAAAGATACTAGTTATCTCTAGCAAGTAATTCTTTGCTAGCAAGAGGTCGTATATTCTCAAACTCTACTTGGCATTGATCAAGAGAGAATGGATTACGACCTGTTACATAGAAAGTATTGCAACGGTACTCGAAAACAACAAATTCTCTTTTATTGTTCTCAACTAGTATTGCTGAATAATAGTGATTGTTTTTGAGTTTCATTATATATCCTCCATTAGATTTCCAAAGTTTCGTTTTTTTAGTTCCTTGTCAAAAACTGACTCGAAAAATGACAAGTAATAACTGTCTTTATAATATCCTCTGAAGTTATTTCTCATCTCATAAAGACTGTAATTTTTTAAAAGTCTTTCTCTGATCCATTCCGACATTAATACCTTGCATTTATTCTCAAAGTCTTCAAAGTGAACGCCAAGAATGGTTTTTGCTCTTTTAATTATATGGTCACCTTGTTTAGCTATCTCAAAATACTCTCGAACATCTATCGTTCTTAATCCTTCATCGCTAAGATATCTTGCTTTGAGAGAGTTGGCGCTATGACTAAATTTGTCTTTTTGAATTCTTTGTACGATCCCCTTATTTTCTGCAAAAAGAAGTGCAGCAAGTGCATATCGTCCACTTTTTGTTTCACAAAAAAAAGTAGAGATTCTGTCGTACAACTCATCTTCTGACTTGATTTCACCTCGTCTGAACTCTCTACGTAGAGCCTTTAGTTCTTTAACTGCCATATGAAATTCTCATTTTTGTTTTCTAATTAAAGGTTACAATATTGGTTGAAAAAAAACTTTCAGGATTATGAAAGATGGGAAGTTTGGGGTTTTTGTTTAATATACGTTCTTTTATTTAGTTTAGATGAGAATTTATTTCAACGTATGTAAATGAGTATTATGTAAAGTTAAGGTTTAAAGCACTCTGAAAATTAATTTAATACGTTTTGCTTTTTCTGTGTGAAGAGAAGCAGAATAAAAACAGAGTGCTTTTACAGCTAATTTATTTACACGGAATTAGAACAGAGACTCTTTGTAATCACTGAGTTCAGTGATTGCGTTTTCAGCTATTTTGTGGTGTTCAGCAATTTTCTTCTGATGTAGTTCAATGTACTCGATCAAGCAAGATTTATACGCGTCGACGTCGTTCTTGAATTGTTCGATGTTATCTGTGGTTACTTCGTAAGTGGGTTTATTACAATCATGTGTAGGCGGAACAAACTCAGCAGAAAATGAAGTGTTCGCGATGAATACGGATATGAGCAAAAAGCGCTTCATGAATACCTCTAAAAAAACAAAGGTGACTCGAATGGTCACCTTTTCTGAATAACTAGAGATTTAGGTTATCACGAATGTATATGCCATTCATTGATCATGAAGCTTTATAAAGCAACAGTTGAATAGTTTTTATTTCTATTCAATAGGGTGTTTTTGTAGTCTATCAATAGATCGAAAGTTGATTTACGTTTTGGATCATCTTGTAGGAGCTTTTCAACTTCTTCGCCGTCAAGTTGTTCCGCGTAATCATCTAGACTTAGGTAACAGTTTGCAGTCTTTCCAGCAAAGCGCTGTGTAACGTAGTTAGACCATTCCTTTCTTAGCTGGGTGTCACTTAAGAATGTTTCAGGTGCGTTACGACCAATAATTCTGAATGCCATTGTTTTAATTCGACCTTCAGGAAGGTTGTTATACACGGACAATTTCTCATCCCAGCTTTGAGAAGAAACGAACGATTTGATTTGTTCGTTTTCATCGTCTGTGAAAAAGCCGCCGCAACTTTTGTACAGATTGCTGTCGGTGTCCGTTGTTTCATCCTCGTACTCTCGATTATCGTAAATGTCGATTACACGTTGGACAAACTCAGGATTATTGTCGAGGAATAGTGCATTGTTGTACATTTGCTCTCGTAGCTCCTGTAATCCAACGTGAGCAGATGTTTCGCCTTTTAGTAGGTTGGAATCGAAGATGCACGGAACCTCGTTAATTTTAACGCTAACAACGCCTGAGCGGGGCGTGCCTGTTTTTTCTCGTTCTTCCTTGTTCATCTTAATGGCATTCACAAGCTCTGCATCTGACATAGATGAAAAAGGGGTTGGGTCGACTTGAAGATTCCAAGTCCAACACTTGTTCTGACTTTTGGTACTAAAACCAAGTCTTTTAACAGGGGATACGTACCCCGTGTCAACAAATCGGAAGTTACATAGCCCGAAAATATCGTTAGCCTCGATGAATCGTTTTGCTTCCCATTTGTTTTTCATACCGAAGTACAGTTTTGAGATCTCAGGTGCTCTTTCAAAAGCCATCTTGACTAGGCAAATTAGAGCTTTAACATCATCTACTGCATTGTGTGCGTTTTCGTGAACAATCCCATTTATTTCAGAAAGATGCTCAAGTTTAAAACTCACGCGATTGTACGTAACGCCGTCGCTACCTTCCTTTTCTACAATCGGCCACTTGAATGCTTCTGGTTTAAGTGCGTGAATCAGGCGCATTAATGGTAGGGCGTCGAAGCGGCTTCGTTTTTTATCATACGCCCATTTGTAAGGATCAATCAGGTTGCGGTAATTCAAGAAACGAGTAACCTCGTCGTCAAAGCCGATACTGTTATATCCTACAATCACCGACTCCCACTCTTTCGTCATTACTTGATTAACTTTTCTTGCGAAATCGTATTCGCAAACACCTTTTTCGAGAGTTTCTTGTGGTGTGATTCTTGTAATTAAGCAAGCAACGGGGTCTGGAACGACATCTTCAGAGATCTTGCAATATATGTCATGTACTTCCTTAATGTTAAAGTCAGCATCAGTAGTGATTGCTGCCCACTGAGAAGAAGCACCAGATACTTCTTTTCCAAAAGTTTCATAGTCGTGAAAGATGAAGTTTAATGCCATGTGTTCTAGAGCTCCACTGTGATTTGTCTGTTGGGTAGCATATCGACCAATTGGTCAAAGTTGCAAGAGAAAGTTCCTATGAACGTCTCATAAACAAAGCGCACCTCGGGGTATTTTTCTAAGAACGGCTGAAGTAATTCTTCTTGCTCTTTTTTTGCATCAACAAAATCAGCACATCCAGCGCTTAGTTCAGAGTAGATGTAGGATAGAGCCTGAAGAATGTCTGCTGCTTTGACAAGGTCTTTGATTAGAGTATCTGCAACGTCTTGTCTCAGATAAGGTCTGAGAGTGCTCTGGAGCTCAGTTGGTAAGCAACTGATTAAATCTTCACTTGTTTCTTTTTCGATGATTTTGAAGAGTTTGTTTAACTCTGGGTTCTTACGTTTGTACTTTCCGCTGATATCTTCACAAACTGCTTCCTGTGAATCATGAAACGCACCGTACATAGCTAATTCAAATGGATTTACTGCTGGGAGAGTGCCCATCTCTTCACGTTTAATGCCTAGTAGCAAGCATATATAAGCAACGTGAAGACTGTGATCGTTCAGGTTTTCCTGTTTGGATGGACGACTTTTATTCCATCTTTTGATTCTGTCCATTCTTGAAAGTATTGCTAGAAAAGGACTTTGCTTATTATTCATCTAGTTCTCCATTTTTAATGATAATACCACATATGGTTAACTTATGCGCAAAAAAGTGAAAAGGCTGTACATCCAATGTACAGCCTTTTCAGCGAGGGTAAATATGTTAGTTAAGTACTAACTTAATTTACAGCATCTTTCAGAGCTTTACCTGCTTTGAATGATGGAACCTTAGCTTCAGCGATTTGAATCTCTTCGCCAGTCTTAGGGTTGCGACCTGTACGGGCAGCGCGAGTGCGTAGGCTGAATGTACCAAAGCCAACTAGTGCTACTTGATCGCCATTTACTAGAGTTTTTTGAACGCCTTCTAGAGTTGCTTCAAGAGCAGCTTTAGCTTGAGCTTTGCTAAGATCAGCATTTGCAGCGATCATGTCGATAAGTTGTGTTTTGTTCATTGTTATTTCCTAATTAATTAAAATATTTACATAAAGACTATATATTACTAATTTCAGCTTTATCAAATGAAAATAGTAAAAAAAGCAAAAAAACTTTGAGGTTGTGCATTCTCTGTTCGTATAGTTACAGAAAAAATGAATAAGAGATCTATTTTACTACTACTTTTTGCAACTTTTTCAACAAAGTCTTTTGCTATTGAAGAAGACCATCAGAAACATTTTGCTATTTCGTACGCACTGGCAGTTGGCAGTGATATGTTTTGTGGGGAGGTTGTTGGGGTTACCGAACCTTATGAAAGGATGATTTGTTCTTTTAGTGGCAGTTTTGCTGTCGGTTTGGCAAAGGAGGTGTGGGATGGTACAAAACCAGACAATAAATTTGACGTTAAAGATTTAGGCTTTGATATTGCGGGTGCCTCTTTGGGTTCTTTGACTCCTAAATTACTCCGTGACTGGAATTTTGGCATGTACAAAAGTCTAAAAGGTGATGGTGTTAGGTTTACAGCAAGTTATCAATTTTAATGTTTGAATTAGAAATTCTAATGGCAGTGTTTTGGCGTCACAAGGAATAGTTTTAATTTTCCCAACCAATCTTGTTAATAAAAACTGAATCTTAACTCAAGGCATTAGGTAGGGGGAGAAAACTTGATATTCTGACGGGAAAAACTTTAAATAATTATGTTTTATAAAACAAATTTATCTAAACTTTATATTCGTCTAAGTAATTGAAATATAAGGGTGTTTAGTGGTGGCCCCTCCCAGACTTGAACTGGGGACCGAACGATTATGAGTCATGCGCTCTAACCACTGAGCTAAGGGGCCGTAAAAGTTTGCAGTTTTCCATACATCGCACTGCAAAGCAACATAATACTTCAAGTTTTAAAGTATGGCAACTCAAAGATTAATCGTGTATTTTACGCGCCGTACACTTTCAACGGCAACCAATAAAGATTAGATATGCTAATCAACCCATTGGGATAAGCGTAATCACCCAATGAGCAAAATGGAGCGGCCAGCGGGAATCGAACCCGCGTCATCAGCTTGGAAGGCTGAGGTAATACCATTATACGATGACCGCAAATTACTTCATTCCTAAAAACACTGT
Organism: Vibrio sp. D431a; assembly: GCF_030248655.1. NCBI lineage: Bacteria > Pseudomonadati > Pseudomonadota > Gammaproteobacteria > Vibrionales > Vibrionaceae > Vibrio > Vibrio sp. D431a. The sequence goes on along the minus strand of NZ_JAHGAP010000003.1, from coordinate 125,075 downwards.
AAAATATGCTTAGGGATGAACTCTGAACCAGATCTTACTGCACTCATGGAGTGCACACCTAACGGTGTTTGTTTGTTTTGCACTTCTGCAACCTTGAGCAAAGCCAAGACTTACACGTAAGCACACTAATCCAATGTGCTTACGTGTAAGTTGGAAGCGGGAGAGGGATTTGAACCCCCGACCTTTGGGTTATGAGCCCAACAAGCTACCAGACTGCTCCATCCCGCTTCAAATGGCGGTGAGGGAGGGATTCGAACCCTCGATGCAGCTACAAACTACATACTCCCTTAGCAGGGGAGCGCCTTCAGCCTCTCGGCCACCTCACCTAATAAATGAAAATATTCTTATATTAAACTGGGATTTTACTTAATTGGTGTCTTACTGTTGCCAACTTTAAACCAGACGAATTTTTCATTTGGCTCCTCCAACTGGGCTCGAACCAGTGACCTGCGGATTAACAGTCCGTCGCTCTACCAACTGAGCTATGGAGGAACAAGTTTGGTGCCGACTACCGGAGTCGAACTGGTGACCTACTGATTACAAGTCAGTTGCTCTACCTGCTGAGCTAAGTCGGCACTTACAGAGCTTCATCCGCTCTGTGAAATTAATATATCAATTACTAAATTACTCAGCAAGCGAGACGCGAAAAAAAATCAAAAAAATTTGTTTTAAAAAAATCTTGATCTGGAAGCGGTGTTGTTAAGGCATTGTTTTTTATGCTTCTTCTGATTACAACCTGATGTTGATTAATTTAAACCAACCCGATTCATAATGTTTTCGACTGTAGTAATTCAGATGTTCTTCTAAGTTAGAGATCCATTCCCCGTTGTCACACACTGCTCCATCCTTATTATTTACCATCCAACTAGCTTCGCCCTCGTACACGTTAGCGATAGCACCACCTTCTCGAAGTATGTCGAATGCTTCATCTCGGCTAATTTCATCTCCATCAATTACGAAGACAGCTTCATGACCTTCAGGATATTCCATCCAATGCGTCACACCAAAGAACGGTCTTCCACGGTGTCCCATTCGCAACTGCGTTTCACTGTAGAAGTTATCCAGTGACATGATCCCAGCGGTAACTGATTCGCCTACGACATCATTCGTGATTTTAACAAGGTAGTGTCCACCAATCGTATTTTCAGGCTTTGTTTCTTGTAGGGATTTCCAAGATGGTTCTAGTAGTTTCTCTGCAACTTCCTCTCCACAAAGATCTATTAGTGAGGGTATCTTTTCACCGTACTTTTCCAAACAGTGAATTTCAGCAATTTTGTGTAAATCGCCAACTTTAATCTGGTTGCCTGCAATCAAACCTAATTCGGATGCTTCTAAAATTTTGTTCAAAAGTTCCATTATAGATGCTGATTGATTACCAATTTTTGAATTCATAGGTTCTGCTTTTCTGCTTTGTTGCAAGTGTTCAGGACTATAATCTAAGTCTTTTACTAAATCATTAATTGTTGCATTACCCAAGCAGCTCAATGATTGCTTCTTCGGCATCTCCAATAACGTAGATTACATCTTTACGACGAATGTACTTGTCAGAGTCATCCTCAGGGTTAATGACGATGTGAGTGAAGAAGGTGCTTACGGATGTGTTTTCAGCTGCTAACCGTATTGATGGTATTCCGGAGCCTGCACCTATCTCTAGCACAACACCAACACAAGGGTGATCTTGAATTTCTGCTGTGAATTGAGAAAACCTTACAGCTTGTTTGTTAGAGCGTTCGGAATGGTAGCCCCAGTCTTCAAACATACAGATTGCTGGTCTCAAGGGACTTTCGCAGTGCTCGCAGTATGCAGAATCAGGTAAATTAGATCGCATGGTCTTACGGTCTATCTTTACCTCAGGTGGGTTAACATATCCATGGTTCGTTGAGCATTCTGGGCGAAGGCAGTGCCAGTGATTGATGCTACCGTGGATCTCATGAACACGATCATATCCGTCATGGAAATGTAGTCCATCCACGTTACTTGTTTTTATGAAGCCTTTACGCGGTAGTGCCTCAAGCCAATCATTTATTAGTTTGTATCCGACATGTGGCTTTGTTTCTTTGTAGTCTTGAAGTCTACTTCCATAAAACCCCAAGGCGAGTGAGAAGTCTGCTTCAAATGTGTTTGGTGTTGCTAACTCATAAAACGAAATTCCAATATCTCGGTATGGTGGGTAATGGTTCCAAAACCCTTCTTTTCCTCTAAATGTTGGTAACCCACAAGATGCCGACATACCCGCACCTGTAAAAACAAATGCTGCTTTTGCTTCGTGGATTATTTTCTTTACGTGGCTAAGCGTAATCTCTTTGTCGCCGGATTTTACCTGAATTGCTGAATTATTAGCTTGGATTGTCTTGCTTTGTTTTGTACCCATTTTAAGTCCTCTAAAATAAAAAGAGGTGCAAAGCACCTCTTCTTGTTTACCAAATTTTAAGGACGGGGGGAAGGAGATCTTGGTTGTTTAGGTTCGGGTTTGTTTTCATCATGTTGGTGTTCAGACCTTGCCCAGTCGTCATAAGTAAAGCTTTGTTCACGTTCATCTGTATCGTATTGCGGCATATCACTGTAGTCATGCATAGGCTCATCTGTAAAATAAGATGGTGGTGTAGATGAATTCATGTCATCGTCGACATTGATTGAGCTTTGATCGTATTGATGCCACTGCGGTTCTTGCGTGTCTTCGACTTCATGAATATCTCCGTATTGCTGAGTGGCCGACGCTTCTTTAGACTTCGCTGCATCGTTAGCTTTTTTTAGTTTATTTACAAAGTCATTGCTGTTCATTTGCTTCGAAGCTTTGATTAGCATGTTTCCGATTCCGGCTTGTTCGAATGGCAAAGACTGTGCGCTTATCGTAACAGGTACTTGACGTGTTGTTCCTGTAGACTTGTCTGAGAATTTAACTTCAGCATGGATCAAAGGGAGCCCTGAATTACAAACAGAATCAAGGTCTATTTTTATCTTCTTGATGTTAGGTGGCATACCTTTACATTTCAGAGCTTTTCTTAGTTTGAATGTATTAATTTCAATCGTATTGTCTTTAACTTTTCCAAAATCCTTCAAATCAATTCCGGCGTGTTCGGCTTGAGAAAGTATCGTCACTAAGTTTGTAGCTAAGTACGTTGCGTGCTGGGGTGTTTGTGACAGAATGTCATTTAGCGCTTCATGAGCTTCTACTGATAAAGACTCTTTAACCACAATTTCTTTACCAAGAGATTTATTTTCTCGGTTGTAGTGTTGCAATGTTGCTGTGTAGCTTTTAGCACCTTTTTCCGAATGGTTTAGTTTTAAACTATAGTCTTGGCCTACAATACCTCTTAAGCGCTCATTGATGAGATCTAGTGTTGGCTCTTCATTTGGTCGATCATTACGAACGGCGATTTCACTAATCTCATCAATTATTTCAAGAATTGCCTTACTCGGGCTTTTCGCCTCTCGGATGTCACTCTTCTCCGCATCACTCTTTTGTTCATGAGGCTTCTGTTTTTCAGTCTCTTTACTTTTCTGAGGTGATTTCTTTTCATTCTTGACTTGTTTATTGAGTTTTACGCCAGTAAAGATTTCGCCTTCATAACCGTGCTCTTTAAGAGCTTTTGTTAGTTGGGATGATAGCCTAGTGTTTTCTTCGGCACTTAATGACGGTTGTTCATAGATATCTATTGGATTGAATCCCTTGTCGATTAACGCAATAGCTAATTGATTAAGCATGTTTTCATCATCTGGAAGGAATGATTTATCTACTTTGGCTGTTTTTGAGTGACTGAAAGATATTACAGCTGGAGTGGATGTTGAACCGAGGTGATATGAATCGCGTCCTTCATCATAAGACCAACCTTCAAGTAAACGTAAATCTAGGTTTTTCCACTTAATTTTCGGTGTTGGGTTCTTTTCTGATTGACCTGCGATGTCTGAAAATTGTTGTTCGACTGATGACGGGGGATTGGAATGGATCTCCTCTTTTAAATCATCATCTCGATCAAATTTCTTGCCTGATTTTTCTACAAGTAGGTTTAACGTGTCGACACTGTCTTCTAATTTTTGCTCAAGAAGTTTCTTTCTTAACCAGTATCTAAAGCTTTCCTCTAGATTGATTAAGCGAGTTAGAGTTGTCGCCACATTGGTATCATATGGCTTGTTGTTGGCTAGACCGTCTAAAGTTTTGACGGCATCAACGACAGTTATGGATAAACTGCCATCTACTGTGCTACGGAACTGCTCAATATCTGCGCTCATTTTTATTTAATTGTATTAAATTTCATGAGCTTGTTTAAATTAATTTGGCATTCAGTGATTACTGGCCAGAGAAGGTGTTTTTGTTTGAAAAAATCATAAAAAAAAGCCACCAGTAATAATACTGATGGCATGTGATGGAAAAGTGAGTTAATTAATTTAATCCATCGATAGATTCCCTTACCGCGCAGTAAATGGCTCGGGAAGCCTTTTGAAATTGGTGGAGTGGGGCGGAGTCGAACCGCCGTGTCGAACCATACAATTTCTCGGCGCTACACGTTTAGTTCCAAATTAATTTTCACACAATGACTTCCATGGAACGGGGAAGTAGCCGAAGCGCAAAGTGCTAGCCAGTATTAAAATTCGTTCATTTCCAAGACGGCGGCTTAGACCATGAACTAGCTTGATTGGGTTTGACTAACCTTGATCTCCGTCTTACAAGCTGAAGCTAGAGAGGTTAGGCTATACGCAGGGTATTAAGCTGCTACAGCGAAAGATTCGTCGTTTGCGAATATAGTTTTGCAGTTTTTTAACGCGGCCAACTGCCCCGCGACGTGCTCCTTGAAACGTCGTAGTCCGGTCAAATCCAGAACCACCCCGTAAAGAAATAATACCACAATTAGTGCCTGTGTCACTAGTTATGCGCAAAATATATGAAATTTAAGAAACTGACTGCTTAAGAATTCGACTTTGAGTTCTTTTCCAGTCATTTTCTTTCTTAGTTTCTCGTTTATCGTGTAGCTTTTTGCCCTTACCTAAGCCAATTTTAAGCTTTGCAAACTGGCGGTTCCAGTAAAGCTCGATTGGAACGAGGGTGTATCCTGAACGCTCAACGAGACCTAGCATCTTCTCAATTTCATTTTTATTAAGAAGAAGCTTTCTAACACGAGTAGGGTTTGTTGCCTTATGAGTAGATGCAGAAATCAACGGCACAATTTGCATACCACTAATAAATGCTTCTCCGTCTCTAATGAAGACATAAGCTTCTTTGACGTTTGCTTTACCCTCTCTCAAAGATTTAACTTCCCAACCCTCAAGTTTTAATCCGGCTTGTAAAGTTTCTTCGATTTTATACTCGAAAAATGCACTTCGATTTTTGGCGATTGTTGTTGTCATTCTACACCTACATGAAAATCCAATAAATCAGCCACTCAAAATACCACAAATAATCAGAAACAGGAACGCATCTTGAATGTCAACTCTATATGTATGTGGTATTATTGCTCAAAGATCCAACTCCTTTGGTTACCCGTATGAAAAGACTCATTAATTATCTTGGGGGAGCAGTAGCGCCCCGTAACAAAACAGAACGCAAAGTTAACGCTCTAGAAATCAAGTCAAATCCGCAAGTTTCAATTATTTCTGCTGTTTACGGCGTAGAGTCATACTTGGATGACTATATCGCCTCGGTTGTAAATCAGGGCAAGATTTTTAGTTCGAACGTTGAACTGATTCTAGTTGATGATGCGAGTGTTGATGGCTCTAAAAAGATATGCGAGTCATGGGCTGCTAGATATCCAGCAAATATCAAGGTAATTTCCTTGGGTGAGAATGTAGGTCAATCTGGCGCAAGAAATGCGGGAATTAGAAAAGCTAAAGGGGACTGGGTCATTTTCTGTGATCCGGATGACCTTCTCCATAAAAACTTCTTTAAGCACATGTTTAAAGCTATTAAGGAGAACCCTTCGTGCAATATGTTCTCTGCTCAGCTTCGTAGTTTCTATGAATCAGAAAACCGAGAAATCAACGATCACCCTTTAGGCTGGCGATTTAAAGATGGCTTAAGAGTTGTGGATGTTATGGATAGTCCTCGTGAAATCCATTGTCATGTAAACAACACTATGTTTAAGCGTGAACTTATCATAAAACACGACTTGAAGTTTGATGTGAAAATGCGTCCTGCTTTTGAGGATGCAGTTTTTGCTAACTCATTCAATCTGGTTAACAAGGATTTTAAGCGCTGCTTTGTTAAAGATGCTCGTTACATCTATCGTAAACGCATGGCTAAAGATTCCACATTGGATACAGCTTGGTCTAAACCGGAAAAATACATAAACCAACTTAAGTTTGGTCATTTGGGTATGATTCGTGTCTCTATTGAGTCTCTGGGATTCGTACCTGTGTTCATTCAAAACACAATCATTTACGACTTGGGCTGGTATTTCCGCCGCATGACAAACAAACCTGCTTCGGATTTTCCTCTAAGCATAGAGCAACAGGGTGAGTTCAGGTCTCTTCTTCGTGAGGTGCTTTCTTACATTTCACCTAATGCAATCACCAGATTTAATTCCAATCGAATGCCTGCATACATTCGTGAAATGATGATTACTCTTACTGAAAAGCCTAATTCTTCAAATCACGTTCTGTATGTGCGTGGTGCTAACGCTATGAAGAGAACTATCAAGGCTCACATTTCTCATTCGCCTGAAATTAGCAAATTTGACATTAAGTTCATGGGTTGCTTAAAGCGAATTGAACATAGCATTCTAGGTGAAGTACTTGCTGTAACTACATACGGTTGGACTACACAAGAGAAGATTAATGCTTCTAGTTCTTTGGAAGGAAAGCCGTTGTCAGTTTCAATTGGGGGTAAAGAACTGCGTTCAGAAATATCCAGTATTGATCTATTGGACATGGCAATGCGCGGTAGCACTACCGAGGTATCTCTTTCGGCAAGTGAGAAAAAGCTAATTGAACAAGCGGAAGGAATGGCTTTTGGAAAGCAGGGGTTAAAACATTGCTGGTTGCTACATGATAGACCTGATAAAGCAGACGACAATGCTGAACACTTGATGAGATACCTTCAAAACGAAAGGCCGGATATCAACTCTTTTTATGTGATTGAGAAAGGAACACCTGATTGGCACAGACTTGACGCAGAAGGCTTTAGGCTAATCGAGTGGGGCTCTACCCGCCATTATGCCGCTCTACTTAATGCAGATGAATATCTAAGCTCTCATGCAAACAGTGGTGTTGAAGAAATCTTGCCTCGTAAGAAGTTTGGTTCACATCTAACCTATTCGTACAGATTCCTTCAACACGGTGTGATCAAAGACGACCTCTCTGCGTGGTTAAACAACAAACCTTTTGCTACTTTTCTGACTTCGTCTCCTGCGGAGTACGAATCTATTGTCGCAGATGGCACAAGTTACAGCTTTACTAAAGAAGATGTGTTGATGGCAGGTTTACCGCGTCACGATGCATTGGTTAAAAGATGCGATGAAACTTTAGATAAATCAATTTTGTTCATGCCAACTTGGCGCAAGTACTTAAAGCGAGGTGCAAATGAGTCAAAAGGGCAAGCGAAAAAACGTTTTCTTGAATCAGATTTCTACAAAAACTGGAATGCAGTACTAAGCAGTCCAGAATTAAAATTGATGACATCTCGTGGCTATACCATCAAGTTTTTCATTCATGCTGAACTTTCAGAGTACTTGGATGTTTTTGAGCTGCCATCAAGCATTCAAGTTGTAAAGCCTAGTCAAGAATCGATGCAAGATCTGTTCTGTACAAATCAACTTCTGGTTACAGATTATTCTTCAGTTGCGTTTGAGATGGCTGCTCTTAAAAAAATGACAATGTATTTCCAATTCGACCACGAAGAGTTCTTTAAAGGGCATTCATACTCAAAGGGTTACTTTGACTATGAAAAACACGGCTTTGGTAAGGTTTACTACTCATCAAAAGACATGATTGATGGTTTGTCGAATCTTGAAAGTGATTATGATGAGTTGCTTGAAACTGTTGTGATTCCAAGATGCACCAATGCTCTGCCAAACACTGATGGTGAGTGTTGTAGGAGACTTGTTGAACACATCGAACAAGAACATAGGTATTTTTTTTGGTGAGTAATGCAAAATTTTTTGAGCAAGCTGGACAGTTAGTGTCTGGCTTTTCTCTGGATTCAACGGAGTATATAGAGATATGTACTTCAGATTTAGGAATAGAGACGCACCCGAGTAACAAAGTTTACTCTAAGGATGGAGTGATCCCTAAGGGTTTGAGAATCGCTTACAAAAAGGGCGTCGAGAACTCACAGTTGTTTCTTGGTAAGGACTTTAGAGCTACATCGTCAATTGTGAACGTTGAGTCATCTGGTGTGCTTATATGGATTGGAAACAAATGTAACCTGAAAAAGCTTGTGCTGAGTGCAAACCGTCCCGAGTGTAAGATGATTATAGGTTCAGGGGTTACTACACCATCTAACAATAGATGGACAGCTGGTTTAAATGCTGGTGATACAAACCCATCATTAATAGTCGGTGATCATTGCATGTTTGCACCGGATGTGACCATAAGATTGACTGATGGGCATCCCGTATTTGACATGGACACAAACGAACAGATCAATGTCCCAAAAGGTTCGGTTATTATAGAGCCTTATGTTTGGGTAGGTCAGGGTGCTTATTTGACTAAAGGCGTTAGGGTAGGCGCTTGTAGTATCATTGGTGCAGGTTCAGTTGTGACTAAGGATGTACCTCAGAGGAATCTTTCTATGGGTGTACCAAATTCTTCGATTTCACTTGGTACTAAGCTTTGGTCTAGAGATTACAGTAGTGAGTCGCGTGAATTGATGGAGTACTACAACGAAAGATACCCCTATGACTCACCAAACCCAATCGTTGAGAATCAGATTGGAAATAACGAAAATCAAAATCTATTTGGCAGATTGATAGCCAAATTAAAATTCAAATTATAGGAGCTCCCATCCATGAAAGCTGTTGTGCCAGTTGCTGGTCTAGGCACTCGCATGTTGCCTGCCACGAAAGCAATCCCAAAAGAGATGCTACCGATTGTTGATAAACCACTAATCCAATATGTGGTTTCGGAAATTGTAGCTTCTGGGATTAAAGAAATTGTTCTAGTTACACATTCAAGCAAGAACTCTATCGAAAATCATTTTGATACTAGTTTTGAGCTTGAGACGACATTGGAAAACAGAGTGAAAAACGAACTTCTTGAAGAGGTGCGTTCAATCTGTCCAGCCGATGTCACAATCATGCACGTTCGCCAAGGTGAAGCTAAAGGTTTGGGGCACGCGGTGTTATGTGCAAAACCAATGATCGGTGACGACGACTTTGCAGTTGTTCTTCCGGATGTACTGATAGATGAGTATGACGCCGACTTAACTACAGAAAACCTCGCGGCCATGAAAGCAAGATTTGAACAAACTGGCACAAGCCAAGTTATGGTTGAGTCAGTAAATCGAGATCTTATCCCGCAGTACGGAATTGTCGATCTAGATGGGGCTAAAATTGGTTCAGGTGAAAGTGTTAAGATGACAGGTATCGTTGAGAAGCCGTCAATTGAGTCAGCACCTTCAAACTTGGCTGTTGTTGGTCGTTACATCTTCGATAAAGGTATATGGTCGCGCTTAGCTAACACAGGTGTTGGTGCTGGTGGGGAAATCCAACTTACCGACGCTATCAAGGAATTTATGGTGGATTCTGATGTTGAGGCTCATGTTCTTTCAGGACGCAGCCACGATTGCGGTTCGAAGATCGGTTATGCCAAGGCGTTTATTGAGTACGCAATTCGTCACGGCTCAATTGGTGGCGAGGTCTCTTCGTTCTTGTGTGATAGTGGAATGCTAACTGCAAATATAAAGGTTGCTTAACCTATTTAAGAGAGGGTCGCTGAGCGACCCTTTTTTTATGATCTCATTTTTGAGGTCAATTTCACTGAACGGAATTTTTTTGGTCATCCGCCACTAAGAATGGCGTAACGAACGTTTTGACCACATCGTAAACGAAACTCGCAGGATCATCTGGGCTTTTTATGCTCATGATGGTCGCCTCATAAAGCCCGTCAGGGCGTTGTACTAACCTAATGTCAGTAAGTAACAAGTTATCATCCAGAAACCCGTCAGGGGCGTCTGAGGAGTGTTTTACACGTCTCTCAAGGGTTGTTTCATGACATTCAACCTTCACATCGGTGAAAAGCAATGTTGTTTTTCCCTTTTCAGCTCCTAAAGACTCTTCGGTTCTAATTGATATCAAGGTGTCTTTGTTTGGGCAGAATATCTCGATTGGTCTTATCGAGGAAGAATTGGGGTCTAGTACAGCCGTTGTTTTGCTGGTTGCTCGTAAGATGCCGCCATCATAAACAAACACCAGTATACATATTAGTCCAATCAGTAAAGCAGAGGTGAAAAGGAACGCATAGGCTTTTTCAGACTTCAAATACAAAACAGTCCCCTCAAAGTGAATTAATTTTAGTATTGATACCACAATTTGTTTTTTATGAAAATCGACCCGGGTTGAAAATGAGTTGTTAGTTAACTCTAGGGAGTAATTTAAAGATGTGTTTGTGGATAGTTTTTTTTCTGTTGAGTTAGTTTGTTGTTGAAATAAAACCATTTTAAGTGTTTGATTGCAAATGATTTACTGTTTGAATTTTGAAGGATGTAGTATAATAAAGATACAGTGAAAAAAACCAAAAATTCAAAAAATGTAATGCCTAAAAATTTTAAGTATTGGAGTGGAGAAGAGATTTCTAAGCCTGACCCAAAAAAACATGAAAACTGTATTCTGGTTGTTGGTTCTAACCCAACTGGGTGGCATGGTGCTGGTCTTGCGTTGATTGCAAAAACCTATTGGGGGGCTATACAAAGGCAAGGTAGAGGGCTTTCCGGAAAGTCTTACCTTCTTCCGACAAAGAATTTATCTAAAAACTTCTACGAAAAACAAACGGGTATTACCTATTCAAGGACGGGATTTCGCAGTATTTCATCAACGCAAATTCGCACGAATATAGTTGAGTTATACGAAGTTGCTCTTTCGATGCCAGAAAAGTGGTTTATTGTTCCTTACAGGCGATTTGATCGTAATCTGAATGGCTATTCAGCAGATTTTATGTTCGAGCTCTTTACCAAGGATATACAAGTTCCAAGAAACGTAGTCTTTCATGAAAGTTGGAAAGGGTATTATTACTAAATAACCACGCCATTTCGTGAGCGTGGTTAATCGCTTCTACTCTTCTTCGTCTGATGCTGAGAATCTATATACGTCAAAGCCATCTAGAGATTGTATCTGATCTAGAAGGATGTCTTCGTTATCTGAATCAAGGTTGCCTGCTTCAATGAAGCTAAGAAGAATGTCTTTGATGTCTTCTTCGTCTTTGCCGTTTTCCTGAAGGCGTTCACAAATCTTACCAAGAGCTTCAGCTTCAACGTCACCCTCTTCAAGATATTCAATAAGAATGTTCATGTTCGTTTTTAGTTAAGTCTAACTAAAATATACATCACTTCAAAATTTCTTCTCTTAAGAAAATGAAAAATCCAAAAAAAAGCCGCCAATGGCGGAATTTATTCTATTGGTTTTTTAGTTAGTTTGTTTCTTTCTTAACCTACGACTAGGTTTTATAACATCCTGCGACTAGATCTATGATTCAGCAAGACTAGGGAGGGATTATGAGCGACTAGGTTATAAGTTTCATACTTAGTGGGGATATTTCTGTTTTCAAAAACAATAGAATCACCTGTATTTATGTTTCGTAAATGTGATCTGAAATATCTGGTTTTACTACAATTAATGATCAAAAAGATCACAAGCTGAGCGCTTAGCGGTTTGTTTAATTAATTTGATCTGAATGGTTTGTTTCTTTCGGGGTCAACGACTAGGAAATTCTTGCTTAACGACTAGATATTTTGAATAGGACGACCACCTAGTCGCTCTATGTTTTTTGCGAATATTTATTTGGTTTATACTTTCAAAATCATAGCTGATTAAAATACTGATAAATCAATGACTTAGAGGTGAAACTCAATTCCTGATCAGTAAAAATTTTCGAGTGGCTGTTGATCGCAATGTCAAGGTTGGATATGCTGCGCGTCACTGTGGCATTATTTCTACGGGAATGTGCTCGGAAAATAATCAAAATTAAAACGTTGTACTCCTCCGCTCAAATAAAAAAATTACTACTGGAGGGGTCTTAGATAGTGAGTTAACTATGCATAACCAGAAGCGCAGCAACAACCGAGGTAGAGTAGGTAAAAATACTCTTAGCCATGGTGGGGGCAAGGCGAATCGCACTAATGGCAAAAAGCCATCTTGCGAACAAAAGCCTAGAACACAATTTGATCTCCTTAAGCCCTTACATGAAGCGTTGCACGATTCTGATTTAACTCACACCCAGCGTTTAATTTTGATGACTCTGCATTACTGGATGGATGGCGAAGGTCGATGCTATCCTTCATACAAGACAATTGCGAAAAGAGCATCCCTCCACCGATCTACTGTTGTTCGTAACATGTTGATAATTATCGACAAAGGATGGTTGGCGTACGACAAGGGTGATTCAGCTACGGCTCGCCCAAATACCTATTTCTTAAATTTAGAATTCCTAAACCTAGACGATGGCAAGGCTGACAATAAGGTCAAAATTGTAGATCTAAAAAGCATTCTGACATTTGCTGATGCTAGAGCAGCTCTAGAATTAGATGGTAGCTTGTTCACATACACTATGGTTAAAGATGACCATAATGGTTATACAGTTGAATTTGAGCAACGCGGCTCAGTTTGCTACTTCAGAAGTCAGCATGAAATTGATTTATTGCATAAATTTGAATCAAAAGAGTCAGCTTTCTTGGTCATGCTAAGAGGTTCATTCGTTCAGGGTGAACGCAATAAGCGTACATATAACTCAGAAGACTGATCCGACTAGTTGTTTTTCATCTGCATCTTGGTGTACATGTTTGGCTCTAGGAAATAACATGTTCTAAACGAAAATGTCAGGAACGTGCTTTTAAGTTCCTCTAAATGTACATAAATCATGCAGAACTTACTTGATATACTAGAATCGAATGTTGGTCTAACACCAGAAAAGATAGCTTTGCGCTCGATGAGGGCGGGACAATGGGTTGAATGGTCTTGGAAAGGCGTCGACAATGACGTTAAAGCGTTAAGCCAGTACCTTATTGATATTGGTCATAAGAGCGGTAATTCGGTTGCTCTGATGTCATGTAATCTTCCTGAGTGGACGATTTCTGATTTTGCTGTGCTTGCTTTAAATGGTGTGGTTGTCCCTATTTACACAACAAGTACAAAAGAGCAGACGGAGTACATTCTTCGAGACTCAGATGCCCGAATTTTAATTGTCGGGCAGCATGAACAAGCAAAAGTGGCATTGGAGCTAAAAGCCGATGGTGTGGTTGATCATGTAATTGGTCTTGATTCAGTAAATCTCTCGTCACATTTGTCGACCAGTGAACTCTCAGAAATCGCTCTCTATGATTCTGTCGTAGAAAAGTATGCTAATTCGTACATCGACATGGCAGAAATGTACCGAAGAAGAGGGGCAACATGTAGAGATAGCTTAGCTACTCTTATCTATACCTCTGGTACTACAGGCGAGCCAAAAGGTGTAATGCTGAGTCATGGGAACTTTTTGAGTCAGTTTAAGAATCACGATCTCCATTTAGGGGCTAAGATAAAACTAGATTCCTTGGCACTGTTACCTTTAAGCCATGTGTTTGAGAGAGCGTGGACATTCTATGTTTTGTATCGTGGTGGTAGAAACACCTACTTAGATAATCCTAACTCTTTACAAAAGGCTCTTTCGTGGTTTAGTCCCACCGTTATGTGTGCAGTGCCAAGAGTTTACGAGAAGATGTACACGACTATCTGCAATAAGGTTATGGTTGCACCTAAACACAAGAGGCTATTGTTCAAATGGGCGTTGGACGTCGGCTCGTCATGGGCAAAGTCAAAACAGAGTACAGGTGTTGAGTCCAAGTGGTTATCTTTTAAACACAAACTGGCATCGTTTTTGGTCTTAAGTAAGATCAAGAAAAAGCTATTTCCAATGGCTGAAATGCTGCCATGTTCCGGCGCAAAACTATCAGATGAAGTAAATTTATTTTTTCAGTCGATAGGCTTGCCAATAGCATATGGCTACGGAATGACTGAAACGACAGCGACAATATCTTGCTACACGAGTTCTGAAATGGAACTGGGTACTGTAGGTTCAATTCTGAGTGGTGTTGAGGTTAAGCTTTCCAATGATGGTAACAATGAGATTCTTGTAAAAGGTGACACTGTCATGAAAGGTTACTTCAATAAACCAGAAGCTACAGATGAAGTCTTTACTGATGATGGTTGGTTTAAGACTGGGGATGCTGGAGCCCTAGTTGACGGCAAGGTTGTTTTGACTGAGCGCATCAAAGAGCTAATGAAAACATCTAATGGTAAGTACATTGCTCCTCAGCAAGTAGAGGGGGCTTTAATTCAAGAACCACTTTTTGAGCAGGTTGCTGTAGTCGCTGACTGTAAGAAGTTTGTTTCTGCGCTGATCGTTCCTGCGTATGATTCTTTAGAGCAGTGTGCTAGAGAATTGGGTATCAGATGGAAGTCCCGCACTGACCTTCTTGAGAGTGCGGAAATTCAAGCTCTCATTAGAACCAAGCTAAATGAAGTACAGAAGCACCTTGCGCATTTTGAGCAGGTCAAAGCTTTTAAGCTGCTTCCAAGAGAGTTCTGCATGTCTAGAGGTGAGTTAACACCGACAATGAAGTTGAGACGCAAAGTAATCGAAAGTACATACGCCGCTCAAATACAAGAAATGTATGGTGAGAAGTGCTTCAATTAAGGGAAGTTTGATGTTCAAGTCAGTAAATTTTTTTACAGGTTCTGTTTTGGCTGCAATTTTTGTGGTTGGCACTTCACTGGCTTGGTTTCCTTATGTCAATCAATACCTTTTTGAGGATAACAATAGGCTTGATGTATCAACAATTGAGTTTTCTGGACTGAATGGCAGTTACTATAGTCTTCTGCCATTCGATCGAAGCGGTAAATGGAAGCTTATTTCTGACTGCACCTTGCCAAAGGGTTCACGAATGTCTTTGTTGATCAATGACGTGGTTGCTTCTGGTAAGCCTAGTTCGTTTAGTTATTACTTTGTTGAGTTAGGGAAAGATGAGAGAGGTGTGTCCTCAGGTTGCCCCGCAGACGCTTTCTATGTACATGGCAAAAGGGATTCTATCAAAGCTAGCATTTCGGCAGAGTATAGGCGCGAAAGAATTCTTACTGCACTAGAAAGCAACTCAATCAGGTATCAGAAAGACACTAGTAATTCTAATGAGCCTTAAGAAAACGAAGTGCAGACACTTCAGGCCAAATCGCAATTAACTGGCTTAAAACATCCGCCAGCATCAAAGGTAAATTTATGTCGAATTCTTCCTCGCCAATACCAATGACAATTGGTGAACTATCAGAGTTTGCTTTGGCTACAGGTCTTCCTGTTGATCAGGCAAAGATGTCTGAAATGTCCATGGATGTTGAGTTACAGGTAACATTTGAGTACTCGTCATTTTCTGGTAGCGACTTAATGCAGATTTGTCAGTTGCATGGGGTTCCATTTCTAGATGTGGAAAATGATCCAGAAACAGGCAAAAACCCTTATGAAGACGAATTAGAAACAGAAGTATCTTTTGTAAGTGGCAATAAAGGAGTTCTGGATGATACCAATATTTTGTGGCATTATCGCTATTTGATGTACTTTACTGAATATCCTGAAGAAGGGGTTATTCCTTTAGGCGAGTGCCAAGGTAAATCTACAGGTTGTGATGCGACGTTTCTGCAAGCTTTAGAGGCGTCTATGTTGAACGATGGTGTCTTTTGTATTCTATCAGATAGCAACAAGGCTAAAGATCTCTTCGACAGATTAAGCTTTTATGGAAAGTACTGTTGGAGATCTCCTGCAATTTTTTCAGGTGTTTTGTTTAACGGTGCCCACACAAAGCAACGCGTAAAAAATGAGATTAAAAAGTTGGTATCTCATAAAGATGACACCATATATCTCAATGTCTACGAAACCCTATCAATTCCTCAAGAAGATCGTTCAAAAGATTCTCTTTATGAATTCATAGGCTTCTTCGAGCTGTTTAAGTCCATCCTCCAAGAGGAAGTGTACTTCAGCATGTTGTTCCACGCTGACAAAACAAGCGATTCACCCCGTATGTCATTGGCATTTTGTGACAATGCCAAATCCTCGGCTAGTCAAAGAGAGGATATGCATACTAGGTTGGAAGATTACATTAATTCTAGCCCGTTAGTTCTTAACTGGACAAAAGTGATTAACGACCGCCTATTAAGATATTGTGGTCGCCATGGCTCTACCATTTTGGAGCATACTGTTGCGATGAGTGATTCTGAGTATTACAGGGAAGCAAAAAGACAGTATCCAATCGATGTAGACTGACGCGCTAATTCACAGAAAAATAGGATCATATGAACGTACAAGTTGTGCTTAAAGCGTTTCAGAGTGCAGAGGAATATACGCCTAAGAAATACATGAAAAAAGGTTTTTACAGAAGTGTTTATCGTCTGTATGACACATCATGTGATATCAAGGTTTATGATGCTGACATAAAAGAAGTAATCGAAGGTCAGCCCTTATTTGTAATAACAACCCATGAACGCAAGGATTTTGAAGTTGTAGGTGTACATTCTAACAATGAAGTGAAGTCCAAGTCTTTTCGTCATGTGGGACACTACCTTTACGAAGGTGAAGCAAGAACAGCCGTTCTGAATAATGCATGTGACATACATGAAATGTGCTACGACATAGTTACCATTGATGAGTACAAAGACGGCAGCCACATTGCGCGTTCATGGTACGAATGGGAAGGTGATAGAGAAGATGGGTCGTATATGCCCCTTCCAGACTCGAAGAAAGAAGAGGTTGAAAGAGAGTTCGGTTCCAGTGGTTTATTTTGCGAATCTGTAGACGCTCTAGATTATGACCCAGTCTCTATTCGCGAGGAGGTTCTTTCACTAGGTTTATATCCGCGACAAATCTCAGGGCGCGTATTAGACCTTGATGGCAACCCGTCTTCAGAAGAGATGTCTGATTTAGACAAGAGACTTTCTTGCGTAACTCTTGGCTAACTGCCTTTGAAGTAGGGAGATTGTTTTAAATCTCCCTTTTTACTATCCAATGGGATGTGTACGGACACTAAAAGTGTCCTTTACTAAAATTTTGAATATGGCTATCGATAGTTTTTTTAACGTCTTAGACGTAACTCTATTTCACTTTGTTAGTGCCTTCCTTACAGCATCTGTCTGTCTAATAGTTGCAAAGGCAGTTATTTGGGCTTTGAGAGGTACGAGTGATTACTTTCATTGGTTGGCAAATCGTAAGGATGTCGTGTAATGAAGTTTCCACTTATAGGAAAGAAGCTAAATGTAGGAAAAGCAGAGGCTCAGCTAGGCGAGTTCAATCAGCTTGGTGAGTACCAGATTAAGTCGTACTTCAAATGTGTTGCTGTGGATCGCGCTTCAATTGATGTCGGAAGCCGTAGCTTGGATATTGATTTATGTGACAATGAAGTTGTTTTCCAAGAGTTTTATCGTTGTTCGATTCCTCGGATTAGAACTCAACTTGATGTTGGGGAAAGTGTAAGCCTTGGAGTCTACTTTGTTCGAGTGTTTAGATCTCCTCAAAGAAAAAACAAAGGGTACTGTAGTGCCGCTAAAGATAGTCTCATTTTTTACGATGTAGAATCTTCTTGTTGTGCGGCTGCGTACAATTCGGAGGAAGAGGCTGTTGCTGCCATTAACTCCTATCCAGAAACATTCGATGTGGGATTTAATCAGGAACTTGTGAAGGAAGACCAGTGTTACATTTCAATTGATTTAGTGTGTGGAGCACAAACTGAAAGGATTCATTGGTATAAATTGGCGAACGGAGTTTTTGAACCCACTACAGTCGTTCCTGAGCTCAAAAATGAGGGTCTGTTTCATCAACCAAAGCCTGACGATTGTGACGGGTATCTAATTGAGACATTCAAGTTTGGTTCCTTAGATAACTCTACTCGACAATGGTTCGATATGAATGATGAACCAATAGAGTGTCCATTTGATGATGATGAAGACGTGTATTCGTATAGTGTGTAGTGTTTTCTAGTGTGTGTATTTGCAATATGCGCACACTATTTTTATTAATGTGTGGTTTATAATCGTGTGTCTAGAAAAGATTAATTCTCTGTTTACCAAGTATAATCAAGCGTCTTGCATCCTAAGATCCATAGAGCATCGCAATGCTGAAGTTGCCATGAGCCGGAGGTCTGAACTTCTAAGTTTGCATCAGAAGTGTGTTGATAAAACTGTCTGGTGGGCTCACTTTGCTCCTTCATTCTACATTAATGCGCTGAAGCTCAAGATTAACAATCTACAAGCCAAGATTGAAGAAGAAGGGTATGAATCTCTCTATAACGAAATACAAGAGGCTGTCTCTGTACGCAGGATGGTTGCTATGAAGATTCGTGATAAAGACAGCCTGATTGCCTTGTATGGCCTGTTAAAGGATACTTATGGAAAGGAAGGCTTTCGCGACTCATGGGATGAAGATGAGAAGCAACAAGGGCACTACAGATTTTTAGATTTCTTTGACTTGTTTAACGCGGTTTTTAAGCTTGCCAACCATGAGCATTCTTACATGGATGTGGAAGAGGCGATAAAAGCACACAGGGCGGGTTAAACCTACACGAGTAAAACCACAGTCACAATTGTACCATGACTGTGGTGAGTGTGAATGCTAAGGCGTGTTTCTCGTTCTTTATTCTTTCTTACTTAAGTGTGATAGAACCGCTTCAATACACCTGCTCGAAAGTAAAGTAGAAAGTAACCCTGCACACAAGCATGTCTTAACTATCTCAATGGAAGATGTTGCGTATACTGTCTTTGATAGAGCCATGGTAAGTACAAGGCAAATCAAACCATATAGCGGAAGTTGAATGGTGTTGCGCTCAGAACCTTCTTTAAAAAACCTGATTGCACTGACTCCTGTCTTGATGAACATTAGGGCGATAATTCCTGCACTAAAGTCGATCATTGGGGTGGATAACATCATTGTGTAAAAGAAGGCTTCTCTCATTCCATCTTCATTTTCTGTAGAAATCTCACCATTCACATACTTTGATAGCTCCGTCTTAAGTTCCTTCATTCTCTCTGTATTGCCATCAAAATCCTCAATCTTTGCGTCTATGACGTGAGTTGCAATCTTTTCTGCGTCAGAGATGATGCTGGATTCCCTAAGGCTAGTAGTGAAGTTCTGGTCTAGCATTTCTCGAAATGGGTAAATACTGTCATCGATGGTGTGCGCAATGAAGATTTTTGTATGATCTTTGGCTTCAAACAGAATTGAGACCTTGGCGTTATCACTCTGCGTGCCAAGGAAGGACATGATATCTACAGGTGATTTTTGGCTTATTGCACCCATTTTGTGTTGCAGTTCATCTTGAATCTGGTGATTGGATTTTGCTATGACTATCGCGATTGAAGCTAAGACGAAGAATAGCGTTAAAACGAGAGTTGCCAGAGTTTTTCTAAACAATTAGTTTTCTCCATTAATTCATGATTATGAGTGATTTATCGTTACGTTGTCACTTTTGATGCTGGTGGTTGTTTCTAAAGTGTGTGGTAAAGATGCTGTAATGTGAGTTGTTCTAATGTGTTGCCGCACACAGAAGTTAGTGTGAAATCTGAACATACAAACTGTGGTGTGCGTAAAGAGTTAGTTCCTGAAATTGCTTTATGTGCTGATTTGTATTTTAACACGTAATAGGGAGGGTGTGTTGTGTGTGTTTGTGGGTATTGTGTATAAAAAACAACACTTTATGCTTGGGTGTGTAGGTGTGGTAGGCAGGGTCGTGTACACGACCCTGTGAGTGTTATTGAACTTTAACTCGTGAAGGTGTGGTGCCGTCGCCACCAATAGCTGTAGGCATTATCCACTGAACGCGTGTTAATGATCGGTCTTTGCCGTACCTTTGTTTCCTGAAGTGACCGCGTCTAATGTGAGGTGAGACTTTCCACCCACCAGATGTGCGACTGTAAACTCCCTCAAGATTGTATGTTTTACCAATTCTAACAAAGTCATATGTCTCAAGAATCTGCCTTTCCATCTTTCTGAGTTTCTTGGGATTCTTGATTTGCTTGGTTTTGATCGCTAGTTCAGTGCCTTCTTTGAACACCTTTCTTTCGTTTTCGGTACTATTCATGTAAAGCAATGAATTGAAGACCAACCCGAGAGGTTCATTCATCTCAGTGAAGTTAAAATCTTCTTCGGAAGTCATGCCTCCAGTATGTCCTGTTACGATGTCACCAATGCTGATGTCGTCATCTGCATTGGCGTTGAACATAAAGCTGAATGTAGTTCTGTAACAGCCATCGTCAATGGTCTTAATACCCTCAGGATAAGCAATGAGTAAAATGCTGAGGCATACTAGCTCTTCGCTGTCATCTAGGTTCCCAGAGTCCGATAGACGCTTAAGAGATGGTTCAGTGCGCATGTATTCCATGTATGCGTCACCTAGATCCTTTGGGTGTGCGCTTGTTTCGTAAACATAAGCACCACAAATCTTCTGGTCGTCTAGTGTTGGCAGTTGGGGAGCATTTCTGAAATCAAGGTACATGCTCTTGTATGGGCTTCTTAATAAGCGAACAGGGATCTTGTCTATTCCACTAAGAGATGTTTGGTTTAATAAACCTATCAAGCCATCTGTGTATTCAACTATTGGGTCATTATGGAAATGGTGGTAATGCTCAATGTAATTCGCAACCAAGACGTTATGAGGATCTACGCCGTGCGAATTAAGCATGTCGTTTATGTAAGGGAATCTGTTGAGAGTTATGGTTGTGTACGCGTCAACATCAAAAAAGGAGCCTTTGAAAAACATATAGCTCATATTTAATAATGTTGATAGGTCACCACGTTTAGAGCCACCAATATGTTCAGGTGATAGATATGAGGGTACTAACAGTTTTTCTGCTTCTAATCGTTTCGGGTGAGGCAAATTTTGGAAACCCTTTTCATGCTCATCAGAAAGAAGGTTGTTGATTGAGTTTTGAATAGCCTTCCAATAGTGGGCACCATCGGGCTTGGTTTCGCTAAAATTAGAAAGGTCAATGCTTTTAGGGTTGCTCATTTATGTGCGTCTCGAATCTTACAAACGCACATTAGTCTGCCATGATTGTTTTGCCTGTCAATAATTACAGTGTTTTGGTGTTGCGAGAATCAGCTAATGAACAATTTTTTTGACTGGATACTTTTTCTCAATTTCATCTTTCAACAACATGGCATGAATACGCTCTTCTTCTGACAACTGCGAATCAAGCTCTGCGAGCCTATCAAAAAGCTTAGAGTGAGCTCTCACGACCCCGTTTAGACCAACATATAACCATGCGTAAGCTTTGTCTTTTAAGCCTTGTTCATCATAAATTGCTGAAAGCGTAATATGAGCTATTGCTAGCCCGTCTGAGGCAACGTTCTTGGCAAGTTCAGTTGCTTCTTCAATTTTGCCGTCTTCCAGAAGAAATCCCGCCTTCATGATCTTTGCGTGTGGGATGTCAAAGTCTGCGAATGTATCTATTGTTGATCTCGCTTCACCTAATCTGTTTTGTAGTTTTAACTCCTGTATAAGAAGAGCAAAAGATGTTGAAACTAAAAACTGTTTAGACGTAAACATGTTTTTTGCGAGATCTTCGTTAGTCATATGTTCCGATGCATCTGCAAACTTATTACAAAGCAGCCTAAACTCATCAAGGTCACTTTCTTCTAATTGACTAAACTGCCTTCCTCTTAGGTCGAAGTTTGCAAGGTTGTCAAAATAATATGGGTCAATTGAGGCAAGACTTTTGGAAATTTGCAAAAATTTTTCTTTATGACGTTCTGCCGATAAAACTTTACACAACGATAAAGCTTTATAGTCACCCTTAAAAAGCGAATCTGAAAACTCAGTGTTATGCGTGCTGTCAAAAGGAGAAGGGGTTGGAGATGCTTGCGCTAATGGTGATAGCATTACAACTCCGAGTAGAAGTTTTTTCATTCTTAATGCTCTATATGAGTTAAATATTATTAAAGTTACATAATATTGGAACCGATGGATAGGTTGGAAAGATGGTTAATTTTTGAGTAGGGAAAATTGTGGTACAATCGAAAAACAAACATAAACACAAGACCAGTTAACTGTGAGTTTCCGAATTACAAAGAATAGAATGGGGCTATTAAAATTACTAGAAGCCTCATCTAGCGGTAAATCCGTTAAATGGTTGGCTAGAAAATTAAACAGACCAGAGACGAATGTTCACCGAACACTTTTAGATCTCGAAGAGCATGGTGAAGTCTTTGGTGTGTACGTCATGGAAGAGCTATCTCTATCGAGCCCTAAACATGTAGCGTTTTCAAAATGCGTCGTAAAAAGGATTTACTTTCACAAGAAAGATGTTCGTTCGATAATACAGGCATGTCAGAAGTTTATTGAGCAAACTTCTCACAAAAGGTTAAGTCGTCACATGATGGTTGCAAGAACAAATTGCGAAAGGTTGATAGAGAAGGTTTCTTAGAGTGCCTACTATAAGAGCTTCTTTTCGAATCACCATCTCAACCTTCAGTGGGAGTAATGTTCTTTGTGAAAAAACAAAAAACCACGCACTGCGTGGTTTTTAACGGATTCTCAGAAAGTTGCTGTTCCACTAACAAGTCACCGACATAAAGCTTCTAAGGCTCCCGCGTAAGCGGTTGATATTGCCTCCACCGTTCCGTTGAGAACTATGTCACTAGCTTGGATTTCTATCCTCGTTATGAAAAGCTAGTAATTCACAACAAGTTAATGGAAGGGGTAGCAAGATTCGAACTTGCGGATGGTGGCATCAAAAGCCACTGCCTTACCACTTGGCGATACCCCTATGGCGGTGAGAGAGAGATTCGAACTCTCGATACGTTGCCATATACAAACCTTCCAAATTTGCTCCTTCAGCCACTCGGACATCTCACCTTTTAAAAATCAAATGGTGGAGTTAATCGGGGTCGAACCGATGACCTCTTCGCTGCCAGCGAAGCGCTCTCCCAACTGAGCTATAACCCCATTCATCTTATGTATGGCGGCGAGTTAGAGATTCGAACTCTAGAGGCGCTATTAACACCTGACGGTTTTCAAGACCGCTGCCTTCAGCCACTCAGCCAACTCGCCTAAATATGGCACAGG
Organism: Vibrio sp. D431a; assembly: GCF_030248655.1. NCBI lineage: Bacteria > Pseudomonadati > Pseudomonadota > Gammaproteobacteria > Vibrionales > Vibrionaceae > Vibrio > Vibrio sp. D431a. Next base: position 101,863 of record NZ_JAHGAP010000003.1, on the reverse strand, counting down.
TGGAGGGATTTGAACCCCCAACCGTCGGATTTGGAATCCGCCGCTCTACCAATTGGAGCTACACCTATACATTTATGGTCGGTGAAGAGGGATTTGAACCCCCGACCATCTAGTCCCAAACTAGACGCGCTACCAAGCTGCGCTATTCACCGAGAATGGTGCGGATAGAGAGACTTGAACTCTCACGCTCTTACGAGCACAACGACCTCAACGTTGCCTGTCTACCAATTCCAGCATATCCGCACTTTGTATCAATTCAAGATTGATACTTGTTGTAATGGCGGCGAGTTAGAGATTCGAACTCTAGAGGCGCTATTAACACCTGACGGTTTTCAAGACCGCTGCCTTCAGCCACTCAGCCAACTCGCCTAAATATGGAAGGGGTAGCAAGATTCGAACTTGCGGATGGTGACATCAAAAGCCACTGCCTTACCGCTTGGCGATACCCCTATGGTGGTGAAGGCAAGATTCGAACTTGCGAAGGCAGAGCCGTCAGATTTACAGTCTGATCCCTTTGGCCGCTCGGGAACTTCACCACATTTTTTCAAGAAGAAGCTCATTGCCTCGTTCTGTTAACACTATAAGATGAGTTTTTATTGCTCGTCAACCCTAAAATCAAAAAAAATAAAAAAATAATTCTTTTAAAAACAGTGGCTTATGTTTGTTTTGGGTGTAAGGGTTCCTGCCAAATAAATGGCATAAAAAAACCTATTCCCTGAGGAAAGGTTCGAGTTAGCTACTTTGGATTTTTATCACTTGGCTGGCTCTTCTTTCCTCATTCATCTGAGGAAAGTTGCTCAGATGACTAGTTTAGTTGCGGGTACGACGAATAAGCAGACGCCGATTGCCACGGAGCTGCTTGTTGAAGTTGTTGGTGTAGAGAGATACTAATCATCTTTTTCTGAAAATTGATTTTTATTAATTACCTTTAAAATATAGCGATATTTCAATAAAATCACAACCGCCCCGAATTTGTAGCATTAAGGCTTGGTTGGTATGAGAATAGATTCCCAAAAACTTCAAAAATTTTTAGAAAAAAATCCCACAGAACAAAATAGAATGGCTCTTGCAAAATTAAATGGAAACGAACCGAGTTGTAGTCTAGTCAAAAGCACTAACCCTAACCCGTCTAAAGGTAAGTCGGTAGCAAAGAAACATTCTTTAAGTAATGAAGGAACAGATGATTTACCTGCTTGGCTTCAGGAGATAGTTTATAAAAATTCAGATGTTTTATACTGCGTAGCGACAAAATCGAAAGCCAAATGCCCACATGTAGCAGCGTTCGTTGGTCTTGCAAAAAACCCAAGCATATACAAAGGGAAGCAAGAACATTTTCTGCAAGTTGCATTGTTTTTAAAGGCTAAAATAGAACTTCCGGAAATGTATGATCTAATGTTTGCTGTTCCAAATGGCGGACTAAGGTCTAATGGAGTGGCAGGCCAAATGAAAGCAGAAGGACAGAAGGGCGGTTATCCAGATATAGGGGTAGAATCTGGTCGAGGAGGTTTCTTTGGTTATCGGCTTGAAGTAAAAACTGAAGTTGGTGTGATTCGTGATGGACAGGTTGAGTGGTCAGTGCGGTTGAATACTCAGAATTACAAAACAGAAGTAGGTTATGGATTTTACGAGTGCTGGGGAAAATTGAAAAAATACTGGGATTTGGCACCTACTGTGGTTTTAAAAAACGAATAAGCAGTGTATTATGAACATCTATCTGGTTTGCCTAAGTCTGCAATAAAGATGGACATAACAACACAAGATAAAGACCTCCCATGTGGAGGTCTTTTTCGTTGCCAATAATGCTACATTTATTGTGAATTCTATTTCTAAAATTAGCTCTTAATGTGATCCACTTAAAGGTTTATTACTTCATTAATGGATTTATTGAAGAAATTTTAAATAAGTTATTGCAACAAGATGCATTAAGTTCTTATTCTTTAATTAAGCAGAGTGTCGAACCTGCTAAGAACCTTTGTACTTTGTTTTGTTTTGTACTTAAACACCCCTTTCACAGGGGTGTTTTGCGTTATTGCTTACTACCGAATGCACTTAAGGTTGGGTTCAACCTTTAAACAAGCCTGTCTGATCTTCTTTAATTCCATTTGAACTTGTTCCATATCTCCACTTGAGAGAGCTACACCTGCACTGTAGTAGATCTGCCCAAGGGAGGCGTATGCTTTAGGTTCTTTGTCTTTGGTTATTGCAGGACTACTTGATTTCGTTTCTAGCATCATCCATAGCTTGTTTATAGTGCCTACGACAAACGCTGACGTATTGCTCCTCGCCACCAATAGAGATTTGATCTCCATCTGTAACAACATTTCCTTGCGAGTCTTTCCTTAGGACAAAGGTCGCTTTTTTGCCGCAGAAACAAATACCGCGAAGTTCTCTGATCTCATCAGCCCATGAAAGAAGATATTTGCTTCCCTCAAATGGTTCACCTTGGAAGTCAGTTCTAAGTCCAAAAGTTAAAACAGGGATTTCGAGTTTATCAACTACGTCGCTAAGCTGCCAAACTTGTTCTTTGGTTAAAAATTGTGCTTCATCTACAAAAATGCACTTGATAGATTTTTGTTCGGCTTTTACGACATTGAAAATGTTTGTTTCTGGCGAGTATAAATTTGCAGGTGCGCTGATTCCGATCCTTGAGTTCACAGTGCCAGAACCCATGCGAGTATCACCATGGAAGTTGAAGATCATGACGTCCATACCGCGCTCTTCGTAGTTGAAAGCGTTTTGAAGTAGTGTGGTTGACTTTCCACTATTCATTGATGAGCAAGTAAAGTACAACTTTGCCATTTATTTGAACCTATCTTGAGTTTGTTTGAGTTTTTTGAACAAAGGTTTTTTGTTCTTTGTTCTCGTTAACTTGTCTAAAATTGTAGCTGTTTTGTTGGATGCCTTTATTTTGCCAGAAGCAATTGCCTGAGTCGCACTAATTACACGTTGTAGCTGTTTGTTTTCGGGGGTTTCGTAAAGAGGCTGAAGCTCTTCGGATAGTAATACCACAAAATGTAGATTTTTTGCTCCAATACCGTCTTGATTCGAAATCAAGTTCGCCGATTCAAGAATGTAGAAGGTGGTTAACCCCATCTCTTCATCAATTGATGAAATGAAGTGATAGATTTCTGAGTCTAGTCTACATCTTCTTAGTGTACATATGGACAATTCGTAGTGTGAGGTTTCCACTGAAAAATCAAATTCATCTGAATTGACAACTTTAGTGTTAGTACATTCAACATCTTTACTTACGATAGGGTGGCGAAAAATTAGGTATCTAGTAGCTATTATATCGGAAGCAATAAATGACACATCACTATCTGCGGCACCACCAGCAATGCTTGTAATTGCTGGAGATATAGTAGGGTAGTCTTCTATTAGCTTGCTTGCTGCAACTATAGGGGAGACAGATAAATCAAAAATAAACTCTAAGTACTTGTGCATGAGTTTGAGTTCGCAATTCCCCATAAAATCAAGAACAAATGCAGTTGGAACCATGTTTTGATAAGAAAGCATCATTTCTGATAATGAGGATGCTTTCTGAGAAGGAGCAATTACCTTATTTTGAATGAATTCTTTAGATTTGATGCAGAAGTATTCAAAATACTCTTTGTGTCTTTCTCCGTAAATCTCTGTCATTTTCGAAGGGTTAAGAAAGGATAAATGATTCATACTAGGTCTCTTCGGTTGATTTTCTGAGGAAAACTTAGGAATTTTTGCTGAAGCATACAAGTAGCAGTATGATGTGTTTTCAAAAACACTTGACATGAAGTGTGTAAGTGGCAGAATACAAAGGTCTATCGCTGTGGTGGCGGTTTATGATTAAGGGTTAGGTTTTATGGTGTTTCACAAACAGGCTTGGTTCAAGAAGACTGATGTGTTGGTTTTGTTGATGCTGGTCGTTTTTAAATGCTCAATTTTGAGTTTTACAGTTGTGTCTGGTAATAGTATGTATCCGGCACTTAGCAAGAATCAGTGGGTTGTTGTTAATCAGCTGGCCTATTCAGTAAGGGTTCCCTTTACTCAAAGCCATTTGACTGATATATCCACCCCAGAAAGGGGTGATGTGGTTGTCTTTAGAAATGAGTCAGGTGTAGCATCAGGGCGCATGACAAAAAGGGTTGTTGGTCTTCCGGGTGACTCTGTGGAGTTTGATGGCCGTGTGCTTAAAGTTAACGGCACTGTTGTAACAGAGTTGTCGACATCGGGTCAGCTTTTAGAGAGCCTAGGAGGGGAATCTTATGCCATCTCTCTAGGTCAAGCTTCAAGGGTGTATTTACCTTGGCAAACAGGCAAATGGTTGGTCAAAGAAGATGAGCTTTTTGTTCTTGGAGACAATCGTTTAGATAGTATCGATTCAAGGTACGATCCAATCGGAAACATAAAATTAGATCAGCTAATTGGTGAGCTGATTCTATAAACAATGTAGTGGTACATATAAGTAATGACATTTTTTGGAAAGCTAAAGCACTCTCTTATCGATTATTTTGCACCAAGCGAAGGCTTGAAGAAGCAAAAGGCGATCAATAAAGAGGGGGCAAAACTAGTCAAGTTAATGGACACATCAAAGCCTTGGTTTGGTCATGGTTTTGTCGTTACTTTGTGTATTGTGTTACTAGTCAAATCAATGCTTGTTACATGGGTTCGCATTCCAAGCGGCAGTATGTCGACGTCTCTTGTAATTGGAGATTGGGTTCTTATGAACAATTCGGCATACTCTTTACGCATCCCATTCACGAAAGAGCACTTAACATCAATCTCGTCGCCAAATAGGGGTGACGTTGTCACTTATAAGTCATATTTAGCTGGGCGTAATCGAACTTTAATTAAGCGCGTTATTGGTATATCGGGTGACACTGTCACTTTGGTGGGAACCAAGTTATACGTTAATGGTAACCTCATTCGAAAAGGTATGGTTGACACTCTTAGCGGTTATGTTGTTTTTAAAGAAGAACTTGAAGGTAAGTCCTATTTTGTTCAATACAAGAAAGGTCAAGTAACTGAATCAGCGGGTTGGCGTGAAGGCTCATGGACGGTTCCGGAAGGGCATGTATTTTTAATGGGCGATAACCGCGACAATTCATACGACTCAAGATTCTCTGAGATAGGTTACGTGCCACTTAAGAATCTAATGGGTAAAGCCATTACAGTTATTGGTCAGCTTAACCCTTCAAAAATGACATTGGAGCGAGTTGGTTGCAGCGTTTATGAAACTTCAGGTCGAGTGCCTATGGACACTAAATGTATTTAGTGTGCTTTGATTGAGTATGTAATTTTTATATGCTCATTCAAAAATGTCTGAATTTCACTTTTTTATTGAGCAGCTAAACCAAATGCCACCAGCGTTGTTGATGTCGATGGTGGCATTTGTGTCTCTCTGTGTAGGTTCGTTCCTGAACGTTGAAATAGTCCGAAGACCAAAATTGTCACAGCTTGATATTTGTGATTTTTTTGAACACAAGTTTGGTTCAAGCGAAGCCTTATTACAAAAGCGGGTAGAATCTGAGTGGGCATCAAGTTCAAGATCTGAGTGTGTATCTTGTCACTCTGAGCTGAGTTGGTTTCACAATATCCCTCTATTTAGTTACCTCGCCCTTGGTGGCAAGTGTGGGTTCTGTAAGGAAAAGATAAGTATCCAATACCCCATGGTTGAACTGTGTACGCTTGTAACGTCTTGTATTTCCTTTGGTTTCCTTTTTGACTACACACTATCACTAGCCTTTGCTGTGTACTTTTTCTTGCTGTGTGTATCAATTATCTTGTGTGTGATCGATATAAAAGACACAGAGATATACGACCTACACAACACACTCGTCATGATAGCTGCAACTCTGTTATTGGCAATAACACCAGAGTTGGACTTAAATGCGGCATTCGAGAATGCTGTAATGGGACTGGTAGGGTTTTTGGTTTTTCTTGCGGTTTTCTCTTGGGTAAGAAAGTTAATCACGAAAGAGGATGTAGGCGTTATGGGCGCAGGGGATGTGCCATTAATTTTCTGCGCAATAATGTGGGGTGTCGGATTGGATTACATCGAGGATGGCTTGACTCTTTTATTCATGATTAGCGTTTCAATGCTAACTTTTGGCTTTACCGTACTTACGAGGTTCTTGATCATGAATGATAGGAGTATGGAAATTCCTGCCGCGCCGACCATATTGGTAGCTATGCACACGCTTATTTGGGCGCAGCTAGGATTTTCATTCTAAGGACTGGTTTTAAAGTAAACGCCAAGCCGTTCGATTTCTTCGAACGGTTCTTTTTCATCCCACACGTATGAGTGGTTTGCATCAACAGGGTCATATATTGTGAACGTGTTGATGCAATCAATACTAGATAAGGCTGACACGACTTTCTCAAGGTCAAGCAGTCGCTCAGGTATCACTAGGCTAGCTGTAAAACTACGTCCAGTTGTGATACAGCCACTGCATTCTAGGTCGTTCAACTTGTCGAAAATGTCATCAGTAAATTCAACGCACTCTGTAATGTTTGTGAAGTCCTTGGTGCCTCGCACATGTACGAGCATTTCAGCCCAGTCTCCCGTCAAGAGTTTTTTATGAAGACGATTGCTTCTTTCTCTGATGGTCAGTCGTTTTATCGTCATACAGCTTTTAGTTCAGAATCAATGTTTCCATCATTTGCTGCTTTGTTGCGAAGATTTACTGCAAAGCTGAAAAGGTCGCTAAAGCGATTGATACCATCGACAAATCTATTGTCTTGTACGTTCCACGGTCTGGTGATACATACTGGGCGGTATACAATGCCTGACTCAATAGCATCTACGAGGTTGTGGGTCGCGTCGTCAATCAGGGATGCGATACCTTCATCAGCATACTTTTTGTAAATATCTGACTTACTTTCTTTGCTTGGATCTACAACATCTAATGAATCAAAGTGAGGTGTGTGGTACTTAAGCCAAGAAAGTGTTTCTTGGTAAGAATTTACGAAAGCTCCTCGCGCTGTCACTATACGGATTGTGTAACCAAGTTCTTTAAGAATGCGAAGACCTTCTAGAGCGCCGTCTGTAGGTTGGATGCGTTTAAAAGCCTCCGAGCATACAACTTCATCCAGAAAGTCTTCGTATGAAGCTTCATGGTACTTATTAAACTCATAGGTTAGGTAATCCTCGATAGTCTTCTTGATACCTGTACGAGCGCTTAAACGAGAAGAGATGTATTCGCCAAATGCGCCGATCACATCATCTAAGTCACAAAGAATGGTTTTGCCAATGAAGTATGGAACCACCTAAACCTCCAAATTTAAAAGTGATGAGCTATGTCGGCCATTCCGTCTTTTAGACGACCGAACTGATCAGAGCTAATGTGTTTAACGCTGTAGTTTTCGGTGTCGACATCAATGAGGTAGCCGTTGCTCTTATTGCCGCATTCGTAGACCAATGATAGAAATCCGTTGTACCAATCTTTGTTTACCTGACATGATTCGTCAGAGGAGAATTTCAACTCCCTAAGGATTGCTTTAGAAATATCGTAGTCTGGTGCACGAAGTGCGTTGATAGTTACCTGTAGCTCAATTTGAAGATTGTCAAATATACGCGCCAAAAGGACTTGCTTGCGATCAAAAGTACTCATGCGCTGTGCAATTTCGTCTTTGACGCCTAATGCCATTCCGCGAGCTTCAGCGACTTCTGAAACGAAAGACTTAAGTGCAACGTCTTTATCTATGAGCGTAAGAGCCTCGGTGAAGTTCTTTTCTCGAATTAGTTTTTCAAGAAGAGTGTCTTCAGGAAGTGGTTTTTCTTCACGGTTTTGGCTCTTTTCTTTGTCGGTCTGAGTATCTTCGACTTTTAAAGTTGGCTTGGTTGCAGCCTTTTGAGGAGTATCAATGATATCTTCAAGTTTTAAGTCTTCAATTGAGCTAGCAGTCAATGATACATGACTTTGGCCGTCTTGTGTGGCATTAACGCTAAATGACATAAGAGATAGCGCAATGCTTGATGTTAAAAAGAGTTTGTTAGTTTTTTTCATAATTAAAAGATGAATTTAACGCCGCTACTGAACTTGTTTTCGCGAACTAGTGTTTCGTGGTTACCAATGTCAGAAGAGCCTTCTACATACAAACTTAAGTTATGGTAAGTGTAATCTCCACCAATGGTTAGAGTAGAGAATGAATCTTTTCCTACTAAGCTGCTGAAAGTTGAGAAGCCATTTTCAAAGACTGACGAGATCGCCATGGTGTATCCAATTTCGCCAGCGATAAAACCAACTCCGGCAGTTGCTAGAGTGCTAGATGTGATGTCGGTGGTGCCGTTTAGAAAAGTACCTAGGTCATCATTGTAGTCGTAAATGTTTACGTCTACTTGTACATCCTGAACATACTTGCCAAAAGATACGTCAAAGTTGTTGTTGTCATCGGCGTACACGCTTACATCAACATCTTTAACCATTACGGTATAACCTACATAAAGGTTGTGTTCCGTTGTTTCTCGGCCAATCACGTTGTGCTCAAAGTTAGTGTCTAGCGAACTTCTGTAGATATTTGGGAAGATTCGTTTAGTAAACCAAGCATCATGTCCGATGGTTAGACTATGGTTGTTATACGAGAGTCCAAAGTCACCTGTGACATTCAGATCATACTCGTTTTCTTGTTCATCGAATTTAGAGCCTATTTCTAAACCAAGGTTAGTATTAACCCCGTTTAGTTGTTGTGTGGCAAGTCGACCGCCCACGAATGAGTTCTGCCAACCAGATTTTGAGTTTTCAATGCCGTACATATAGTTTGCTTCACCGACTACTGAATAGTTGAGGCCACCTAGGTAATCAATTTTTCCTGTAGTAGCAGGCACTATAGAGGTGATGTTAGCGCTAGCCGATAGAGGTACTGCAATGGCTACAGCTAAAAGGGCTGATTTATTCATAAAGTTCTTCATAGTTTTGGTCTAAGTAATTGAAATAATGTAAGTAGGTGAGGAATTTCAAAAGATACTCTTCACTCTCTTTAGGTAGCTTTCCACTGTCAATAATCTTAAAAGCCTCACGACTTTTGATTTGATTTGAAATGCGTTTAACGTTTCCGATTCCGTAGTTGTAAGCAAGAATTGCGGTTTCATAATCACCGCCAAACTGATCAGCAAGCCACTTAAGGTACTTAGCAGCTGCTTCTGTAGACTTTTTCCAGTCAAGTCGCTCATCGGTTCGCTTGTTTACTTCTAACCCTACGTCACGAGCAGTTGCTGGCATAAATTGCCACATCCCAACTGCACCAGCTCTACTTTTGGCGTCAGCAACAAAGCTAGACTCGATAGCAGCGACAATAACCACTTCTTTTGGAACCCTGTACTTGTCAGTGATTTCACGAATATGGTCGCGGTATTTCAGGTAGTTTTTGTACTTTTCATACCCGTTGTCGACTATGAAGCCTTTATGTTCGTGCGCGTAGACGTATAGCGAGGAATGCTCACTCGTCCATGGGTAGTTGCTGTATATTGGGGCAGCAATTGCATTTACTGCTGATAGCAACGTGGTACAAAAAAGCAGTTTGAGTTTCACGATATTTTTACATGAAAGTAGATAATTTAGTCAGAGTATTCAAAAATTATGGCTCCATGTTGGAGCCATAAGTGAATTGATGCGCTTTAATTTGTACGATTGAAGCCTACTTTGTTACTTTGATTGTTCATCTTTTTGATGATCTCAAGTGGAACGTTTGAGCTTGTCATCATCTTTCCTAAAGAAGAGTTTGTTGTTTTGTGTAGTGAGTATCCAATAGGAGTACCACTCCAGTCGTCAGCTATGATGTTCATCAGATTTTCAACACCTGAGCATATTTTGTGGAATGTTTTACCGTCAACACCGCCTTTGTTTGTTGTCAAATAAAGGCTGAAAGGAGACAAAGTGTTTTTCTGCTCGTGAGATTGTTCAATGAGAGCTTTGGCTGCTTTGGCTGCACTTCTAGTTTTGAACGGAATAGGGGCACTAGTGATAACCTTTGCGATCTCAGAGTCTTTTTCAGCGTCCGAGTTAAGATGGTATACACCGTCTTCATCTCTATTGATTGTGCATTTGATTGCTTTTTTGCTAACGCACGACTCAGTTAAGGACTCAGAGATATACTTGTTAATATCTACATTAACAATGACTCTTGGTTCTTCTTGAGTTCGTGAAGCCTTTACACTCACAGTCCTTGCTTTTCTAGAAGAGACGCGGCGCATCTCTTGTTTCTGAGCTTGAATTCTATCGCGATGTGCAATCTCTTGTGGAGTCAGTACTTTTGGCTTGCGACCACGAGGCTTACCTACAGGTTTCGAAGCTAGGTAAGTTTCGTGTAGTTTTGCACTCAGTACATCGCACATCTCGTTGGACTTTTTAATAGCATCTTTATCAAGGTTTTTAGAGATGTTATTAAAAAACTCAAAAACAGTTTCGATGGTTTTCTTGTCTGGCCTTCGTTCCTTTTTGGTGACATTGTCATCAACACTTATGACATCGACGCCGACCGATTCCCAGTGAAGCTTAAAGAGCTCGGCGAAGCCTTTGTAGCAACTAAATAGCTTAACTTTCCCTATTGAAGGTAGTTCTATATAAGCAGTTCCAGTTATGTTTTGCTTTCTTTTGCCTGATAGGATTAGAAAGAATTGAGCGTTTTTATAGAAGTCGGCATTGTGAACTAATGTAGGGATGCCATTATTGAACTTCTTAACGTAGCTTTCTTGCCCATCATTCCAGATAACATCAACTTTAAAAAGATTATTGGAACATGGGTTAAGCAGACTTTTCCAGCTTGCCACAGTTTACCTCCGCGAGAAATGTTGAGTTATAATACCACAAAAAGAACACTAGGTTTTTATATGTCAAGAAATTTTAATAAAATTAAGAAAAACTTTGGCTAAAACACACTTTAAGCAATATCTGTCCGCTCTATTTGAGAAGATAGAGTTAGGAAAACCTACTCATTACAAAAGATTTTTATTGGGACTGGCAGAATCAGGGATAACTCCTAATGAGGTCGAGCATATCTTTCAGGTCGTCAACATAGGTAAGAAGCGATACAGAGTCACGATTAAACCTAGCGCTTATGATGATTACAGGAAGTTAAAGTTAAAAGCGATAGGCAGCGACAAAACAACATCACAAAAAGCCGTTGCAGCGGCTTCTGGAAAAAGCCATTCAAAAAGTGCATCAGGTGCGATGTGTATACTCCACACAGAGTCCCACCAGCTAAATCCACATTGCGTCATTCTTGATCAAGGTATCCCAAGGGAACTTCCAGAGCTTAAGAAAAAAATCTTATTGATCGAAAACTTTGAGTTGTTTCTGGAGTATCAGGCGATGATGAAATTCATTACTGAAAACACCTCTCATGCTGTTGATTTGAAGGATTATGACGTGATGTTTTCACAAGGTTCTGCAATCTTAAATAAGCAGTATCGACCTTTTCTGATGGGTTACCAAGAGGTACTGTGCTTGTTCGATATTGATTACGGTGGCCTTGTGATATTTGATGGTCTAAGAAAGGTTTGTTCTGGAGCAAAGTTTCTTGTGCCTAAAGACGTAGATAAACTTATTGATGAGTATGGGTTTGAGATTACAAAAGAGGAGGCTTCAAAATTGAAAGCGATGACTGGTAATTCTTCATTACCAAAGGTTGTGAAAACAGTTGCAAAAACAATACTTTTGAAGGGCAAGAAGGTAGAGCAAGAAGTGTACCTACTGTAGCCCAAAGACGTGATTTTAAATCAGCCACTTAGGGGAAAGAGTGGCTGACCTTCTACATTAATGAAAGCGGGTTATGCAGTTAGGGCACCTAGTCGTAGCGATAACAAGATATTGTTTTTTATCGATATATCGATGTTCTCATTTTCAAAGTTACCTTGCTTAATTTCAACGCACCCGAGTTCAATTTTCTGTTCCTTCCATCTTGATACAACAACATTCAGGGTATTTTTACTCGCTTTCATGACAAATTGACCTTGGACAAGAAGAGAGTGTGTGTCAGTTTTATTATTCATATCTTCAGACCAAAGCCTCCCGACTTGTCGAGCTACATTATCTGTTCTAAAGATTAAGGGGATATGTTCTGAATTAACTATCTTCTTTCCATTTTCACTGTTAATTAATAGTTCGATTTTATGAAGGAATTTAATACGATTTGAAACTTTAAAACTAAACATATGCAACTCTTTTGTTTCATTTTTACTCAATTATCATTCTGATTCTTTGTAAAGTCCATTTATATTTTTTAAGTTATAGAAAAAATAGCTATGAAAAAACAATCAATATGGATCGTTTGTGGCTTTGATTCAAAGAGTCAAAATTGGATTGTAATCGGGAACTTGAAGCCGATGCTTTCGCCAGAGAAGTTCTACACGACGGTCGAAGGTTATCGTAATCAGTTCAGTCACTTTGGCATCTGGGTTGTTCCAAATGGTTGGGGCATGAATTCTTTGGTTGCTCCGGCAGAAAACATTCGATCAATAGATCAGATATTTCTTGATAAAGACCAGATTAATACATACGACGACATCTTAGAAGATATGGTCTTTTATAAGAATGGTGGGGGCAGAGTAGTTAGAGTCCTTGCATCGCGTGAAGGTTATGTGATGCTGAAAGAGAAGGACAAGGCTCCAGAACTTGTTCATTGGAAGAAGCTTATCGAAGAATATAATCTGAGTGATAAGCTTCTTAAGTAAGGTTTTAGTTTTCTAAACAAGGTTGCGAATTATCAAGCAACCTTTTTTTGTGTCTACGGTTAGCCCGTGCTTTTGGAACTTTTCTTTGTAAAAAGAGATAGGCTCATTTCTTTGGTATTGATCTGTTCTGGTGATAGCTCCGATTGAGGTTTTATTGCCCTCGTAGATAGTCACTATAAGTTCACAGTTATTTTGGTGAATCAAGAGGTCGACTAATCGTTCGAGTGTCTCTTCTAGAGCTCTGTCCTCGCGAATAACATTCAATACGTTGGAACACACCACATACATTATCTGTTCGTTATAAGCGCGTCTCATGGACGCGATATTCGTTGCGTGTGGCAAGTTGTAAGGGTCGTACGGAATGTAATCACCACCAGCCTCTACGATAGCAGATTCGCTATTCGAAAATTTACCGCAGCCAAAGTCGAAAACCTTATACCCTTTTAGGTCTTTTCCCTTTAAAAGATATGAAATTGCTTTTGGCAGTCTGCTTGAATTTATTGAGGTGTTTTTGCTCGACAAAGACTGGGAAGCTGGTGCTGTCGCTAGGGCTTCAAACTCACTATCATTCAACATCTCGGGAGATTTGAATTAAGACGCTATCAATCATGTTCAAATTTCTTTGAAATTCGGCAATCAAGTAGTTTGATTTAGTGAGCGTTGCAGCTTCTACGCAGCTTGTGGCGGCCACTTTTAGGTTGTTGAGTAAATCGATGTTTTCATCGCTCTGCTCTAATTCTAGAAGCGCAAGGATGTCATCAATAATCTCTCCACCATGTTCAATAATATTCTTCATAATTTATTAAAAGGTTATGAATATTTACCAGCAACAAGCAAATAAAAAACCCGCACTTTGGCGGGTTACGTTGTTGTTTAAGTAAAGCTTTATCTAGAAGCCTAACGTTAACTCGATGCCAGAGCTCTTTTGGAATTCAGAGCCGAAGGTTGTCATTAGACTAAGCCCGAGGTTGTTGGTGATCTGATAGCTTGCGCGTAAATCGTATGAGATGTCATCTACAAGAACATCTGCTTTGCCGTAGTCGCGGAAGTTGATGGCATGGTCATCTTTAAAAACGTGGTACTTGATAGTTGCGCCAACACTAATCTTCTTAGTAACTGCTGAACTCACATCTAGAGCGGCGTAAGCAGATTGTGATTTTAGCTCATCTACTTTTTCTTTCTTACCGTCTTTAACTGCGTCAAATTTGTCACCGTCGATCATCATCAAGTCATAACCTAGACCTGTTTTAACTTTAAAGAAGTCATTGTCAAATGCTCTGTACATGGCGTTTGCGCCAAGAGTTTGGATGCCAGTAACATTATTAAAGTCTGCTGATGAAGATGAATACTCTCCACGAACGTCCCATTTTTCAGCTTGAAGCCCGATATGGAAACTGCCGCCTACTTTAATTTCGTCCTCGGACTCTAGGTTGTCGCCGATTCCACGGTTGTCATGGATACCAATACCGATAAAGAATGCTGGTTTGTCGGCTAGTGTTCCTTGAACTGAATTGTCAGCAATACGAACGAAGTCATTAATTTGTTTCTGAGGGTAGACAGGCGGTACAGGTTGTTTAGCTTGCTCAACTTCTACGATAGAAATGTCGTCGCCTAAGATTTTGAAATCGCCTGCTGGAGCAGCAAATGCGTTAGCCGAGGCTAGTGCAGCAACGAAGGCTGCGGTGATAGATTTGTATCTCATCTGTTTTTCTTTCAAAGATACAAATCGTATTTGGACATCACAAATTTAATTCGCCGTATTCGGCTTGGTGCCTGATCTAAATGACGAAGATGTCACAATCTTATTGTTTTCAAGCGAAAGCATGTGTTGTGTTGGCATATGGTACATTACAGTTTGAAACTGAGATTCTTGAGATGCCATTGAGCATTCTGCAAACATCACAGTTGAGCCATCCTTATTCCTTGCTGCCAATGTGTTTTCTATACCTTGATCATTTTCAACAATAATCAGTCCGTACTTAGATGCGTTAGTTCTCAGCACATCTAAAAATGGGATGCAGTGATGTGGTTGGATGATAGTAAAAGACTCAATGCCTGCAACCCTTTTACTTATAGGAGTTACGTAGGCAAATGACTGATCACTCCTTAAACCAAGCATCGTGTCGGCTTTTAAAAGGTGGGTTTGGCTTCCATCCTCTTGTTGTAACTGGCTTGAGAGATCGGTGCTATCGATCGTGGCAATTTCAACACTTAAGAACTCAGGCGTAATATCAATTTCCTTAGGAGTGTTCTGTGTGTTTTCAGATGCCAATGATGATGCGCTAACCGACAGTAGTAGCGTAAATAATGAAAGTTGTTTATTCATCGGAATCATTGTTTCTAATAGTTTGTACTTTTTCGCGTAAGTGTGCAAAAAAGGCAAGTGTGTATCTGTCTTCGTCGGTCTTTCTGTTTGACATGCAGATGTGTAGACCTTTGTGTTTGCTTGAGCAGTCAACTGAAGAGAAGTTTTTTCCGTAAAGTAGGTTGCTACAATTTCCTTTCAAAGCAGATTGGGTGATGTTGTACACATCTATTGATTGAAGAACGACATCATAACGCTCTTCCACACTTTCAATGCCCAAGTTGTCAAGGTTTTCATCAGTGTCACGCTTTAAGTCTGATAAATCCATGAGGGTTTCACGTGCAGAAAAGTTCAAGTCACCACAAATTATTTCGGCTTGCTCGCTGTGGGTTTCATTGATGTTTTGTGTGTGTGCGTGTGTGCTTCCTGCGTTTAAAGCTAGTAAAAACAATACGATAAGGTGTGTGTTAATTTTCATGTGTGTATTCTCAATAGTTTTCTGAAACAAAGGAGTTAAAAGTTTTTCATGTAAGTGTGTGTGAGGTATTGGAACAAAAGTGTGTTGTGGTATTATAGCCGTGTGTTGTGTCCAACTTTATCAAACTTAGGAGAAAAACTGTGCAAAACACAAAAAATCCTTTGCTGTCAGCATTGATTGCTGCGGCATTTATTGTGACTGTTTTGTCTACGACCCTGACAATGCAGTTCTTCTACGCGGATGGTGATACCGTTGCATCTTACGTTCTCGCTGGTATGGGGATTATTCTTGATTGCGTTAAGGTGTTAGCCCCAATGATTGCAATCTACATGTTCATTCGCGGAAACCACTTCTTGGCATTGTTTACTTCGGCTATTGCAGTGATGTTATGTGTAGTTTCATTTGTGGCTTCTGTTTCGGCACTTGAAAAAAACGTATTGAAGCCATCTCAAACAGTTGAAGCTACGGTGATTGAAAATCAGATTGGCCGACTAGAGGGGCTTTATGAGTCGCACATGGCAACCTATAACCGTCGTATTGAGATTGACCATTTGAAAGAGGGCGACAAGAGTTTACAAGCTGCTAAAAAAGTCACAGAGCAAATCCAAGAACTTTACAAACAAAAAGAAGCACTTTCTGAAAATGAAACGACATCTAAGTTTGAAAATGAAATCTCTATTGGTATTGCAGGGATCATCGAGTTAGTAACAATCATGTTGTCTGTTGCAATTTCTATAATTCAAAAAGACTCTAATGAGGTAAGGAAACTCGCGGATAAACCTAGTAAAGAGGAAGACTCTGGTGATACCTCAAATGCACTGTTGGCTGATCTTCATGAACGTATGGTTAATTACCAACAACAACTTACTGATTTATCAAATCAAATTAGTGATGTGACAATGTCACAAAATAGAAGTAGTGATAATGTAAATCCTGAAATTGAACTGACACAGAACGAAAATTCCTTAGACAAACAAGAGGCGGAAGTCTTAGTTGAAATTAAGACAGAACGCCAGTCTGATAATGCTGTTGAATCAATGGATAATACAGAAACTCAGAGTAAACCAGATTCACAGAAAGTTACGACTAAAGACAACGTAGTTACCCCTACGTTTAAAAAAGCTATTGCATCATCAAATATGGCTGATGAGAGCAAAATCTACGACTCTTGTAGTTCTGAAGGTGAGTTAGTTGAAGAGACGCTTGTAGAAGCACAAAACAAGTCTGCAAGGTCGAAATTGATCTCTGAAAAACACAAAAAAATTGTGCAAAGCATCAGGGTTAAAACAGCAAGCGGCGAGTTGAATCCCTCTGTTCGAGGCGTTGATTCAATTACTAGCAATCGCAGGCTTATTCGTGAGACCTTTGAAGGGATGGTTTTAGAGGGTATTCTTGAGAGAACTAACAACGGTTATAAACTAATCAAAGTGGTACATCTCGCAGCATAAGCATCCTTTCACTTAAGAAATCAAAATAAATCCCCCCCATCTGGGGGATTTTTCTTAGAAATCCTTAAGCCATCTCTCTGGCGTTGTAGATAATGAGTTTAAGTTTTTCCCAAGCCTTCCTACTGAAACTAATAGTATTAGATCTGTGACAACAGCCATGTGTATGTTGATGAAGTGTTTGTGCGCTTGAGAATCATAAAAACCATAATTTAAAAGCTGCCTCATAGCTGAAATCAAAAAACAATGTGGCATTATTACTGCGTGTAGGGTTAATATAAGTGCTGCAAATGCTAGGGCTGCGAGCTGTTTAAGCATAAATCCGAAGTGGTTGTTGTTTATATCTAGATAAATAATTTAGGTGAAAATATGAATACTCAATGCTACAAATGTAGTGAAAAAGCTGTAATGTTTGATGAACTTACAGGGAAGGATTCTTGTTTATCTTGCTCTGACACTATTTTTTCAAGTAGTCGTCACCTCTTCTGGAGCAAAGTGAAAAACCGATTCAAGTCTCGCTACGGGATAAATCTCACGTCAAAGATTTATGCCGACATC
Organism: Vibrio sp. D431a; assembly: GCF_030248655.1. Lineage (NCBI taxonomy): Bacteria > Pseudomonadati > Pseudomonadota > Gammaproteobacteria > Vibrionales > Vibrionaceae > Vibrio > Vibrio sp. D431a. Next base: position 84,431 of record NZ_JAHGAP010000003.1, on the reverse strand, counting down.
ATTAACAAAGTGAATGAGGGTCAGAGTGTTTGCCTAAAAGGTGGGACTACCAAACAAAGAAATGTTCACAAGGTTAAAGTGTTAGATAGAGATGTTTTCGTTGTCGTGCATCATGGAAAAAGAGGTTTGAATAAAGAAGGCTTTATCGTCACAGCCTTGCCAGATACTCCTTACATAAAAGTTCGTGAAAATGGCTTAGAATTCTCAATGAGAGTAAAGTCTTATTCAAACTCCCGCAAGCCACGCAAGAAAACGAAAGCGAATAAAAGTGAGAGTTACATAAACTAAAACAACGAACTAAAAATGAACAACTTAATTGATTGGTATTTGGTTCTGAATGATTTGGCATGTACCGAATAGCAACAAGAAACGTCGCCAAGTTCGAATTGGTTTGTACTGGTGGCATCTCATATTTACTTTTACTAGGTAAGAAAAATTATGCTTAAAAGCAAAGTGGTTAATGTTGGTGATGTACAGGTTGCTAACGACCTGCCATTTGTATTGTTTGGTGGAATGAACGTTTTAGAATCACGTGACATGGCGATGATGATTTGCGAGAAGTACGTAGAAATTACAGACAGGTTGGGTATCCCGTTTGTATTCAAAGCTTCTTTTGACAAGGCGAATCGCAGTTCTATTAATTCATACCGTGGTTGTGGTATGGAAAAAGGTATCGAAATCTTCCGAGAGCTGAAGAAAGAGTTCGGGGTAAAAATTATTACAGATATTCACACTGAAGAACAGGCACAGCCTGTTTCAGAGGTGGTTGATGTCATTCAATTACCTGCGTTTCTAGCAAGACAGACTGACCTTGTTGAAGCCATGGCTAAAACAGGTTCAGTGATCAATGTTAAAAAGCCACAGTTCATGAGTCCTTCGCAGGTTGGGAACATCATTAATAAGTTTGAAGAGTGTGGGAACGACAAGATAATTCTATGTGAGCGCGGTTCATGTATGGGTTATGACAACCTCGTTGTTGATATGCTCGGGTTTGGTGTAATGAAAAAAGCATCAAGCGGTAGCCCAATTATTTTTGATGTCACACATTCACTTCAAAATCGCGACCCTAGCGGTGCAGCATCAGGTGGACGTAGGGAACAGACAGTAGAGCTTGCTTCAGCAGGTATAGCTACAAAGATCGCAGGCTTATTCATAGAGGCTCACCCAAACCCTGATCAAGCCAAGTGTGATGGCCCTAGCGCTTTGCCTCTAGTAAAGCTTGAGCCTTTTCTTAAGCAAATGAAGGCGCTAGATGATGTTGTAAAATCTATGCCTGAAATAAAAATTGCATAATTGTATTGTTGAGACGCCACGGGCGTCTCATTTTGTTATCAGGAGAAGATTGTCGTGATTATTGACGTTGTTCAAGATATACATGCCAGAGCCACAGATCTCGAAAAGACTTTGAGGTCTCTAGGTTATACAAAGAAAGGCGATTGTTGGAGTAGCAGAAGAAGGAAGATGTTGTTCCTAGGTGATTATATTGATGGTGGTTCTGAAAACAGAGAAACGATCAATATAATTAGAGAGATGGTTGAAAATAACGCAGCGTTCGCAATATGTGGTAACCATGAGCTAAATGCTATTGCTTTTGCTACAGTCAATCCTGAGACAGGTGATTACTATCGTAAACATACTGCGTCGAATCTAAAGCAACACAATAAGTTTCTCGAAGAGTTCCCGTTTGGTTCAGATGAACACAGGGAAGTAATTCAATGGTTTAAGAGTCTTCCTTTGTTTGTTGAATTTGAGCACTTTTATGCAGTTCATGCATGTTGGTGTAACGACTCAATTGACCTAGTAAAAGCCAAGTTACCGTGTAACGATTTAAGTGATGAATCGAGACTTGATGAAGCTTTGACTGAAGGCACTGAGCTATACCGCGCAATAGATAAAATTCTCAAAGGAGTTGAGGTCGAGCTACCCGATGGTGTTACTTATAAAGATGGGTATGGCAAGACTAGAAGCAAAGCACGTTTGAAGTGGTGGGAAGTTCCATTTGCAGAATCATTGGTAGATTGTGTTGCTTCAATACCATTAGAAGCAAAACAACAATTGAAAGGATTGCCCAAGCCAAGTAGTTTTTATTTCCCTCAACCAATAAAACCTGTCTTTTGTGGGCATTATAAGATTGAAGAGCAAATGAATTGGTCAGGTCGCGTGATGTGTTTGGACATCTACGGTGATAATAGTGAAGGGCTTTGCGTGTATAGCCTTATAAACCAGAATCACCCAATGCTTGGTTACTTGTCCTTCTCTGGTGTTAAGACTGGTAAGGACTTTGGTGTAACACAACTCGCGGGTTGCCTTGGTAAAATCTCAGACACTCTAATCTCGAATGGAATTGATAAGAGGGGTGGTCTGGTAGTGGATGAAGCCTCCAATGTTCTTATGGCTCAACGGAGTGCGATTAAAGATCTAAGGGGGGCGTTGCGCCATATGTCTATTAACATTACTTGCACCTGTAAAATGAACCACTGCGCAGAATGTGAAGATCTTAGGAAAATCAAGACGGCTTTGGATAATTCCGCTGTATTTGAATATTTATAGTTACGACGTAACGGAATGAGTTTAGAAGTCTCTTTATAGAGTATTAATTTCAAATAACAAGAGGTATTAGTGTGTTAGAGATTCTTGAGTTTGTAAATTCAAGTGTAAACAAGTGGATTGGTAGCACTTTGTTTTTGTGTTTTGTAATAACAGCACTTGGTCATGCAGGTCAGAGGCTTCTTCTTGGATTGCGCGGGAAGGGGAGTAAAAATAACACTTGCGTTGAATGCAGCGCGGAATTCGAATGATCTGCAAGAACGATGCTAATTCATGCCAAGTGACTATAGACTTTGCTTATGACGAAAACGGTCAGTTTGTGTATGTTCATGAAATAGGTGAGGGTGAGCGAGCACTTACCTGTCCTATATGTTTTGAAAAGGTAGCTGTATGTGAATCAGGCGGTAAGCCTAAGTTTTTTAAGCATGAGAATAAGCAAGAGTGATGCTAACAGGCTTGTCAGCTTGTGTGCGTAGGTGAATCGATTGGTTAGCTCTAGAAGAGCTAATTTTTTTCTTAAAATATCAGTGCCTTGTCATTGTATGGTAGGTGCTGTATTAAAGTTGGAATGTGTAGAGTCAAAAATCGTGACGCTGAAAGTTTGAGCTGTTATTGACTAAAGATCAACCAACAAGATCGAAAGTTAAAACGATCTCATTAATAAATGTTAGTGGTCACTTACATTTGTGGTTCTAAAAAGAGCTAAACTAATAAGTCATCATGCCTAAAATATAGGACGTGACATTTCGGTAATGATAACTCATTCTTTTTTCAACAATATATAAGCAGTTACAGGGTTACAGCTTTAGAGAGTCTTTAAGTGTAAAAATCGATAAATTCAGTACGAATACCTCTTTCGTACTTTATAATCGATAAACATTAAGTCCAAAAAATAGACAATCCTTTATGATTTTAAGGTGCCAATTTGATCAATTAGCACCTTATGTGGTTTGTCGCTAAAGAATGTTAATTTTTACCATCCACATTAAAAATGTGGTGGGATGACTCTTACAAGGCCATCTTTTTCATCGACATGAAAACTGTGGAACTGAAGTTCTTCTTCTAAACGTTCAGACCAAGAAGCTCGTTCAAAGTGTGAAGCGGGGTTGTGGTAGCAAACAAAGCCATCATTGTCGATCGCAAAATGATTGATACAGTCATGTTCCCACAAAACTATCTCGCCATCCACTTCGTACACCTTAAGACCAGTTGGTGACTGGTAGGTCTTAGCTTGCCCCATGATGCTGGAGATAGAGATCTCGCTGTTTATTAACTGAGATGATTTGACCGAATTCCTTTTGAAGGATGCTTCGTATTTTTCTCCAAAACTCATAAGTCTGCCATGCTAAGTCTTGACGTCTCGCTCCAACCGCTACGCTCTAGTTTGACCACATCATATTCATTAATCGATAGTTTGCTGTACTTCTTGTAGTTCTCGAAGTCAGCAATTGCCGATTGGAATGTAGGGTACGATTCTTTCTCCATGTTCAAGTCTTCCATAGGCACATGCTTAAAAATCACTTCTTGAATCACTGGTTCTTCACGTGGATTAAACATGTTCCCAGTGCCGCTGTACGGGTCGTACTTCACGATAATCTTAAGGAATTTAGTTGTGTCCTCTTTAGGCTGCATGATAAAGCGCATTTGTTGTTTTTTGTGTTTCATTGGATTACCCGTTGTAGGTTTGTGGCTTGAAAAGTTATGACGTAACGCTATATGTAAAACTAACCATTTTTACATATAAACTGTTGTTTATTTGGTCAAAAAGGCTCTGGTTTTAAAGGCAGAGATTGGTCTTTTGGCCTAAAAGCGTCAGATTGAACTCATCTTTTGTGTCAGTGCAGTAGACAATCAGGTGAGTAATTTATCGACATTGTGTATTCAGGGTCTATTGCTGCTCTTTGCTTATTGGTATTTTAAAAGTTCCTTTTCTATGGATCATAGTTGTGCCGCTGATATAGCGGAGGCATGTAAACTCGAATACCTTATGGGTTCGTGTGATGCCGATAAGCGAGCGCTCAAGTGTACTTTCACTGTCACCGCAGAGATTCTGTTGCGTAACGGCTTCTTTAGATGGGACGTCAGCTTCCCAAGCCTTTTGTGCATCCTTTTTGCTGATTTCGATTTTCTGAATATCAGTTAATTCTGTTCGAGTGCTCTCGCATCCAATTAGAGCAAGGCATACCACGGCTATGCTTGCAGCAGCTTTAATCATCTTCATACCTTAATCTCACTAAAGAATCTTTGAATAAACATGCATTAACTACTTATCAATGGGAAGTTAATGCTTCTAGTAATTCGCTGGGCATATTTGGTTAATTTTGTGGCATTGTAGCTAAATTGAGTCGTTCTTTCTTTAATTTTTATGGGTATTCACGAATAGTATGTACGTGAATTTATAATATCTGTATAGTTGCAATTGTTAAATTCGTAAAAGAGTGAGTATTAATGATGGGTGCTATAAAGTTTTCCATGAATGGCTACAGATCTAACTTGGTTAGCGAAATGTCAGAGCTTCGCGAAGCTATATTTAGTGTTATTGATAATCTAGATTTGGATGACAAAGAAGAATTAATAGATAAGTTTGACACTGTAGCTTGTAGCGTTAACTCACTAAATTGGGTATCGATTGAAGGTGATGATGATTTTAGTGACATGTCTAATTCACCAGAAATACCGCTTCTTGGGGATTATGGCGAGTAAAGTGCTAAATCTACCAAACGTCCTAGTAACCAACACAGAAGATCTAGACGAAACCTACATAATCCACGCACAGTCAAACAGTCCCGTTAGGCTGTGTGGGGAATGCAGGTTGTTCAACACAGTTCTAGTTGGTAAGCGCATTCAACCAATCACAGACACTACCATGCACGGCAAACGTGTGGAGATTAAATTCACAAGAAAGCGCCTAAAGTGCAAGGACTGTAACTCAACGTCATTCGAGTATCTTGATTGGCTATCGCCTGACTTCCGTATGACTAAACGTGCTGAGAGAAACATAGCACGCAAAGCTGGTAAAGCACCATTCATCCACATAGCTAGTGAGCTTGGTATTTCCGAGGGAACGGTTAGAAACGTATTTCAAACCTACGTAGAGCTAATCGAGAGCAAGCACGACAGGATAGCTCCTAGAGTTCTTGGGATAGGCGAAACTCACTTCTCAAAGAAGATGCGCCTCTTTATGACGGACATCGAGAAGAAAACCTTGCTAGATATGCGCAAAGATAGATCTCAAGATGCAACCCAGAAAGCAATCATGCGCCTTACAAACTGGAAGAACATTGAGATCGTCTGCATTGATATGTGGCGACCATACCTAAGAGCTACAAAGCAATTACTACCTGACGCAGTCGTAATTATTGACCCCTTCCATGTAGCAAAGATGGCTAACGAGGCAATGGAGAAAGCACGTAAGGCTGTGCGTAAAGAATTGTCAGACAAAGAGCGTAAGAAGCTCAAGAACGACCGCAAGATACTTCTTAAACGCAGAGACAATATCAAGGGGCTTAATGAACTCGCATCATTCGAGTTCTGGACTAATGAGTTTCCTGAGTTAATGGAAGTCTACAACGCTAAAGAGGCGTACTTTGGCATGTGGGATATGCCAACCAGACAGCTTGCCGAAGAGTATTGGGAGAACTGGAAAACCCAATCCACGCCAGCAATTCTAAAGCACTTTGCACCTGCTTTAAAGGCTTTCGATAACTGGCATGAGTACATCTTCAATTGGTGGGATTATCCATACACAAACGATGTCACTGAGAGCCTGAACAGTGTCATTAAGGGCGTGTTTAGAAATGGTCGTGGTTACAGCTTTGAAGTGCTTAGAGCTAAATTGCTTTACACAAAAGGTGGCTTGGAAGTTTCAGAGCTATCTATCAATAAACCACGCATTGAGCCTCTGGAGATGATCATGATTGATGAACCAGAAATGTCACTTCATGGCTTTAGGCACAACATGGCAAGACGACTATTTCAAATACACCTAGATAATCAAAATACACACGACTAGGTATTAACTGAGTGAGTTATCAGGATAGTATGTTATATAAGCGATACTCACTCTATTCGTGAATACCCATTTTTATAAATGACGTCTTTCTTAACTGGTTTTCTTTCCCAAAGTTCATGATCCTGCTTCGAGCTGAAAGTTCCTGTTACTGAAGGGAGCATAATGTCTCCATGGCCTAGATTGATCTGTTTTAAACAGACGTAGTCATATTGATGGCTTACGCCTATCTGTTTACCTTCGTAGATGACAAGCTTGTCCTGCTCGCTCTCACATAACTTCTTCGGTGTTGGTTGTCCCTTAAAGAAACTAATTTTGACTATAGGTTTGTTTTCATTTTTTGCTGCTTCAAATTCAGTTTCAACTTTGTTTGAGCAGCCTGATAGAGTAATGAGAGCAAGTAGGGTGAGCTTCAATTTCATCTTTTTTAAGCGTTACCATCCAGATTGTTTGATCGAATTTCTATCAAAATATCGCTTACTTCACGTAGACCGCGCACACGAAGCTCTGTTTCACGTTTTAAGCTCTCTGACAGTGCGTTGAAGTGCTTTTTGACTTTGTTTTCATACTCGTTAATACACTCTTCCATTGTGTCGAATAGATTCAAATGTGTTTGTGCACGTCCACATGGAGTGTCATCAAATACCATAGGGAAAATTTCCCCAGTTGCATCGCTTCTTACGTATGATTTGCCTTTGTAATTCGCGTGTTTGTTGATCTCAATTGGTTTAACATTAATCGAAACCTCGCCTGTAATTGAATTCGGGTAAGGGGCGTATGCACATGCATAAACAACATCACCTCCAATTCCGGTCTCAGACCATGGCTTGAACTTTATTATATTCTTCAAGAGATATTCCTTATTGATTTGTCTATTTCATAATCATTGTACAGTCTTCTGGCGTGATTAGCCTTGTAATTGCGTGTTTTTGCGTGTTGAGTGTGGCATTATTGCTAAAGTTTGTGATTTTTGATTAACCCTTACAGATAGGAGTCAGTTTCGTTGAATACGCTTATTAAGAAGTGGTCTGAAGATGCTGCAAAAACTTTGTATGTGCCAATTGATATAGAGTGTGGTGGTTTGCAGCACGCAATGCATAATGAATACCCTGAAATCCCAGAAGGGACAACTGGTGCTCAGTTTTACCCAATTCTTGAAATTACAGCCAAATTCTACGACGGTAACTTCCAAGAGTTGGCTGAACCTATGACGTTTGTTATTCAGCATGACATTGATGACCTGAACCAACGTTGCTCGCAGTGGGTTAAGAACCAATTCGGCGATACTCTATTTCACGAATGTCATTCCTCTGAGACTTCACTAGAAGAGGCAGATAAGGCGATCGCAAAGAGAATTAGAAGCTTTGGTGCATCAAAGTCCTTTATTCTCGGTAACTCAGTAGACCTCGATCGTTCCTTTGTTCAGTTCCAGATGCCGGAGATAGCTAAGTCTTTGCATTACCGTTTGATTGACGTTTCTACGCTCAAAACAATCTTTCAAGATATGTTTGGTAGCGCTGCCGTTTACAAAAAGCGAGAGACTCATAGAACAGAATTAGACATCACAGAAACAATGGAGGAGTTGGCTTTTTATCGTAAGAATTTCATCAAGTCCCGCTTGGAAGTTGTGACTGAAATGTCTCGTCCTAAATCAAAATCTAAGGCGGTTTAGCCGACATGGCTTATACAGCCCTAAATTTCTTTTAATTAGGAACTAGGGCTGTTTCAAGTGACCTATAGTGGTGTTTATTTTTACTTCGTACAATTTTGGTTCTAAGGAAGTTTTGTGGCAGATTCAAAGTTTAACCAATTCGCACTGATCCTCGTTTTTGGTTTCATGGCAATATGTTTTGTGGGTGCTTTATACGGAAGTAATGCCGTGGAGTCTTTGCTTCAAATCGGATAAGAGCTGTATTCAAATTTTGATACGTTATGATGTATCCGTATCGTAATATTGATACGCAGTTTTCAAATCAAGGCAACTTCGAGCATCTTTAAGTCCTTCTCTGGAAGAGCGTCCTGTTTAGATCTTATGGTGCTAACTTAATGTTTCTATTGTAATTTATATTGTTCATTAGGGGGTTGAAAAACAAATACTCAAATTCTAAGAGATTGGTAGATTTGATATTTGAAGGACAACTCATAATGAAAAAGAAGCTATTGAAGCTTGCTGTTGTTGCACTTGGTGCAATGACCCTTAGTGGCTGTAACCTAGTAATTGGTGAAGGTGTAAGTGTACCAGCTGCACACGTAGGTAAGGTTTTTGGTAAAGATGGTTACAAAAATCAACTACATCACACGAGTCGATTCCGTTTAGACCGCTGTTTTGCCTACTGCGACAAGTTAGTAACGCTTTCTGTTGCTGATATGAACTATCAAGAAGTTTATGAGCAGCTGATCCCAGCTGATGAGCTAAAGATGACCTACACTGTGAACACTGTTCTAAGCGTGCGTCCTGACTCTGTAGAACAGTTGTTCAAATCAGTCCCTGCAAATGCATACAATCAAATTTCGCTGAAGGATGTGTACTTTACGTACGTTAAAACACGCATTCGATCAGCTACTCAAGAAGTTATAGCGCGTTACACAATCAACCATATTGCAAGCAACATCACCGAAGTTGAGCAAGCTCTACGAGCAGAGTTGGATAAGACTCTAGAAGAGACTCCTTTTATGCTTAAGACTACGGGTATAAACAATCCACAATACCCAGATGTGATTACTGAAGCGAAGGAGAATGCAGCGAAGCGACGCGAGATGTTGGCTCAAGAAGAAGCAGAGCTTCAAATTCAACGTGTAAAAATGGTACGTGACCTAGAGCAAGCTGAAAAGCAAGCTGAGATTGATCGCGTTAAGGCTGAGAGTGAGCGTGCTGTTAACAAGATTATGTCTGACTCGGTTAACGAAAACTACGTGATGTACAAGCAGCTAGAGGCTCTTGGCAACATCGCTACTAGTGAAAACAAAGTGTTTGTGCCTTTCGGTGTGCTGGATACGGTGGGTGCAAGTACGATGATGCTGGGTAACTCTAAGTAAATAGAGTTTAACAGTAGGTTCGCATTAGCGAACGGAAAAAGGGCTAGCATTTTTGCTAGCCTTTTTTCTTTCCTGAAGAAAAACAGCAATAGAGCATTACAGTAGCAATTACATGTGGCATTATGACACTAATTTTAATGGAGGTTATATGGCAGACAAAGAAAGTAAAATCTGGGGCGTAAGAGTAAAAACTGAGTCAGGTGACGAATCTGTTCATGGTTACTGGAGTCAAAAACCAACTGATGATCAGATTGCAAAAGTTCTCATTAAGGAACTTGAATCAGAGATAAAGTACTGGGTAGAGGACGAAGGTAAAGACATGAATTGGGCTGCCTTGAACCCATCAGAAGCAATTGAAATTGCGTGTCTTTATCCTGTTTTGTTTAGTCTTGAGTCAAAAGACTAAAATCGCCAAAAGAAAACTTTTCAATGATAAGTTTATGATGATGTTGAGTAGGTCTTAGTTGTTTGGCTTTAAAGTGGTATTATTACTCTAATTTTTATTGTTGGAGCTCTTTAAAGTGAACTCTTTAGAACCAGAACATGCTGATTTCTTGACTCGGCTTATGGGCGATTCTTTTTTGAACTTCAGTGTTGCTACTTTGGGAATGTTTTTTTTCTTTTTCATTATTGTGCACGCTGTATACAAGATGCTGAGCACTGGAAATAAGAGACGTGCAGGTCTTTAAAGCCAGAAATTTCTTTCTAGAGTTAAAAGGTTAAAGCGTGGAAGTTTTCAACATTGTTTTAAAAGCGTTAAGTGATGCAACAGGGCTTGGCGGCTTGCCGTTGGCGTTTGTGGCACTATTCATGCTTATGGTGGTGTTTAAGTTTGTTTCTTCGACAGTACTTAAGATTGCATCAATATGCACTATCTTTGCGTTGGTATGCCTAATTGCCGAAGGTAATATGGATGTTCAGGGTGTTGAGGCAATTAAAGGCCATATTCAATCATCATTAGACGACATGATGGAATTGTTTGGCGGCTACATTGATGAATTGTCGTCATTTTTTGATAGGGAGTGGTAACTAAAATGAAAAAGGTACTTGGTGGTTTCCTAGTATTTTTTATTGCTGTTTGGGCATACGTCGAGTGGTTAAGTGTTTCACCGAGGATTTTTTCTCTGGACGAGATACTAACAGCAGAGATCTCGAAAGAGGCAGATCGTACAGTGGTGGGCGCAGCTTCAACGGCGACTCATGCATATGTTTTGAGCCAAATTCTTCATGACAAGAATGGTGGTTATACTGCTAAAGGTTTTCTCTATCACTTAGGTATTATGGACAATATGCCTAGCTTCGAGGTTGGGGCTATCAAGGCTTCGTATGAGTTCGCTAACGTTGGTTTAAGTGAGTCATTCACTAAACAGGTGTCTAATGACACTTACGATGATAAATTGAAATCAAGTCAGACATTTCTGAACTATCCGCCGCATAAGTGGACGTATCCTTCTTCATTGAACAACTACAACAGGTCTTTGGAAGGTATCAGGGAATTCATTCCTAGAATGCTAGACAAAAACCAGCCAGATGCTCAGTTTTACACGCGCTCGAATGGACTAAGAGCTTATTTCACACGCCTTCAAGGTTTATTAGGTGACTACAATGGCAGTCTTACAGAGTCTGTGGGTCGCTTCCAGTACAATACAAACCTCGAATTAGATTTGGATGGTGAGGCATCGACTAATGAGCCAATTGGTAAGGTTATCAAAACACCTTATCTGAAAGTTGATAACGTTTACCACCAAGCTCGTGGTGTGGCTTGGGCAGTTGTACATCATCTGCGAGCAATAGAGCGTGATTTCAAAGATGTTCTTGTTGCTAAGAACTCATTGCGTTCATTAAGGCAAATGATCTATGAACTAGAGCAGACTCAAGGCACAAGATGGAACCCGATGGTTCTGAACGGTGATCCTGATGGTTACATTCCAAATCACTCATTAGTTTTGGCGAATAGGTTTGGTCGCGCAATCATCATACTTCAGAAGTTAACTTTAGAAATGAAGGAAGGGTAGTAAAGCATATCAAAATAATTTGGTTACAATGTAACATTGTGTGTTTTTTGTCTAAGTCATTGATTAAAAACCCATCAATACCAATTGTTTTGGTTATTTTGCACTCAAACTTGCTGCTCAAGGAACACATTTAGCGGTACTTGGGCTGCTTTGCTCAAATTTAAAGCGTAAAAAGGTAGAAAATGAAACCAACAAGAACACCTGCTTTATGGCAACCTCATGAGTTCGTGAATGAGAATCAGCTTTCGAAGTTATCAGAGATGGATAGGTTGATGTTCGATTGTTGGCGAAAAGGTCTTAAGCGTCGTGACATTCTCGATTTGGCAAAAGAGATAGAGTCATCGACAACTGAAGAAGATGTGAGCCTTTATTTTAAGGCAATGTTTGATAGAGAGTTGTCACCTAAGTCTAAGTATCTAGTTAGGGGATAAATAATAAGCTGTTGGGAGACCAACAGCTTTTTTAGTATTAAACCTTAGATTTCTGAAACCCTATAGACATCATTACTCCTATTAGAAGTGTGATGATGGACAAGACTCCTCCTATAGTAAGGTATTCAAAGGTAAATTCACTACTGTTCTCTTTGGTGAGTTCTGCAATGAAGCGCGTTGCAGACATCGATACAACTAGACAAGAAAAGAACATTCCTTTTTTAAGAGTTCCGCGATCGGATGTGTACATTGCCAAGAGTAATAACAGGTACAGGCCAGCCTCAATAAGTTGAGTGGGATACCTTGGTATGTAATCGATCCGTTCAAAAATAACTCCCCAAGTTTCATTCGTCGGCACACCGTAAACTTCTGAGTTCATGAAATTACCTATGCGAACAAAAATTGAGAACAACAACACCGGATACACGAGCGAATCAAGTAGTTCACGAATGTTCACTTTGTACTTTACGTAGTACAGCGTAATCCAGAGGGATAGTGCAATTATGCCTCCGTGACTCGCGAGTCCACCTTTTCTAAAGTTGAACAAAAGTGAGGGATCTCTAAGTAAATCAGATGGCTCATAAGCCAGAAGATGGAAAGCTCTGGCACCAATCACTATTGCGATAATGCCACCAAAATAAAGTATGTCTATCTGGTTTTCAGAGTAGTTAAGTTTACTTAACTTATGATGCATTGACAGATACACGGCTGCGAGGGCGATCGAGAAAATAACTCCATACCATCGTATCTCAAGTCCGAATACAGTAAATGCTACTGGATCAATTGCCCATGTAAGCATTGGAATACCTCAGTTTTGGTTATAAATTGGAAGGGTATTTGTCCATCTCATCATCTAAGTTTCCTTTGATAATGTCATTGTAAACAGCAGTAATGTGGGTACATTCACGTAGATTCCAATCAGAATCTAGCAACTGTTCGAAGGATTTAGCTATCCCCGAGTCACCAACTTGGTAACCTTGCGGACTATAAACGCGAATCCCTTCCATAGACAATATGTGTGCGTACCCTTCTTTGACAGGGCGCTTTACCACACCTTTCATGCTTGCTTCCCATGGTGTCCCACGGAATTCTCTGAACATAGTATCAGATAGGTAGGGCATAGTGTGCTCAATCCCGAAGTGTTTGCACATGATTTCGTGCTGTATGATTTGCATACACTCTTTTCTCTTTACCTTTTCGAACATCATTTCTCGATATTCATCAGGTCGATGCTTGTAGTACATTACAGCTTTTTTACTTTCTAGGTAATTGTATTCTGCCCCAAGTCCTGAAATTATAATATCACCACCAATTTCACTTGCTAGTTTGTACAAATGGTACATTGGCCTTGTGCATTCAATTTCAGTTTTCTTTCGACACTTTAAAGTCCTGACAAGCTTAACTACGTCCCCTTTAATTGCTTCAACATTCGAGTCCAAGATTATTTCTTCGAATGGAATTCCTAAAGCTTTTGCATTATTTTTCGCTACTTTGAAATCTCTACTTTCATGAGTGTCCATTCTGAACGAAACTGCGACCGCATTAAGCCCTAACTCATAACATGAAAAAAGTATTGAATTACTGTCCATTCCACTTGATAATGGAACTATTATTTTTTTATTTTTATGTATTTTTAATTCATGTTCTATGGCTAATTTTACGTTGAGCATAAATCCCTTCCAAATAGTTTTATCAGTAAGTTTTTATAGTAAGTAGAATATTTAATTAATGGTGGTCAAGTGAAAAGAGTGAGAAGGATCGAGCCTTCATCTTTTGAGGTGGTTAGCTCTTCCATTGGTAAAAGAAAAAAGAAAGAGCCATCTCAACCTCCTCGTAGTGATAAGCAGTTTGTAGATATAATTCATAATCTTAGGTCGAGAAATATTTTTTTGGCGTACACGCTTGAAATGCAAGCGCTGACAGGGCTTCGGTATAGTGATTGTAGTTGTTTAAAGTTCACGGATTTTTATAGAAATGAAGAGTTCGTCGATTCCTTTGTTATTTATCAACAAAAGATTTTTTATAACAAAGTTACTCGGCTAACTAAAAAGGGTGAAAAAACTGAGGCTGAAATATTAAGGGCAGCATTTGAAGCATCTAAGGTTCTTATATATACCAATGAACGTATAAAACAAATAGTTGAGGAGTGTAAGGTATTTAACGGGCACAGGGAGTTTCTTTTTGCTAATTCACACCATAGAAGCAAAGGACGTCCAATGGATATTAGAAATGCGGATTATCATTTAAAAAAGGTTGAGACAGATCTCAAATTGAATTTTAACTTAGGTACGCATTCGTTTAGAAAAATATTCGCACTAAAACTATTAGCCAATAATGTTACTTTAGAGAAAATACGCGACTTGCTTGGACAAAAAAGCTTAACGTCCACCAGCAAATATCTGAGTACAATTGATGTTGAGCTTCAGGCTGTAGTGTCTGAATTGAGCTACAAAGCTGGCTAAATCATTTTCAAGAATTTAAGTCGTTGGTGCATTGCTAATTCAGAAACATTGTATATGACTGCCAATTCGCTAATCGACGTCACTGACTTTTTTAAAATGTGGTATTCCAAGGCTGCTTTAGGCATCAGGTAAGCGCCAGTTTGTTTTTGGCACATAGAGTCTCTGAAGTTTCTTGTGCTAGGGTTAAATTGGTTTTTTGATAGTGCCACATCTTGCTTTGGGCTGTGTACCTTTATACAAGAATACATAAACGCGAGGGTGTATCTGGTTTTCATGCTTTTCAGATCACCGATTACGCGACATTCAAAGCTTCCATTTTTTGCTGCCACGATAGTGTTTCGGTCGTCGTTTGGATAGACGACCACATTATCTGGCTTGCATTTAATTAAGTCGACTGGGATTTTCCAGTCCCAGTTCGGCAAACCGTCAGTTTTCATCGAGCATCCTTCTTTACTAATTACCTTTCATGGCAGTCTCTAAGTCGGCGAACTGTGCCGACTCATAAGGTGACGCATTCAAAGTCATCGTCCAATGAAGTTGTACTGTTTGTTTTTAAATGACTCTTTGTTTGAGGTGATCAGCTTTACGTATTGCTTAATGCTCTTGCAGATTTTCACTGCAATATGCTGGGGTACGAAGTAGTTTCCTTCTTCATCTTTGATGTAGACGCCATCTACCGCAAGACGCGTTTTTCTGAAATGCGTGTCAATGAATTCTACAGAGTATTCTGTCTCTTCTTCGATGATAGTAGCGGGTGTCTTGCGTTTGTTTATCATTGTGCACATGGGAACGCAAAGAACGATGTTTGAACCGTGAGGGCAGATTATGTCGCAATGCATCCTAGCGTAGCCTGTAGAGCCCGTAGCGGTGCTAAATAGGATTCCATCGCCGCTCATGTCATCATCTGACAAATCTTGCGTGTGATTGAATGACGTCATTTTAGCGCGGTAACGTACACAGGCAGCATCGAGACGGTCTGCCCAAGCATCGTTGAAGACGTAGAATGACTTTTCTACACCGTTGATGTCCGTTGCTGTAAGTTCAAAACGAGGGAACAACTCAATGTCATATTGGTTCTTTGCAATTTCCTCAAGAACTTCATCGATGTTTTCAGGTGTTACATCGATCAGGTTTGCTCCAACGGTGCCACCGTTTAGAGCTAAAATAGGTTTGTTACCACGAGATGGGTCACGTACTGTTGAAAGTAGGGTGCCATCACCACCAATTGCTAAGAAAGCATCAGATTCCTCGGGTGAATCCACTATAGTGAAATGACGTTTTACTGCTTCATAAATCCATGAGCATCGTTCACTGTTGAAACGATCAAGAGGTAGGTAGAATTTTTCTATCATAGTTCATTCTTTTATTTTTTTGACTCAGCCCATTCTCTACCAATTGCTTGTTATTGAAAAGATAAAATGGCGCTATTGCGCCATTTTGCTATCAAACGTGACAAACGAAGGTCTGTGCTTAGTTGCTCTTGAGATTGTTAATCCCGATACCTTTGGTATATAGACAGCGATCGTCTGTTTTGAATACTCAGGTCGCTCTAAGGATATAAGATCGATTAACGATTCTTTTTGGATTCTACCTTTTTGAAGTGCGCAGATTCGCTTCATCGTTTCGATAAGAGGTTCGGTTGTGTACTCTTCCCACTCAGATAGCATCCACATACCATGCTTAGATGCTTTAAAGCGCTTGTCAGAGCTTATGTTACCGATGTTTTGGACGGTGAGTTTATTCTTGTCACAGCCAGCTAGGTCATCATTTCGAAGTTCGTTTACTTTGTCTCGAAGCTCTCTGAGGTTCATAGGAGAACCATGAGTTCGAAGTACTTCGTGTGCTACTTCAAGTGCGGTTAAGTGCCACATTTTGGCTTTAATGATGCCACCAGTTACATTGCAGAACTTGCCATGCGAAATTATCTTGGTGACTTCTGATACGTCTAGGCTGCTCGAAGGTGTTGATTTTAAGAAAGCCTTATGAACCTTAGTTGCCAGCTCTTTTAAATTGTGCTCTTTAGCGCATGTGAGTTCTTGTCTGGCAAGTCTAGCTACGTCTTTGATTTGGACGCTGTTGGCTTTACCTTTTTTTGCGTACAGTCGTTCTTTGAAATGCTTAATGCTTTCAATGCCTACATCAAAGTAACCGAATGATTCCATAAGAACTTTGATTTCTGGCTTATCGTTATGATCAACTTCGCCACTGAAAATGATACGTGTCGCTTCACTACGTGTAAGGATATAGCCTTTAGCCTTAATGCGCGTAGATACCCATTCAAAGTGTTTAACTTGTTCTTCGTTAACGAAGTGGTTGTTGACGCACTTTCCAGAGAAGAAGTTTTCGATCAACTCGAATATTCTTGATTCAAGTTGCTTGACACGTTGATGAGAAATGCCGATATGTTTTGCGACTTCTAGTCGTGGTTCAGCTTCATAGCCATCAAAGCCAAATCGGCGGTTGATGATGTGTTGTAGTTTCTCGACGTTTACAGAGGTTAGTAACTCAAAGTTTTTTAATACATAATGTAAAGTGTCGCTAAAAGTGTTTTTAGAAACATCTTTAGGTTGTTCAATCTTATTGAAGTGCTCAATCATCTCAATGCATTGCAAACGAGCTTTGTTACTGTTCTTTGTTCCAACACCTTTGCGGTTCATTAAGTGCTCTTTGAAAATAAAGATTGCAGCATCTAGGGCGTTAGAAACTCCGTTTTCGAATAGCACTTCTTCTACACGGCGGGTAAGCTTTAAATCAGATACAGGCGCATCTTTTAGGAGACTTCTAGCGATGCTGTAAGATTCATCTTCAATAAGAGGGTAAATCTCTTGTAAACGAGAACTTAATTCTTCCGCGATTTTAGACACTTTTGTCACTTCGAATCGTTCTAGGCTCTTAAGATTGTTAGTCTCAATCTTTCTGACCGCATCCCTGAGGGAGGTACATTCGTTTGTGATAACCCATTTTTTCTTCAGGTATGCAGGAAGAGATAGTTGACTGATCTTAACTTCTTTAAGGATGTCAAAGTTTTCTAAACCTTTGATGGAATGGATGTGTTTTTCAGTGTTGAGAATGTGATCCAAAGTAAGACCTCTAGGAATATCATTTGGGTTATAATCTAACCTTGTTTTAGTTATTGTACCACATTGTTTTTTGCTAATGATTAATGTAAACGTTAATTGAGGGTGGAAATATCTTTGAATTCGGTATTCTTATAACGAAAATTCAAATTTTGGGATGATTGTGAAAGAAAACTTTGTATCCATGCAGAATGAAGCAGTAAAGCGGTCTGGTTATGAGTGCATTGCGTTCATAATGCTTTTAGCGATTGCGGTATTTTTGATAGCGGTTTCAACTTTAGCACTTATCTCGGATTCGTTTGCAGTCATGCTAGTTGCTTTTGCTTCGATGATTTTTTCTTAGAAGACAAAGGTGATGTAAGCCATCACCAAGCATCGATTTCAACGTAAGGGATTACACCGTTGTGGTGAGTTTGAATGATCTCATCTCTGGCGCTGTTTCCAATAGACATACAGCAGCCATATCCGAATGCTGGAGAGTAAATGGAGTTGGGATCTTTACTGATTTCCTCATACTTGCCACAACCATGCAGACCTTTGTCGTCGACCTCAAGGAACGCGCATTGTGTATGGTCTTCATTCCATTCGCCATAACCACAGGGCGTCTTCTTGCAGCACATGCCAGAGCGGACGCAAGCCTTGACCATCATTTTGTCTTGATTCATGAGATACCTAGATAATCGCAGGGATATCCCCAAATTATCTCGTTAGCACCTTGAACAAGCAAGGGAAATATCGGCACTTTACTCCAAGTGCTTTAACTAACTGATTTTATGGTGTTAATATGTATGAAAAGATGACTCCACAAGAGTGGAAGCAAGCAATAGGTTCTGTTGCAGGTGCTGGATACATTCCAGTGCTGTTAGTTTTTTTGCCTTTGGCTTATGCTTTCGCGTCGAGTTATATCAACCAAATTTAAACCAAGAAGGGATTGAGTCTTGTACTTAGCTATTGATGCTCAATACAATGAAGAAACACGTGCTGGTAAAATTGCTGGTGTTCTCTTTGAAAATGAGACCTCATTAAAACCAGTGTCAGTTCACATAACTGATGTCGAGGGCGTTCTGGACTATGAGTTCGGTTCCTTTTATAAGCGTGAATTACCATGCATTGAGAAACTAATCACTGAACACGCTCTGTCGCCGGATGTCGTTATTGTAGATGGTTTTGTGGATATAGATGGCAAACCTTGCCTTGGCGCTAAACTTCATCAGTCTTTTGACGGGAAGTTCGCGGTAATTGGTGTCGCCAAGAATCGATATGTAAACGTGGAAGAGTCATCTTGCGTAACTCGTGGTAACTCACGCCGACCTGTCTATGTGACATCAATAGGTGTTGATGCAACTGAAGCAAAGAGATTTGTTCTCGAATGTAGCGGACAACACCGAATTCCAACGATGCTTAAGTTAGCTGATAGCTTCTGTCGTATGGACTTAGAAGAAGGCGTCTACCATGTAGAAAAGATGGTTAGAGGCAATTTAAATAATTTTGTAAAGGTATCAGATGTCGGTAAGTAAGCTCCGCGCTCCGTTTACAGCTCAACAAGTAAAGATGTTCAAGGAATATCAAGAAAATCCAATGTTTCATCCTTACACTTGTACGGGCTGCACACCTTCAAAGCCTCTAAAGATTAAAGAAGAGGGCTTGTATTGTGAGGGTTGTGCTCATGAGCAGAAATGGATCTTTGCTCTTCCACTATAGAAAGTGGATTAAGAGTAAAGTGATCAGAGTGGCGCATAGTGTTATGCGCCATTCTTGTATTAGAAATAGAACTATGTCTCTTTGAGAGTTCATCTTTGGCTAATCCGGCTTATGTGTACTCGCATTCTATATCATAGGATTAAGCCTGTGTTGCTTGTTCACTTGGGTTAGGAGTATCAGGCTATTTTATTGCTTATTAATTTCATTAACTCGGTTCCCGATCTCACCAGTTTTAATGTAATCATTACAGTCATACCAAGATAGACAGATTATTTTGTAGATCATCTCAACTATGTGTTTAGCGGCCAATGGGCGAAAAGTCGCCATGTTATGTAGATAAAAACACAAACATAAAACACTTAGAGTTACGAAGATGATTATGAATGCTACGGAGGCGTAGAGCCCTCTCAATAGTTTCATTTTGAAGTCCTGTGTTTAAAAAACAAAATCATCCTAACACACGGGTCTAACCGGATATCAAAGTTTTTAAGTCGTAACGCACTGTTCGGTTGATCGTTAGTCATTGTGGGCTTATTGCTAAAACTTAAGGCAGAAAAATAATACACTTACTTAAAGAATGATTAAATAATGCCACACAATCCCGAATATCAAGAGCTTGATTCTTACGATGAAGCTTTACGTGCTCATGTACAAGACAATATCCCAATAACCAGCAACGAAATATTAGATGTTTTGTTGGAGCGATATGCACCAGAAATTGGAAAGGAATACGAACTGTACCGAGGTTTGAACTTCTCTAGCAAGGAAGATCTTGATGGTTTCTTGGATTCTCTGAAGGATGGAGAAATACATGAATCTGCTCTAACCACCAGCTGGTCGATGTGTCGTGCAACAGCGTTGGGTTTCGCTACAAGCAAGAAGACATATAACGATAATGATTTGATGGAGATCCTAGCTAATGGAGAAACTGTTTCTGGTTATGAGGGCGTACTTCTTAAAACGACCGTAAGGGCAGAACACCTGATAAACGTTAGTGCGGCTCCATTTAAAGCAGAGAGTGAAATGCTCATGCTACCATCAACAGAAACAAAGGTTGCCCTGACTCACTTTATGCCTAATAAACGCGCTGTAGAGGCTTGTGACGACATTAATGAGTTAATGCAGACTACTGAGCTTCAGGCTCTCAAAGACTACATTATTAGGAACCACGCTGCCGAATTGAATGCTGAGACAGTAACTCCGCTTATTGAGAGTGCCATTGGTGAGTTTTTAGCTGAAAGAAATGCAATAAAGGAATCCTCGACGATCAATGAGCTTATCATGGGTGATGTAGAGTCTGGCAAGTTAACGGTTATGGATAATTACATGTACCAAACAGTTAAAAGCAGTTCGGGACGGACAACTCATTTCGTTAAGATGAACTCAGGGGAGATATTTACAGTAACCAATATACCTAAAACGTCTAGAGAAATTGGTAACGTAGAGCTTGGAGCAGAAATGCCGTATGGGCTTATGGATAGGTATGAGGATGAATTGCTTAGTCCTGAGCAGGTATCTCTTGCGAGAACGTACTTTGATGGTTTTGCGAAACAGGCGTTGGAAGTCATTGAAGACTTTGGCGTGACATCATTTGATTACAACCTGCAACGAGGGTTCTCTTTACTAGCCTCCGAACACTTAACTAATGAACTCTATAAAACAGTAGCTTTTGAAGAAGCTCGAAAAGTAAACCTTTTGCAGGCTAACCTTAGTCGTGTCTCATCTAAGAAAGAGATCAATGAATTTACTAATGAATTTGTTTCTAGGCTAAATAACATCCTTGGTGCAGCAAAGGTGAGAAACGTAGTAGAGTCTGAAGAAGTGGTAAGGGATAACGGTAGGGTTGTAGTTAGGCCAAAGCTATAAACTGTGATTTCTTATGGTTTCTGGGGGCGCGATTTCTTTGTAGATTGTGCCCTCTATTTCTTTTTAAAATAACCAACTAATGACTATAAAGGAGAGTGTGCAATGGGTAAGAAAGCTCATTTGATTTGTGCTAAATGTGGTGATGATGAATACATAAAGTTCAAATACATCGCCCCTTCCACAGAAGATTGTGGAACTGGTGTTTTCATTAGTTGTGGGAATTGTGGCGAATTGACTAGTGTAGAGGAGTGGAACGAATTCAATAACAGAACGCCTGTCGACCTGATTAAAGGATGTCCTTAATCCTCAGTTCCCCTACAAATTTATGACTGCATTTTCTTTTGTGTTTGGCGTATTTAGCGTATTTGTCTCATTTGTTGGACTCGAAGATGATATACATGTTGCACATACTAAGGTGATGGCAAATAACTTAATCTTGTTTCGCAAGTGGAGTATCCTAATTTTCAGGAATTATGTTTTAAAAAACATAATTTTTTGTAATGGGCTGAAATTAAACGTAATCTAACGTCATGAATTCCAGATGATTTTTTAGTAAATACTAACTCTGTAGTGCATTAGTCAATACGTTGGCTAAATTTGATGTTTTTTATGCTTTTTTAAAACAATTTAACAAAGAAAACTCAAAGAACTATATGTCGAAATGTCATGAATTGGATTATCAAATCCACGGAGAAAGTATTCAGGTTGTAGAAGTAGAACTTGACCCTAATGAAACTGTAGTGGCTGAAGCTCAGACCATGAACTACATGGAAGACGGGATTAAATTTGAAACTAGAATGGGTGATGGTTCCCCAGCCAGTGAAAGCTTGTTTGGTAAGGTTAAAGGGATCGCGAAACGCACATTTACAAATGAAAGTTTGTTTATGACTCACTTTACCAATAGTGGGGATTCAAAAGCTAAGATTGCTTTCGCTTCACCTTTTACAGGGAAAATCATTCCTCTTGATTTATCTGAGCACGATAACGAGATTATTTGTCAGAAATCCTCATTCCTTTGTGCAGCAAAGGGAACATCTATTTCGGTTCATCTTACTAAAAAAATAGGTGTAGGATTCTTTGGCGGTGAAGGATTCATTATGCAGAAGCTGTCTGGTGACGGCATGGCGTTTATACACGCTGGTGGTCACATCCAGAAGGTAGAACTTGATGGTACGAAGAAGCTTCGCGTAGACACTGGTTGCCTTGTCGCGACTACAAAAGATATTGATGTCAATATTACTCGTTCGGGTGGACTAAAGACGATGATATTTGGTGGTGAGGGTTTGTTCCTTACTGAGTTGTCTGGCAAAGGCACTGTGTGGATTCAAAGCCTTCCGTTTTCGCGATTAGCAGACACAATCATTGCACGTGCACCTTCATTGGGTGGTAGCACTGCGGGTGAAGGTTCTATTCTTGGTAGTGTCTTCAGAATGTTTGATTAACACTAAATGCTCAGATTTTTACTCTGGGCTTTTTTTGTACTCAAATAATACTGGTATGCAAGATTAGTTTTTTAATGATATGCGTACCTTTCTTGAATAATTACAACAACAAAGAGCATTTAATGAGAAAAAGTAGCTTGTTGCCATTTTTAGTGATGGCGAGCCTTCTAGGGGGCTGTGGCGGTAGCGATACATCGCATACTGACAGCAATATTGAAACGCCGGAACCGGATGTGAAACCCGATCCGACTCCTGATCCAGATTTGAAACCAGACCCAAAACCAGATCCGGATGTTAAGC
The DNA here is from genome assembly GCF_030248655.1 of Vibrio sp. D431a. Classification (NCBI taxonomy): domain Bacteria; kingdom Pseudomonadati; phylum Pseudomonadota; class Gammaproteobacteria; order Vibrionales; family Vibrionaceae; genus Vibrio; species Vibrio sp. D431a. The sequence continues at coordinate 61,545 of NZ_JAHGAP010000003.1, read as the reverse complement.
CAGACCCAAAACCAGACCCAAAACCAGATCCTGAGCCTGAGCCAGATCCGGAACCAAAGCCTGAACCAGAGTACGATTACAGTACAAGCAACACTTTTGTTTTCGACAGTCTTGAAATGGCTGGGGATTACAAGTCACTAGACATTACTTGGTCAGACATAGTTTTTGATAAAGAGTACTGCACAGAAGACGGTGACAAATGTCAGGACGGCACCGAGAAGCTTTCTTTTTGTTACGACAACGCCTTAGCTGAACATAACTGTAAAGTGATCGCTGAGGACTTGAAGGACGGTTCGGCAACTGTAGATATCAGTAAATCAGTTAGCTTTGGTATCAACCCAGCTTTTCGAATCATGGCAACATTCTCTCATGGTACTTACATGAGCAATGCATTGTATGTCACTCCTCGTATGGCTGACGATATGACCCAAACAGTCTTCAACCCTGAGGGGCAGTGGCATGGAGGTTCTATCGGCAAACTACTTCAAGTCTCTCGTGACGGCATGATTGCTGTAAGCCCAGATGTTCAATTGACAGACCCTATTTCTGGAGATGAAAAGTCAGGTGTTTACATCTTTAAGAAGGATGCAGGTAAATTTGCTATATCTCAGATTTACAGGGAGCCTGATGTTGGTTACAGCATGGGGCTAGGTGAATCTATTGCAATGAGTGCTGATGGTAAAGTCATTGCTGCTTTTGCAGTTGGTTTAGAAAGCTGTAGTGATGACCTAAATGCTTTAGATAACATGTGTTCGGGAAATGCTGGTGGTATCTTTATGTTAGAAGATGACGGCACCGGAAACTACGTACCATCTCTCATAGTCCCTGATAAAGCAGAAACTACAGGCACCGACATGAAATTAGTAATGTCCGGTGACGGTAAAACGTTATTCACGGTTGGGCTTCCTTCAGATTCACTGGTTACCGCTTACCAAAAAAATGAACTAGGTAAATGGGTTAAGGTGCACACTTACACAGAACAGCACCAAAACGTCTACAGCATTCATGATATCGAAACGAATCATGATGGCTCTTTAGTTGCGTATGCACTTGGGACTAAGTTTGTTCGTGTTCTTTCATTCAGCGATGTTGATGGATTTAAGAGCCATCAGAGTATTCTTCATCCTTTGACAGTAGGCGAAGAGGACATTGAAGAGATCGTTATGACACCCGATAGCAAGTTAATGGCAATTGGTTCTCCTGATATCGAGGCACCTTATGATAGTGGCGATATGGGTGTGGTTGGTATCTACAAATTAGAAGACGGAAAGTACAAAAAGATCCAAGTTCTGTTCCCGCATATTTTGAATGATGACAATGACTTTGGCGAAAAAGTAGCTATCAGTCCTGACGGTTCTTTTATAGCGGTATCAGAGGGTGGATTACGTTGGAGTACAAATGATGGTGTGCTAATCACAGGTGAACCAGAAATGGAATGGCGTTTTAGTGATGAAGTGGGCGGTGTTTCCATCTTCAAGGTTAATGAAGAGGGTACTTACGACTTTTCGAACTACATCGTCCCTAAAAGTGTTCATGAACGTCAAACCGGATTTGCTGCAAGTGAATCTACAATTTCTATTACTGATGAAGGCAAGATCATTGTTGGAGCTTACACTATGAAAGAGACTGTAGGTTCTGATGTATATGGCGGATTCTTCGTTTACTAAGTTGACGTAGTAAGCTGAAAGCCCAGATTTACATCTGGGCTTTTTTATTTGGTTTTCAGAGCCATTTTTCCTTATAGAGCCCTGCCAATACTGCTCCACAGAATCCGAATGCAAAAATGGTAAAATGTAATCCAATAATTGTAGATTCGAGGTGTGGGATTAGTAAAAACGCTACACCGTAACCTATTGCACCGCCTGCGGACTTGTACTTAGCAAAGCACTTGTAAGCGACTTCAGGCTCATCAAGGTTGCTAGAAACCTTTGTTAGAGCAGCAATAAAGTTGACCGTCCACACTTTAGATGTGACCTCTAGTGATGCGTACGCAAGCAAAAAGACAACTGCGGCTTCCTGTAATTCTAATACTGTCTTATCTATAGTGCTCAAGACGATAAATACACATGAAAGAAGCGAAGCGAATAAGCCTACAGACATATGAATTATGTATTTTTGTGGGTTTGGCCTGCGATGTACGAGAAAACCAATTGCGGTCATTAAGCTGATTAATGTCCCAGCTATTACCATTACGTTGTCACTAAATCCGAGTTCCCCAGCGAATTTTATGATCGCCATAGGTATGACAAAGTATCTAATGAAAAACATAGGGATGTTGGAAACTAGTGAAAGAGAGCAAAGCGCAATTACACTCGAAGGAATGTACCTAGACTCTCTCTTGTCTCTATTCTCCCTCTGGGTTCGTTCTAATGCGAATGTAAGGATGATTCCTATCACTGACAGGATGATGAAATACAAGTTAGCATTAGTTTCTGATGTGTACCCAATTAGGGGGCTTGTCACCATCGAAACAAGTAATCCGAATAATAACGCAAGTCCAATAACGTATCTGGTATCTACCTTATGTCTTTTGGCTATTGATACATACTCATCCATCATTCCAATGTAAAACAAGTCACGAGAAAGCTGCATTGACGCTATAAACGCGCATAGTCCAATACCTATTGGGGTAACCCCAAGTCCAGCGAGCAATAGGCACACTGATGATATGAGTAATCCACCTTTAGCTAGAGAAGTTGTCTTTGAGACTAATAGAGGTAAAAAGGTTAGGGTGTAAAGGAATGCTAATAGGCCAATAATTTCTCTTTCAGTGTACCCAGTTTTACTAGTCCATAGTGTAAAGAACGCGGTTCCTGTTGTTGCAAGGATTGTTGCAGCTTGGCATTTTAACCACTGGGGATTGGTTAGAAGATCGAGCTTGATTGATTTCATTTATTTCTGCTTAAGGTAGATCATTAATACAAAAATACCAACCTTGACTAATACGCTGTAACGTATTATTCATAAGAAATACGCTATAGCGTATAGGGGAATAAAATTACTCTATAGCGTATAGATTGACAAAAATACGCTACAGGGTATTATCATGAAAAAATACTCTTTAGCGTGTTATGAGAGGCTTGTATTATGATTTATAACCCACAGGGATTAGCGACCGCATTTAAACTCGAAAGAGAAAGACGCGGCGATTCCCAAAACGATGTCGCTAAAATGGTAGGAGTTCGACAGGCAACTGTGAATAGTTTCGAAAATAAACCCGAGACTACGAAACTAAAGACAGTATTCAAAATCCTTTCTGCTTATCAAATGGGCTTAGACGTTAAATGCGGAGAAGTTAAATCCGTAAGTGAAAAAGATGAGGAAAACTGGTGAAAACACTTCATGCTTACATGAACGGTCTTTATGTCGGTGAATTCAATAAGGCCAAGAACGGGGCTCACTCATTCATTTACGCTAAAGAATGGCTAGAGAGTGACTTTGCACGTCCTATCTCTCTTTCTTTGCAACTACGGAAAACTAGACACTCTAGTGATGCGGTGATCAATTTTTTCGATAACTTACTACCTGACGTCACAGAAGTAAGAAATCGCATCGTAGCTCGATATAAAGCTGATTCATCACAAGCATTTGATCTCTTAGAGCACATAGGTCGAGATAGTATCGGTGCTCTAACGCTTCTTCCAGTGAAGGGTGAGCCGAACTTCAAACAGCTTGAAGGGCGAGAGTTGGACGTCGATGGATTAAGGGATGTACTTACAGCCCATATGTCTAAAGTGCCTCTTGGTATGAGGGAGGATTACGATGATTTCCGTATTTCCGTTGCTGGCGCACAGGAAAAGACGGCATTGCTTAAGTTGGATGGGAAATGGCATATCCCTGTGGGAAACACTCCTACTACTCATATTTTAAAGCTGCCAATCGGCAATATAGTACAACCTAATTTTACGCTCGATATGTCTGATAGTGTTGAGAACGAACACTTTTGTATGAGACTGGCTTCAAAGCTTGGATTCAATGTACCTGATACAGAGATTGTGGTTGCGGATGGGGTTAAGGCACTAGCGGTCGAAAGGTTCGATCGTACATGGTCTCGGGATAAGTCTTGGATTCTTAGAATACCTGTTGAAGACTTTTGTCAGGTTAAAGGCTTGCCGTCTGGAATGAAGTATGAGGCTGATGGTGGTTTGGGCGTACAAGATGTTATGGATGTATTGACGGGTTCATCCAACGCATTACGTGACAGGGTAGCGTTTTTCAGTTTCCTTATTTTCCAATGGCTTATTGGGGCAACAGATGGTCACGCCAAAAACTTTTCGTTATTTATTGATAGAAACAACTCTTATTCTCTAACTCCATTTTATGACGTAATGTCTGCATTCCCTGTGGTTGGCAAAAAGGGTTTACATCCAAAACAACTTAAGTTGGCGATGAGCCTGAAGGGTAGCAAGGGTAAGAAGTACCAAATCAGCAAGATATTCAAAAGACACTTTATTGATACAGCAGAGCTGGTGGGTATAGACAAAAGGCTAGTTGATGAGATGGTAGTTCAATTCCAAGCTGAATTGCCGAAGGCGCTAGCTGCGGTTACAGAAGATGTTCGAAAAGATTACCCAGATTTTCCTGAAAGGATCATTCAGTCTATTGCGAATGGTGCAAATGATAACTTAAAGAGACTTGGTCTATAAAACAAGGCTGCCACTTGGCAGCCTTCTTTATATCAAATTGAAACTGGGGACGATGTATGTAACTTGATTATGTCTATGGTCTTGTTAAACACGAACGTACCTAAGCCGCAAGCAATTACAATGAAGGTTAATCCTATAAGGATGCTAGAAATGCTCTGGTGGAGCGCATAGTCATCTTTAACTATGTTGAATTTAAGAAAGCGCTCTGTATAGCCAGAGAGGATGCCAATAGTTGCAAAGACGGTAATTAAGTTAAAAGCAGGCATTACTGCATTGAGAACGAGTGATCGATCTTTAGATGTTGGTATTGGTTCGTAATGTTTGCTGAAAGAAATACGAGCCTGACTCGATGACCCAAGGATAATGAACGGTGCTGTAGATGTTACGATGCCGATCGCTGTAGACGTGTCGAAGTGGGCGGCGAGAGTGAGCAGTCCGAATATGCATACGAAATAGACAACAGTGGATAATATTAATGCGATAGGATGATAAATCATGGCTTTAAGTCATGCGGTGTATTTTCAGTGCGGCGATAGTACCACAATAAAAATCGTTGTTAAGTCCAATTTAGGGGTGTTTTTCCACGGAAATTGATCACAGTTATAACCAAGGTGCCACAAGGTGAATAGTGCTTAGTTGAAAGAAATTTTGGTTTTCAACATGATGACAGAGAAAATTACTTCTATTCGTAAATTTCAGTGTTAATTCCAATATCTAAGAATAAACGCTTTTAGCTTAGAGAAGTGTTTACGTGCAGTTTGTGTAATGCTGCCACAACGGGGCTGTTATCAAAATAAAGTTTTTAGGGTGTTTTCCCGAGAAAAGTCGATACATCTGCTGTATGGATGCCACGCGTATGGAATGTGCTTAATGGATAAGGAATTGGCTGTTTCTAGTTTATGTTAAATAACCAGAATTGATATTAACACTTGTTGTTCAGCCTAAGTTGAATGTGTATGGTTACTATAAAACTGTGAAACATCTATCCTTAAGAAAGAAGCTAATGCTACCAATTGCTATTGTATCATTAGTGTTCTCATTTATTTTCCTTGCGACTATATACGCATTCAACATACAGAAAGAACAAAACCAACTCTATTCACAATCGGTAGCACCTGTTCAGTTTGAGCTCGAAGATGCTTATCGTGATGTATATCAAACCCACGTAGCGCTACTGTCACTGCTTGAAAACCAAAAAGAGTCCAAGCATGAAGACCATGTTGCTCAGGTTGAAGATGAGAGCTCAAAACTTGAGAAACGATTAGAGTCAGCTCGCCATTTAGTTCAGATTGGCTTTCTAGAGCCCAAATACAACCAGCATATTGATAACTCAATCGCAGCTTTTAGTAAGTGGAGCGATTTAATCAAAAGAGTTTCTTCTACTCACGATGGTGCGCTTGAAAGATACCTTGAGAGTCGAGACGAAATGAATGATTTGATGCTTGAGATTGTTGATGAGCTCAAAGTATACAAAGAACATATCGCTGTTCTTTCGCAAAATCATGTAGTGAAGGTAAATGAGTCGATTAATAAGATACAAACGGCCATGGAGTTTGGTGGTGCAGTTGCAATCCTTTTTGCGGCCATTGTGGCTTACTTTGTTACAAGTACAATCTATAAGTCAGTTGATCTTATCAATAAAAGTATGGTCGAGATTGAGAGTGGCAATGGAGACCTAACAGCAAGGCTACCTGAGGTGTCGAAAGACGAGTTGGGGCAACTGGCAATCAATTTCAACAAGTATAATGCCAAAATACACAAAACAATCTCCCAAGTAGTCTCATCAAGTAGAGAAGTTCAAACACTCATTAAGTCGATTGATGATATGACTAAGACAATAGCGAATAACGCTGAAAAGCAGCGTCAAGACAGTTCAAATGCTGCTGTCGCCATTGAGGATTTGTCTTCCAAGAGTAACGAAATGCTTGCAGGGGCAGAGGCGGCATCAAAGGAGGCAAATGGTGCAGATGAACAATCAACAAAGGTTAAGTTGGTTTTAGATACGTCGGTTGAAACTACGAATGCTTTATCAAGTGAGATAAATGCCACCAGTCTTGCAGTTCAAGAACTAGAAGCTGACGTTAAGAGTATTAGTGATGTTTTGAATGTAATTAAAGACATAGCTGAGCAAACCAATCTTCTTGCTTTGAATGCTGCGATTGAAGCGGCAAGGGCTGGGGAGCAAGGACGCGGTTTTGCAGTGGTTGCGGATGAAGTCAGGTTATTGGCTAGCAGAACGCAAACATCTACTGGAGAAATTCAAGATACGATTAAAAGACTTCAATTGAGGACGCAAGAAGTTGTGTCTGCTATGGCGTCGTCTGAGCAAATGTCAAAGGAGAGCGTGGATAAAGCGTCTGAAACTATTTTAGTGATCGATGGTGTTATTGATTCAATCAAACAAATGTCGGTATTGAATGAGCAGATCTCACAAACAAGCGCCATTCAGTCACAGGTGGCAGATCATTTGAATGTTACAGTTCAACACATCGCCGAGCAAACCGAAGAGTCGGTTGAGATTGTGAATAGTGCTACAAAGATTTGTATTACTTTAGAAGACCAGCAATCAAAGTTGAATCAAGCGGTAAACATGTTCAAAGTTTAGCTGTCTCATAAAAGCAAAGTAAAAGCAGAGTAAAAGAAAAGGTCAATCCGTGTTGGATTGACCTTTTTAATTAGCGTTTAAGAGTGATTCGCAACGTTGTATTTTTTTGATTGATAAGGCATCTAAAAAATCCATGTTGGTTTCGTGTGCCACAATAACATTCATTTATGTGTATATCAATGTCAAAGTATTGTAACCAATTGATATACAATTAGGATAAAGTTAAACCAGAATTTTCAGGTAACGATGTTGGGTTTATTTAAAAATTTTAGAAGCATGTACTTATCAGCTGTATGTTTTTTAAGATCGTCTAAACGTGAATGGTCAGAGCCAATGAAAGTTAAACCTCACTTTAAGATAGATTGTCGAATGAGCAAAAGTTACAACGTAATAAGAGTATGCACTGACTGCTTGAAGTCCGATTATTCAGATTAAAGGGAGGTGTCATGATAGATCCTGAATCAGCAAAAACAATTGGTAACCTAATAGCTTTGTCAGATGAGACGGTCGGAAAGACGCTTACAGAAGAGCAACTGGAAGACTATAAAAAACGGGTAAGGGAAGCTCTTATGAAGTCAAAGAAGAAATACCCACGAAAACCACGAAATTACTCGTTAGAAGGGATGAAAGGGTAATTTGCCAAGAAATTGAATTAGAAACCCACTTTGTTGTGGGTTTCTTTTGTACATTACTTACGACTGAATCTGCATACGTTTGGAAAGCGGATTCGTTAACTTAGCACCGATTTCAACCAATCCAAACATAAAGAAGAACCACGAAACATTAAACGCGTAGATTCCAGCGGTTGCAGAGTTATCAGGCGACACATAATTATAGCCAGCTAACGTAGTGACATAGAAAAGTAAAGCCATAGCAAGAAAAGCTCCGAAAGAAATACTCAGAAGTGCCACTGAACGACGAAGCAATGTGCGATTAATGATTGTCTTACGTTTTTTCATCATCATGGTGGAGCGTGCAGACATGATCAGTAAGAATGTCAAAGCAAAGCCACCATGGTCAAATGCTGTTTCAGTAAAATGAGGCTCAATAGAAAGAAGTAATGAGGCACAAACTGATACAAGGGAAGCAATGCTCAAGTATGTCAGCAACGTAAATGATACAAAGTCTCTTAATCTCATCATAATTTTCCCCAAATAAATTCTAGCGGTGGAATCTACCAGTAAGACAGTGTTGGTTCAAGCAAAGTGAATGTAGGCCACACAAACAGAACAAGATTTATCTCCCTTATTTAACATATATTTAACATAAAATATATAATTACTATCACTATTTAGTGTATTACGCTGTCTACTCGACAGCTTACACACTAAATAATTCAGTAATTACCCTTTTAAGTCAATGAGTTACATGGCTCAAGGTGCGTATTATGTAGGTTATGTTAAATATGTTTGAGGATATAATATTGTTCAAGTTCAATAATAAGGAATATAGTTCTAAGCGTGATTGTTCGGTCACCTTCCGTCAAGTCTCTTGAAACTCACGAACCCAAGTACACACATTAAGGTATCTACCGTAATTGGCGATCGCTGTTTAATTTACCAGTACCGATGCTACGAAAAGGATTTTTGTTTCCGGGTTCTCAAGTCAAATGTAGCTGAATAATTTTCTATTAGCATTTACGTGGATATGTGGTAATTTTACGCACTATAATATTTTCATATACTTATAATAAATGACTGATTTATGGCTACAATTTTATACTTAGATGTCGACAAAGCGACAAATCAACTACTCTACGCAGTGTCTGACACGAACAATCTTCAAATGGTGATGTTATAACTAAAGATAAGCTCTTAGCCGCTCACGGTAGATCTCTGGTTCTAAATCAGTTTGATGAAGTGCCTAGAGAAGAAGGTCTTCGGGTTGTTGTTGATTATGATCGTTCAAGCAAGAATGCTCTATTTTCAATCGTTTGGGACTACAAAGGAAAAGAGACAGAGCTTTGGAATGCGCAGTCCCCTTTAGATTTAGACAACGAGGAGTCGCTTTCTCAGGCTTATCACAAAGGTGTGGAGTTAGTTAAGCATTGTAAGAATAAATATCCCGACCGTAATGCAAATCTTGTTGTTACGCCTACGCTATTTAAGCAGTTACCTGCACATTTAATTAGTGATGACTTAATGTTAAGCACGGACTTTCTGACAGCGAACATGGCTCGTAAATCTCTATCTGTTAAGCCTTATGTATCTAAGGATTATAGAAAGGCAGCTAGAGAGGCATGGAGGTCGAGAGCTGAAGAAATGTATGTGAACAAACAAGCATCTAACGCTATTGCTAGAATTGAAGTTGTTGGTCTAGATGATTCTTTAGCTGCGTACTTATCTGTTTCAGTCGATAGTGTACCTGTTAAAAGAGTTCGTATCTCTGATTTTTATCACGTTGACTCTATGAAGAAACTGGTAGACAAAACCTTGGAAAGAGTCCCACACATGGAAAGATTTAGAGAGGTGCACGTACCAAATCTAAATGAGTTCATTTCCAAGTACACTTATGACAACGTAAAGGTTGATGTTTCGTCGGAGTGCTCCACCCTTCCCTATGATCTATCGATCCCATTAAAATCTGGGTTCGATAAACACGTTGTTGTTGCAGAAACTCCTAATGTTTTTGCAAGTCGTTACATTTCGGGCTCTCTAGCCTATAACACAGCCTCTGGTGATGTAGTTGCTCATGTTCGTGAAGAACACGCATATTCAAACTCAAGGACTGCGACTCTTTTATCTATGGTCGAGCAAGTAGAGCGTTTGTCCAAAAATGGAGTATCAAAGGGCGATATTGTTCTCGTGGCAAAAGATAGGTTGATGAACTTTGCTCTTAGGTTGCTGACTTGCTATATGAAACGGAGCGATGAAAATGACGAAATTTATGAGTCTTTGTTAGATTTCAAAGCAAAAAATAAAGAACAGCAGATTTTCAAAGATGCACTGGTTGCTTATTGTCAAAATTACCCAGAGAGTCTCAGATCAAGGTCGACTCTCTCTGCATATCAACACTTAAAAGGTATGAGAACGACACTTCGTGGTGGAGACATTCAAGTAGTCAATAGAAAAGGATTCAAGGATTATACTAGCGATGCAGAAATGCCATTCCACCATTGTAAGAGCCTTTGTGCAATGCACGTTTCAAAGTTACGTCATTTAGAGAATATTGGCCTCGAATTAACGAGCAAAGATAATGGAGAGAACGTCCCTAACTTTATTGATTCGTTGAAGCAGTCGGTTGATAAGGCAAGTGTTTCTCAAGATAACTCATTCGAGAAAACTAGGTTTAACACACCAAGGATGTAAGAAAAAACCCGCATAGTTCTGCGGGTTTTGCATTTATGTTAATGACGCACGCTCTCACTGCGAACAGATGTCATTATAGATTGTACAATTCTTCAATTGTTGTGCAGTTCTCAGGGTAAACTAGACTTGGCTCTTTAGATTCGTAGAATTGAACTTCACCCTCGCCCTCAATAAAGTCTGTAGGTTCTATTTCAACTGCAAATGCTAGTTGGTCGTTAAACGTGATGTACACGAAGTAGTTTCCATCTATCACTTCGATGCGTCTGGTGCGCTTTGGAATTGGTTCTGCAACAGCTCCGCAAGCATAAAGAGTCATGTATGCTGCCTGCTTTGCTTCAGCTCCTTTAGAATCTATTTTGAACTTAGTGATCACCCCTGCACTACCAACTGATGTCATATCTCCGTGGTAATCAACCTTCATTCCCTTAAAAATGGAGATTTCCTCTTCAACCTCAGCGGATGCGTCTGGCAGGTGTAAATCCATTACGTAACTTGATTCAATTGGTGATTCAAATGTGTTGAGATCAATTTCATCTTTCGAGACGTACATTTTAAGATTTTTGTGTTCATCGTGGTAACCTTGAATGATCTCACTAGGCTTGCCTTTTAGAAGTATCTGGTAGAGTCCATCGATGTTGGTTTCGAATGCATTCTCGTGAAGGCTTCTTTTGAATATGCCCCCGTCTCTTTCAAAGAACTTTTCCTTTGCGTCTTTCATGAACTTCACAACAAGATCGAGAACAGACGCTACAACGTACTTAGCTGCTGGATCAAAGCCTTTCTCAATCCCAAACTGTTTAAGCCATAACTCGATTTCACAAGGGGCTCCATGGTTGTAATGTAGGAATTCTGAATCCCATACTTGTGGTGACCCAATTACTTCACCACTTAAATATTGCATATGTTTCTCTTCAAGAAACATATTTATCCCTTTAGGACTACGGTTGATTAACGCCCCAAGCGCCACTTTCGTTAAAACTCTCATCTGATCTCCATGTAGCATTATTGCTAAGTCATTAGATATATGGGCTTTTTATCCTATATTTCAATGCCTTTTACAATATTAAATGGGAGAAGTTGCTTATAGGTTAGTGTTTAGGCTGGGTTTTATGACGTAAAAAAGGCTGCCAATTGCAGCCCTATTTAGAGGTTAATCTTCGAGTAGTTCGTAAATGTGCCTCAAGATGTTTAATAAGTCGATGAACAAGCTTGCGGCAAGCACTATTGCATTGGAAATAGTTGGTTCAAGAGATCTTGCTTGAACAAAGTCATAGCCTAGGAATCCTAAGAAGATAATCAGTGCCGCAAAATGGTACATAGTCATGTCCATTTCGAACAAGAAAATGCTAGCGATTGATACTAAGATTAGGGCAATCAAAGCAGCCATTAGAATTCCACGGATTCTTATAAAAAAGTTGGGGTATATAGCTGAAAGTACCGACATTATTGCGGCAGCTATGAGTGTTAACCCCCCTGCTTCGACAAGTATGCTTTTGTCGACCATTGCTAGCCATGGAGAGCTTATCGCGCCCATAATGGAGCCTAACAAGAACAATCCGGTAAGTTGGATTGGGATATTACCAATCATGTTACACATGAAGACGGCAACTATCATTGTTAATAAGCTTCCAGCCATCAGTGGGATGAAGCCAATGTCCGTAATGATTGTTGGGTCGAGAGAAAAGCCAACAGAAAAGTAAACTGCGAAAGTGGCGAGCACAAGTAAGCTTAAATAAATGTTAAAAGTGGATCTTGAAACGACTTTTAATTGGTTGTTGTACATACAGATTATTTTCTGAAATTGTACAAATCCTATTGGTGTTTATCTACCCACCAAAAAACATTAAAAAAGGTCTCAATATGAGACCTATATTGAACCTACAAAGTCCAGTCGATCTCTTTTAGCCCATTTGCAGATAGAAAATCATTTGTAGTTTTAAAGCATTGTGAACCAATGAATGAAACAAAGTCATTACCAGATTTGGTTGCACCCAAAGGACTTGGATGGGACGTTTTAATAACTAAGTGCTGGGTTCCTTCTGCTTTTGAAACTACTTTATGAGCATGTTTCCCCCAAGCAAGGAACACAAGTGGCTTTTCTCTTTGGATTAATTTTTCGATAACAGCTGAAGTGAAATCACTCCAACCTGTTTTTGAGTGCGCCCCAGCATTGCTGTGTTCCACTGTTAGCGCTGTATTGAGAAGAAGAACCCTATCAGTCCATTTACTTAAGTCACCATGAGTTGGTGGCCTGAAGTCAATGAATGAAGACGAAAGCTCTTTATAGATATTCTTCAAGGAAGGAGGTGGTTTAATGCCTTCTGGAACAGAAAAAGCCAATCCCATAGCTTGTGGTGTTACAGAGCCGTCAGGCAACTCAGGTGTCTGATGGTATGGGTCTTGACCTACAACTACTGCGCATAAATCATCGAAGTTTGAATCTTTCAAGGCACGAAAGATGTTTTGAGGTTCTGGCAGGATCAGCTTGCCTTGAGATTGTTTTTGAACCTTGCTCTCTATTGACTTAAGGAGCTCTTGTTGATCTTGGAGTATAGAATACCAGCTAGGGTGTATTTTTCGAAATTCATCTAAAAGCATTTGAAGTCCAATTAGTTACCTTTTGGTTGATCATATCACGGTCGTGCCATACCTCTTCCAAAAAATTTCCTTTCTCGACCAAGAGCGTCACGAAGTATTGAAGCTACATAAGGCCAGTATACTGGTGTCACCTTATTGTTAGTGAATTCGTATCGAAATGTGCTTATTTCTGGCGTCCTAAAAACTGTTCGGCTGAGTGCGTTACATAGAAAAGGTTTCGCGCCGAGCTTTTTCATTATAGCTCTGGTGCCAACGAAGATTTCATTTTGATTCTTGAGGCGGTCTTTAGCTTCCTGAATTGAATTCACGGGCTCTGAGAACATACTCATCGCTTCTTCATGAGAGTAGCCAAATTCACGAAAGCTGATGTATACATCAGAATACATGGGTTCGTTCAATACGATGTATAAAAACTTGTGGTCTTTGAAAACATCTAAGCTGCTTTGAGTTTGTTGGAAAATCGGATTGTCTGGATGCGCAAGAAATACCCTCTCGAAATCCATAACTTCAATAGACACGTAGTCATCTTTGTCCTTACTTAGCGTATCATGGTTTGGAACGTAAAGAGCACCAATGCAATCGTCCTCATCTAAGTCATCAATGATAGATGTCATGGGTCTAACTTCGATCTCTATCTCGACATCAGGCATTAATTCGCTAAACAGTGGCTTAAAGCGGTCACCAATCATCATGTCGACTAAAGGCGGTACGCGCAGCTTCATTTTTTTTGGAGCTTCAATTTCGGGATCTTCTAAAAGTAATGAGCCATTTACGTAGTAATGAAGCTTTGTAATCACTTCCTTTCCCACTTGAGACGGTGTCATTTCATGTAGTTTGAATCTACCGCCAAGTTTGGACTTGGCGTTGAAGATTGAGCGAACTCGCTCGTATATATTAAAGTCAACGTTCAAAAATGTTGCTATTCGCTCTTGTTTAAAACCGAGGATAAGTAGGAATAGTATCGTCTTCTCGATACCAGTGAGGTTATCGATTGCATTATAAAGTTCGATTTTCTTCATTGATCATTCCGTTAGCAACAGCCAGTGTATCTTCTTCGTTCATTCAAAAATGAAGTCAACGTAGCTCTGGCGACCATAGGCCAGTATGACGCAGATAATTTAGTTCGAGGAAAGCAGTACTGTACTGTTCCGTAATGGGAGATTTTTGCTAGTTCAACCTCTAGAGGTTTACAAACAAGCCTTTTTCCACCGACAGGTTTGATAAATGCTTGTGATGAAATAAAAACCCCGTCATCATGAAGAAGGCGCTCTTGTGCTTCATCTAGACTAAGCGCCCTATCTCCAAATATTTTCATCACTTCTTCGTGAGGATGCCCTAGTGAAGTAAAGTATTCATAAATCTCTGATTCTTCCGGTTCGATATCGGCCATCCAAAAGAACTTATGATCTTTCCATGTAGTGAGAGACCTATCTTTATCAGGTATCTCGAACACACTAGATTGTGGGTGGGCTATAAAAATTCGGTCATAGTTTAGAAGATTAATGGTTACAGCGTCACCTTTTGAGTGTTTCTTAAGTGCGTTACTCGTGATTGAGATGCTTCCAAGATACGTTTTTGTGTCGAATGTTTCGAATATTTTGTCGTTTGGAACAGCGATTACTTCGACTGGGACACCACACATCTCTTCATAGAACGACTTGACTAATTGCTCGCCAATTACACGTTTTAGACCCTTTTGTACATGTATGGTGAGTTTGGGCTGTATTTCATCAACCTTTGGACTAGGCACTCTAAGATGAGCGTTCACTAGATAATGTAGGTGTAGAAAGAGGTCTCCGCTAAGATTGGCAGGATTTAGCTCTTTTTCGTCCAATATGCCTTTAAGTTTCTTAGGGCTATTAAATAAATTATGGATCTTTTCATAAATATCACCTTCTAACCCAGAAGCATTTTTAATATTAACTTGAGGGAAGTTTAGGATTTGAAGCAGCAATATAAATTGTTCATGCCCAGTAAGTCTTGATAAGGCTTTTTGTATAGATTTCTTCATGAATTATTCTAGCTCACTGCTTCTTACTAAACTTGTTTTATAAGCGTTATTAATTTCAGGGTTATATTAGCAAAAAGTACAATATTGACAATACTATTTATATGGAAATTTCATCTTTGCTGACTAATCTAGAATATAATACTGCCTTCCCCCTTTTCTAATGAAAGAAAAGCCTGAGCAAGGTCATTGTCAGAAAATTCAACAACTACTGTCTGTACTTTCCTTCGCGGTGACAGCGTAACGGGATGTAATTTTGTAATTTTTCTTACTATATAACCATCCTTGTATGACAAGTAGCTGATTTTTGGAAAAACTCTTTTCGTAATTCTGCTGTTATGTCTTATATCAAATAAAAGTGAAAGGGTTGACTTACTATCTGAAACAAATCGAATGTTATCAGTTGTATAAGGTTGATCTATATTATGAAAATTGAGTGGTTTCTTGCGTACAGAATATTTATCTAAATCATCACCTAATTGCTTGTATTTTATAATATAGTCATTATTCGCACCTATGCAACTAGTGTCTCCCGCAAAGAATAATCTTTCACTTCTGTCTATTGATGGTGCCATTATATTCATTGAGTTGTTGTTGCACTTATTTGATATATGCTTAAGACCATCTATGTGCCCTAGTTCATGTGCTAATAACCATTCAGCAGAACACTGTCCATGGATATCAAATGACAGAACAGCCACCCTTTCTGAGTCAGGTAGTGTGTAATCTTTTGTTGGTTCAGGTGCAGCTCCACAGCTGTTCACAGGTTTACGCTGAAGACCCATAAACACTCTGTAAGCTGGATATTTTGTGCTAGATCGCTTCTTTTGGGCTCTTAATGTGTCGTATGGTAACTTGTCTTCAAAGAACAGTTTGAAGACATTTGCATGATTTTCTCGTTTCGATAGTAATGCATGTAACTCTAACTCGGGGTCTTTGAAAGAGTTTTTTGACTCTAAAAATTCTATCGATGATACGGTTCTTCTAATACCAGTTTCTCTTAGAGCTTCGTTGTTGTGTTCAACTAAAGAAAAGACCTTCTTGTACACTTCATCTTTCGTGTAATCAGACAAAACTTCCTTGTCTATGAAGAATTCTATAGGTGTATTAATAGATTTGGCGAAAACTGACATAGGTGCAACAATTGTGAATCCACTAATTATTGCGGTTGTAAATAATTTCGGCTTTAAGTTTTTAATCATCTATAGTTATTTCATCCGTGTCTAGTGTTTTTTTAAATGGAATTAAATCAGACGCTAATTCTAGCAACTCCTTAGTATTAATATCTTCTTGCAAGATTGCATCATTATACAAATATAATGACTTGTCTCTTGAAACTATTAGATTAACGTTGTCATTTAGATAAAACCTATGCTTGTCAATTAGACTTGATAATTCTGAGATTATATTAGCGTAGTTTATTGATAGTAATTCAAGATTTTTGTATTGCTCAAATGACATGTCACAGATTTTAGTTTTAGATAATTTTTTCAGATTAGCTTCACAAAAAAATAAAATTATTAAAAGATTATCCGTATCTGTATCATCAACTATATCCGATAAAGGTTTTAACTCAACTCTATTTAATGGTGCTAAATTTTCATCTCTTGTTCCTTTCGCAAGTTTTTCCAAGAAATACCTAAACCTAGATTTAGACTTAATATTATCCATGCGGATTTTTGCAAATATCGAGTTGAGAGCCTTATCCCCCTCTTTTTGTTGTGCATTAAGTAAAGTCTCAATGCTTGCTTTTTGCTTAAGTTGATGAACTTCAAAGCTTTTGGTGGCCTCTTGAGTGAGGGTTATTAGTTCGGAATTTGTTATGTCACGAAACTTTTTCATGAGTTCGACGACATCTGTAGTGAAGTCTGATGGATCATCATTAAGCATCACTAAATTAGTGGATGCTGCATTACTTCTGATGCTGCTAATTAGTGAGTATAAATCTTTGCGCACTTGAAGCGATTCTGTGTTCATTTGTATAATTTACTAAAAATATAAAATGCAAAATGAGTGGTTTTCAACGGCAGATGCTGATATTGCAACGATCATAAGTGAGGAAAGTGATGGGCTTACATATGTTTCAAAATTTATCAGCAGCTTAGAGCAAGATGTAAAATACAGAACTATCGGTTCTGTCGGTATTGATTCAAATAGTAAGGATGAATCACACTTAGAACGATTTTTCGACGACGTTTCATTTGAGTGGGGTGACGTTGTTAATGATAAAATTATCAAATACCTTTCAAAAAACAAAGTACTTACAGGTCGAGATTCTGTTATAAAAAAAATCTTTGACGAAGTTCCTAAGAATCAACTTGAAAAAGTTGCTGGCTTAGTTGCGTTAAGGGATGGCGGCAAAGACATAATTGAAAAACACAAACTCTTTGAGTTGGAAAAAATTAAATTTCCAATTACGGTACACTGCCCTATGTGCGAGTCTTCTTCAGACTATTTGGTGAGCTTAGATCAAGTGCTAAATGGTTCTATGATTGAAGATGAGTGTCCTAGCTGTAAGCACGCTCCTAAAGATGGTTGTAAGTGTGAGTTTTGTTCCTCTACTCATATTGTTTTTAGTATAGCCAAGATGGTTGAGGAACGAATTCTGAGAGTTGTTTCCGAGTTAAACTCGAAAATTGAACAAGCTGCGGACGAAAACTTTGCCATAGCTTACCCAGTCGATCCTGATTCACTTCTCTCAAGGTTCTTAGCGTCACGAGGTGGGTTTTCAGAACTCGCGACCAAGGTAGTTGAGAAAGCTCTTGAGGTTTACAAAGCTACAAGCCAATTTAACTTTAATACATATCAGTTTGCAGCTGGCGTGGTTGGTGATGATGGCGACCCTAAGGTGGTTGCTCGCGAGTTAGTTCGTGGTGGGTTTCATTACAGAAAAGGAGTTATTCCGCGCAAAAAGGATGGAGTTTATCCTAAGGTAAGATTGTGTTCAGATAATGAAACAGAACGTCTTTACATGTTGCCAGAGGGCGGTATCGCTTTAATGAAAGAAGAGCCAGAAGATGCTTTTGACTCAACATTCTTCTTTAATCCAGATGTTGTTGATTCATTCACAGTTGACTGGGACGGTGATGTTAGAACGTTCGATGAGTTCTCAATAAATCATTGGGCTCTGGAGCATCTGTCTCACGGAGCGGTTTATAGGTCAAAATCGAACACCAAGTTGTTAGATGGCAAGGTTCTAAACAATAAAGCGGTTAGAGAACGTTTTATGAAAGATGTTACCAATGGTCAACACTACATCTTTCCAAATATAAAGATTGCAAGTCTAGTCGATCTTGATGAGGTTCATAAGATTCTGAATTCATCTAGTATGTCTTTGCTAGAGAATTTTGAAGCTGCTTTGGTAGCTTTCAACAAAGATTTTGAACCTGAAATCGTGTACATCCATAGTGATCATGCAGACATTAATCTTTTTAGCCGCTTGATAGAGCCTAACCTTGTTTCTCAAGGGATAAAAATCACCTACATCAAAGGTTAGGTGATCTTCTGACTTATCGATTTAGCCCCTTGCCTCGTCTTGGGGCATTTTTTTGCTAAGCCTTATCGTTAACTGAAGGTTGAGGCGGCAAACTTTAAAAGAACCTTATAGTAGGCACTCTAAGAAAATATCCCATAACTCTGCAAATCCAATGCTCTGCTCTTTTTAAGGACACCATTTTTCATTTTTCTTTTATTATCACGTAACCAACCGCCCAGCTTCTGCCCATCTTTAGTGGTGAAGTTTGCAGGGACTTTGTTGTGACCATGCTCTTGAATGAATTCTTTCAGACTCTTGCACTTTTGCTCCCATAGTTCATTTTGCGTCAAAGCTATAAGGTTATTGGATGTGATTAAGTCCCATTTTTCTTTTGTTAACTTCCCTTTCGAGTATAGAGTTCTCTGTTCTCTGAGCCACTTACCGATATGGATTCCACAAGGTGTTACAGATTTGGAGTTAATGCCATGCTTGTTTTTTTGAGCAATGGCTAGCTTAAGCTTCTTATCAAACTTTATCTCTGTAATGGATTTGTCGAAACCATGCTTCTTTAGTAGTTCTGCTTGATACTCCTTTAACGAACCACTCTTTAAGTGATTTAAGTTATTTTTGTACCAACCGCCTAGGTTTAACCCATTTGCTCCGTATACATTCTTATTGGGTGGAATGCCTTCATTGTTTTTGCAGTATTCTAACACTTGTTTTAAATCATCGAGCCACACGTCAAGAATCGCACCCGATGATTCGAATAATGCTTTTTGTTCAGGGCTGAGTTCCCCTTTCAGGAATCGTCTTCTAGTTCGAGAAACAAAGCGACCTAAATCTATACCACACTCAGTGTTATGGATTATTGTTCTTTTGTTTCCGGTGTTAACTATGTACTTAGTTAGCAATTCAACAGAGCTTTCAAAGCTACCATTCCGTATGCATAAGCGTTTTAATTCTTCTACGATGTCTTTTGTCTCATCATAAAGCCTAAATCCACATTCAACTGGTGTTAGACCGTGGAGGCTTCTTATTGAATTGTATCGTTTGGATTCACTTTCAGTTTCTGATACTAAGTTGTACACGCCTTTCAGTGAGTCCATATTGCTCACAAAATCGAAAATTACTGGTGACTTCGACGTGTCAGCACTCAAAACACGACCTATTTGCTGTAAAAAAATAATTGGAGAGATTGTTTTTCTTAAT
The DNA here is from genome assembly GCF_030248655.1 of Vibrio sp. D431a. Classification (NCBI taxonomy): domain Bacteria; kingdom Pseudomonadati; phylum Pseudomonadota; class Gammaproteobacteria; order Vibrionales; family Vibrionaceae; genus Vibrio; species Vibrio sp. D431a. The sequence goes on along the minus strand of NZ_JAHGAP010000003.1, from coordinate 41,696 downwards.
AGTATAGCTCGATCTAATCCCTTAACATGAAGTCCTTCGTTTAGCATGTTTACTGCAAGAATGATGTTTACATCCGAGCTATTGCCGATGGACTCAAATTTTGAGATTGTCTTTCTATTCTGAGCAAGACTCTGACTTGAATGAACCTCAAAAAGATTTACTTTAGTAAACTCTCCTCTCTTCCTTGAAGCCTCATTGAACCAGTTCATCAAATGTGCTTTTGAGTCATTGAGGTGGTTTATATCTTCACAGAAAACTATGTACTTGCCTGAGAGTTGTTTTAAGTGCTTGTTTAAGATTGCTGCAACATCGCCAGTGTTTTGCCAGCTTAACCTAAGCTTCTTCTTGGCATCTTCATTTTTTAATTTCTGAGTAAAACTTTCAAAATTGTTGATTCCTATTACATATTTGGGAGTGTTTATTATTCCTTTTGCCATTGACTCAGCTAGTGTTATGGTAGAAACACAGTTACCTTTAAAGAGTTCATCAACCATATCTCTTGCTTGGTCTAGGTAACGTATTGGAGTCGCGGTCGTTCCAAGGATTTTGGCTGACTTATTATGCTCAATCAGACGATCTACACTGTTCCGCCAAGTTGATGCCCCAGCCCTGTGGAATTCATCGAGTACAATCAAATCGAATTTAGCGCCTTGAATCAAAGATTCATTAAGTCCAGCATATGTAGAATACAGAACGTTTTCTTGCCACGGTATAGTCGACTCCATTTGGTTAAGGATATGATTGTTAGGTGCCAAAAACAGAGTCTTATCGTTTTCGTACGCTTCGCAAATCAGTCGAGAGGCTACATATCTTTTGCCTGTTCCTGTCGGTTGGACTACTGATACGAAGTTCGATGTTTTAAATGCTTTAACAACCTTCTTAGCTGTAATGCTGTTGTGGTTTTTTAATTCAATTGATGGTTGCTTGCGCTCGCCATAATGCTCAATCAACCTTGTGATGGTATCCCAATCACATAGTTCAGTCGTAAAATCGCTAAGAGACGCGCACTTTTGTGCGTATCCGTTCACAGATATGATTTTGTAGTTAGAGCATTTGTATCGCCTAGAGGCATCATGCTCGAACTTTAGTATTTCACTTCTGCACTCGTGATACCCAAGTGGTTTCAAGGTGTTTTTTCCTTGAATGATAAATGCGCATTGGTCTGGAGATTTAGGGTGATACAATAGTATATCTGCGCCACCATCATTTGCTCCACCAACTCTTTTTGCTAACCAACCATTGCCTGAGTACAGCTCTTCTAAAAGCAATTCAAACACAAGTCCTTTTATTGAAGTTTCTTGATATTCAACGAAAGCTTTTAAATCTTTGGAAGACAGCTTTGAGGACTTAAGTAGTCGCCTTATTTCATGAATCTGATTTGAGTATTTGGCAGACAAAATTTAATCCTGCAAAATTAACGTAGCACTATTACTAAGATTGTTTCTTTTTAGATTTAATTGAGCAACCGAGTCGCGAATTATGTTTATGTTGTTTTCTAAAACATGTATCTTTGAAGGAAAATGTTTACGTATCTAATTTGTGTATCACTTTCGATCGCATTTCTATCAATGCTTCTTAGTCTTGCAGAAGCATCAATTGTTGGCTTTAGTCGTTTTAAAGCGTGCAACTTGGTAAAACAAAAGTTATATGGTGCTAACCACCTAATAAAATTACATGAGAAACGCAGCCAAGTTCTCAGCACAATAATAATGATGAATACGGGTGTTAATCTCGCTGGCAGTATGTGGGTTGGTGTTATCGCATCAAAGGTCTTTCATGGAACTGAATATGGTATTTTTGTAGGTTGCCTATCCCTGTTTATGTTGCTTTTTGCTGAGGCTAAACCAAAGGTTTTCGCAAGTCAGTATCCTGAGAAGGTGGCTAGGTTTCTTGCACTACCAATGCTTTTCTTAACATTCGTGCTAAGACCTGTGACCATACTCATGGAGTTAATAATTGGCGGAAAATCTGATGCTAAACAGCTTACAGAACATGAGGTTAAAGCCATTGTTAGTGAAGCGACAAAGGAAGGTTTATTCGGTTGTTCTGAAGGTAAATTGGTTGGAAATCTATTTAGCCTAAGGAATCAAACAGCAGATAGTTTTGTAGTGAAAGATGGGAGCGTGATGACATTGCCCTTGTCAGTATCTATCGAAGATGTACTCCCAATCCTTTTAGACTCAAAATATAAGAGACTTGTCGCTGTAAACAGAGCTGGTTTGCCAGTTGGTGTAGTTTTAGTTGGTGAACTCCTAGCTGCCCATACAAGAAGCGAGAAAGAAAAAATGGTAAGTGACCATGTTCATCCAATCACTAATATTTCGTCGAATTGTGCTTTAGGCGAACTCTTGTCAAAACTATTTAGGAGTCCTACGCATATGGGCGTGGTCTTATCAGAGGACAACGAAATGATTGGTGTCATTACATTGTCAAATGTAATTGAGCATCTTCTTCAATAACATCCACCAGCATCAAACTTAGCCCTGCCCCCACCAGCTCCCTAAAGTCTTTTGTTATGGTCTTTGGGGAGTTTATGTTTGTAGAAGTATTTGCATAAGCCAACCTGCGCATATCTAAATGTGGCATTATATATACATATTAATTTTCAGGAATTACGGTTAGAAATTGCAATGAATGAAATGGCAACAAGTAAGCCTGCAACGAAGCAGAAATTAAATCCTGACGCAGCTAAGGTTAGCGCAGGTATTACTGGCGGTAATATTAAGCGCCGTTCGTCCAAGTGGAATGAAACGACTTGCGCTAAGAGTGCATTGCGATTTTCAACAAAAAGCGAGTGGTTTGAGGGGCAAAGCGGTGCTTACTTGGCAGCCAAACGACTAAAGATTTTTGATGATTGTACTAAACACATGAAAGGTTCTGTTTCATGGAGCCTTGATAAGTGTAAGGAAAGTGCATCAAAGTACAGCTCTCGTTCTGAGTGGTACGCTAACGATCCGAATGCGTATCAGGCAGCGCTTAAGCGCGAAGACTGGTTTGAGAAATGTGTAACTCATATGGAGTCTAGGGGGCGACGCTACTCTGACGATGACATCTTAGCAGATGCCTTAAAGTTTAAAACGCGTTCTGAGTGGTTCAAAGAATCTCCTTATATGTACCACGCATCTAAAAAGCGAGGCTTGTTCGAGAAGTCTGTAGCTCATATGAGCAATGTCTATGTTAAATGGACTGAGGAAAGCTGCAAGTCAGATGCGGCTCTTTACGATAGCCCTAGAGCTTGGCGCGAGCATTCGCCGACTGCGTATCGTAAAGCTAAACAAAAGGGATGGTACTTATCATGTACCGATCATATGTTTAAGCAAAGCTAGCAAATTTAGGCAAGTTATTTTGGTAGTAACTTGCCTATTTTTTTACACAAGTCTTCTGATTGTTTCTAATGGTACTTTTATGGGCTTAAGTATGATCTCTTTGCTATCAGTTCTTTCCCCGATAACCTTTTCATCCATTTCCATGACTCGTTCTTTATGATGGGATGGGCATCTCGTTGCGGACATACCTTGTTGATACCAAGAGTCTGACGTGAAAACACAGCCACATAAATAGACTGCGTTGTATCGAATGTAATGAGTGTTATCTCTCATGATTTACTTCCCCTGTGGGTTATGAATACCGCTGATTCGCGTGGCGTTGTCTTTGGGGAGGGAGAGGAATACTTACTATACCCTTCATTTTGAACAAATGGAATATACCTACTGAAAGTTAACAATCTTGCCGAAGATGGTACGATTTTTATTTTTTGGATGCAGATTTAAACGTGTAGTATTTCCATCCGTCTTTCCATTCTCCTAAAGCATCGTGAGGTAAGCTTTCAATTCTGGAAGACTCTGCTTGACCTAATGCCGCGTTATACATGCCTTGTATAAAGTGACTAGAGCGCCTATCAAGATCCTTTGGTGTTAATGGGTAAAAACAAGTAAAGAATTTCAAAACAAATGAAATGGTTCCGCTATCAACGATCTCTCCCGACTGAATCATATCGAAAAGCTCTGATGCTTTGAGTTTAAATACCTCGTTAATCTCTTCTGTGTGATCTCCTTTGACTGGTTTTGCCAGTTTTTTACAATGCCAGCCGATGAAGTCTTCAGACTTACTACAAATGATTGAGCTTGTAGTTGGTGTTGAGGAGAAGTATGACAACTCGTGTGTCGTGAATTGCGTTTCTTCCTCCAATTCTCTTATTGCAGCCTCTGTATATGACTCACCTAGTTCGCGGCATCCCTTAGGAAGTTCGATGAAGTGTTTGTCTTGAGCGTATTTGTATGTAGAGATAAGGATAAATTCGCCTTCAGCAGTAATTGGAAGGACAGTAGATCCGGAATCAGTGTTGATCACGAAGTGAGTTCCAATCTCCCCATTGTTGAACTCGACTGTGTTGTTAAATATCTGAGCGAATTGATTTTCTATTACTAGGTTGGTCTTCAGAGTTTTCATTTTTTTATAAGTTTAGAAAATTTTCTGACCTTTTTTCTTCGAAAGAAAAGTATGACATTCCCCCAACTTTGCTAATTTTATTGACTATCTATTCAATTATTAGATTTCACGAATTATGATTTAAGGAAAATGGTTCTTGATTTAATAACAACATGCTTCATTTTTATGGGTAGCGGAGCAGCCTTCGGTCTTTCACTTTACTTCTTAGTTTACCTTTGTCTTGCTCCTGTTCGACACTACCTTGATGGGCGATTGGCGCTAGGAGCATCTTTTGCAGCGTTAATACCTGCAATTGCTCTAACCCCTTTTGTTATCAATAAAATGTGGTTCAATAATTACAAACAGTTAGAGTCTTACCTTGAACAAAATCCATCGTGCGAGTTAACACGAGACTATGTTGATTCAGACGGTTATGGTATTGGGCAATGGTCTTTAGAGAGATACCGCGAATATGCGGCGAATGATATGAGGGGTGAACGCAAAGAGGCTTTAGAGAAAATATCGTTCATGAAGAAGTGTTCATCTAACCCTAACTTCATATAGCAGGTTAAATCTTAAGCGATTGTTCGCGTGTTGATTGACCGATTTTATGGTTGGGCTTATTCTGATTGAAAAGTCGGATCACCAGACGATTTTTTCCTTTTAGTGTTGTGAAACGGCGTATCTATTTGATACGCCGTTTTTGCTTCTAAGCCTTAGATAACGTCATATTGTCTTTCTAGTAACTCGATTTCATCACTTGATAGTAACTCGCGATGAATAATAGAGTTTTTGATCCAAGTGAGCTGCGGGGTTTTATGCCCATCCTCGTTTAGAGGGTATCGAATACCAAAATACCCACGTCTAGCATGAGGCGATTTTTTACCTTTCTCACCTTTGCTCTTCAGCGAATTATTAACATCCGAAATTACGCGGTACTTAGAGGTAGACCCAATCTGGATATGTGCATATTCCTTAGAAGCCGCCAGAGCAGCCCTCTTACGCTTGTTCGGGTTAGATGCGGTGTTCATACGCATAATGAGCTCTTTAGGCATTGAGAATGTCTTCTGAACTCGTGCTCCTAAGTTTAAATATAGGATGGCGTTATACATCAGTTTGAAGATTTCATCAGGCAGAGACTCTTTAAGTAGCTGCTTATTAAGCTCTAGAACCTCATTTAGAGGCATTTCATCATCGGGTATGCATAACTGAACAAAGTTGAGCAAGGGCTCAATGGCTGCTTGTCCATTTGTTTTTTCAATATATGAAAGCGGACTAAATGATATGCCTACCTCAATAACTCTATATTTATCATCGCGTGATAAGCCAAAGTGCTCAATCATTTCGTTCGAGTTCATCATAGCTGTGCCTGTATGTTCACTAATGTACAGACCTTCTACTAAACCCTCGCCTAGAGCTAAGTAGTTTGCGGTGATGTTAGACTTTTCTCGATGCTCATTATTTCCGAATTCAAGAAAAATGTTGTTGAATGGAATCTGGAGCATGGATGCATTCACCTTATCACTTGGTGGTGCACAGTCTAATAGTCTTTCGATAAGCTGAGGAGTCAGGGAGAATAGTTTACCGCCGTCACGCGTAAAGCGACGGACGATAGAGTAAACTTGAAACATCCCTTCGAAGTTCGGGAAAAATTTTTCTAGGTCTTCAGAAACCTGACTGTCTGTAACGATTTTTCCTAGTAGATCTCTGCCTCCGAGATTTGACTCAGTAGGAATCCATTCATCAAAAGTCTTGAAGTAATCACCAGCTATACCGAAATAAGCATTTCTAAATTGGGGGACAGATAGGCGTGCTGGTAAACACAGTTTATGTAGTGAGTAGTTGTTTTTAGAAATGTCTTCCTTTAGTAGTGCTGTTACTTCATTGATGTTAGCCTGAAATTCACTAAAGGATTCTTTTGAGTACAAAGCCATATGGATAATCATGTATTTACTATTAATAGAGCTAGTGTACCATGATTATGTTAGTTGTAAACAAAAGGCACCCGAAGATGCCTATGTGGGATTAATGCTGAAGCTCTACATTATAGGAGTTGTTGGTTGCACTCACTATGACGCGCATGGCGTTACCCTTTGTTTTCTTGTTCTCATCTTCAGCTAAAATTAGCTCATCGATTACAAGGTTTGAGATGTCATTTTGAAAACCGCGAGAGATTGTCCTTGCTCCATCCACGTTATTGAAGTGATGATCTACAAGTAATTTAGCAGCCGACTCTTCAACAATAAGCTCGATGTTTTGCAGCTTCTTAAGTGAGGCAGCAACTCGCTTTGTAACTTTGTCTGCAATCTTAAGAGCAATATCTTTGTTCAATGTGTTAAACGTAAGAAGCAAATCAATACGGTTACGGAACTCAGATGAGAAGAATCTTTTGTATTCACTCTGGTTGATTGATACAGATTCGCTTCTTTCAGGAGCATCAATTTGCATCCCACCATTCTGAATAGTTTCAACACCAATGTTAGTAGTAAACATTATGAAGGTGTCTTTAAAGACAACTTGCTTATTCGTGTTCGTTGTTAAGATGCCGTAGTCCATAGCACCAAGTAACAGGCGGAATATTGCAGGATGCGCTTTCTCTATCTCATCGAACAAGACTACTGCGTCTGGTTTTTTGGAAATGTGCTCATATAGGATTCCGTCACCATCATTGTGACCTATATAGCCAGCAGGAGCTCCAAGCAATTTACTGATTGTGTGTGACTCTTGATATTCACTCATGTCCAAGCGAACAAGTTCAACACCTAGCTCTTTAGCCATTTGTGTTGCAGTTTCTGTTTTACCTGTACCTGTAGTACCCATCATCATCACACAAGCATTTGGTTTTGCTTCATTCTCTTTAAAGCCCATCTTAGATGTACGAACAATGCGAGATAGTTTATCGATGCTCTCATCTTGTCCGTAGATGTTCTTTTTAAGACGGTCAGCTAGACCCATAACAATCTGGTTGGTTGTTAGGTCAAGGTCGGAGCGTGAGATTCCTTTTATTTCACATACTGCGTCTTCAATATGTTTCGTCTCAACTTCTTTTGCTGATGACCCTACAGCAATGGAAGTTGCTCGGTTCAATATGCGGTATGTCGCTGCAAGCAAGTTTCCGTGGAAGTGCCCTTTCGCTATTGAAACACACTTCTTAGGAAGATCTTCCTCATAAGTAATGCCGTAAATCATTGTCTGATCAGAGAGTTCACGCTCAACTAGGAAACAAATCTCTTCGTGCGATGGCTCTTTTAGAATTACTTTTGAGACAGAATCTGACTCAAGGCTTTCAAATACTTTAGAGTAACCATTTGGATCAATACTACAGAGAATTTTTACGCCTTTTCGAGCGGCTCTTTGTAGTAGCACTCCGATGTTTTGTTCATACATCTGAGAAACAAGGTTATTCAAATCGTCGATAACAAGAATAGCGCCTTCTCTTTCCGCCGCCTTTATCGCGCTATTGATGTTTCTACCCGCATCAGATGTAACTGACATCATTGCGCGGTTGATGTTCATAGTTAGGAATTTAAGACCTGAAATAGGCAGATCTAGAGCTTCATCGTTCGCTTGGTTTACAATCTCTTGTATTACCGATGTTTTACCACTGAAGTTATCGCCGACAATCACACATAGTGCATCAGTGTTTTGACCAAGTGTGTGAAGGATTAAGTTGATTGAATTTTTGTGGCTTACCAACGTTTCATTGTTAGCTTGTAATTGAGTGAAAAGCTTCTCAGTTTTACTACCATCAGTGAAAGCATTTGAAGATGAATTATCTTGAGTTTTTTGGGGTTCTTCTTCGTCTGCTTTTTCAAAGCCAGCCTGACCGCCAGTAACCCATTTAACCAAACCGTTATTTAGAGCAAAAACATCTTCAACAATGTCACAGATAACAAAATTGCTATCACCATCTTCTATGTCTTGTGCGATAACGTCGAAAACTGATGATAGTACGTCAGCGATCGTTACTGATATAGCTGATCCGCGCATCAAAGTACAGTTTGCTAGTACACGTTTTACATTAATGCTGAGTTGAGGGAGTTCTTTTACTTCTTGAGAATGAAGCGATTTAAGAGCCGCAATAGTGCCTTCTTTAAGCTTGGCAACATCTACATCAAACTGCTCTAGTGTAGTGCAGCATTCGTCATCATCTAAAAGCACGAGCATTAGGTGATCAAGAAGTACGTATTGGTGTCCGTAGCTACGAGCGATCTCAATACTTTTGTTTTTTATGTCGTTCATATTCATAGGTCTTTCCTAAAATGTCTAAACCTGCAACGGCCTCCAAGCCCTCCAACAAACAACAAATATATAAATAAACAAATCTTCTTAAATTCAGTTAGTTAACATTTGCTGGTGGATTGGAGTTATGGTTATTTCCTGCAAATCAATGTTCACCATTTTATCATCAATACAAACGACAAATGTTGCAGTGTCACGTTTAACAATATCTTATTGCAACTAAGCGAAATCGCTACGCTGACTCTCCAATCTCTTTTGCGAAACGCAATTCACTTTCCTTAATTAAATCAAGTATGTATCTACCTTTGTCCATCTCACTTTGAATCCAATTTATGTCGTCAATTGTGTTTGGGTAAAGTTCATTAAAGAATGTGTAGATAAAGAAAATCGCCTCTTCTCGATCTATATGGTGCCCTTTATCGAGCCAGTACTTTTCTTCTGATATATGTTTAAGACTAAATTCCTTGTTTATAACCTTTTCCTTTATCAGAGCATAATCATAAGAAAACAGAATACTTAGGTGTAAGCCAAAGCTGTAGTTGAAGTCGACATTGGAGATGAAGTTTCGAAGCATTGTTTTAAGTTCGCGACTTTTTGTCTTTTCTTGTTTCTCTTTAGCATACTGCTTGACTGCATGAACACACTGAAATGCAAGGCGTTGCTTAAGTTCCTTCTCTATTATAAATACTTCTTTTTTTTCGCTCATTTTGTGTTTTAGATTAGAGTAGTTTATTAGAACTGGTTATCAAACTATTGATTTACTCTTTGGGTCTTAAACTCATTTCTCCATTGCCATTGTGCTACGCATATTCTAAAAAATAGATAGTTTTTAATCATGAGCGGGAAGAATGCGCTTTTTAATTTTTGAAGCCCTTTTGTGGATAATGATCGCGTTAGCGGTACTCTTTATGATGCTAAATACTGCTGATAGAGACCCTTCGTCAGGTTGTTTGCTTTTTTTAATTAAAGGCATTTGCAGTCAATAGGTTACGGTCAAAATGATTCACGCATTAAGAGTTCTAACAATTTCTATTTCTGCTCCTACACAAGCGAATTTATAATGAAACCCAGATCAGAAAAACAAAAGAAAATCAGCCGTCTTGAGATCATTTTTGTCTTTATAATCTCATCTTTTTTGTTAGGTAAAGCTCTGTATTCTATTTGTCTCATGGAAGAAAGCCGTAGCAGTAGATACAACATAACAATGTTGGAGCAATATACTGTCGACGTAGAAAATGGACTTGCGCTCCTAAATGAATTCAATCTTGATGACCCTTACGATTTCGATCATGCCCAAGGGATTGAGTTAAATGCAGACAAGATAAGTAATCTGCTGAGAAAGTTTGTCTCTAGAAAACCAGAGATGGTTATTGAACAATACTTTGATGGAGTTAAAGATGGCATAAGAGCTTACGGGGTCTCAACGGATTATGAGAGCTGTAATGTCTTCTTTTACAAAACTTATGAAGGGAAAATTGTTAGAGAAGTGACAACTTCAGGTTGCTAATGAAGTCAATGAGACATCTTTTAAGCCCAAAAATCGTATTTACTTCGTTTTTTACACTGTTCACGATCATTTTTCTGATACAGATATTAAATTCATATTGTAAGATGTGCACGCTCGAACCCTCCGAAAAAAGGCAGGTTCTGTACACTGTTATCGATTCACTGAACAATCTAATTGATGAATTCGAGACTCAGGAATGCAATACAGCAAAGAGGACATCAGACTTGCAATGCAAGGAAGGAAACCTCGCAATTAATGCTACAAATTTGTCTACAATTTTAGACTTAAAGCATTACAAAGAAACGGCATATGAACTTTCATTGAGAGATGCTTCTGACAAAAACCGCAAAGGCGTCGTCATTTTTTTTGAAAGGCTCGCCACTTATCGTTGCCATCTTTTCATTTACAACGATGTGAAAGGAAGTCCTATCATTGAAGCTAGGATGTCTGGATGTTAGTTAATATAGGGTTTTACATTGATTTCATGTATAAAAAAACGCGGCCTATCTATAGACCTATTTTTGGGGCTGGGATTTGCGATGGTAGGGGTCTACTTAGCCTTTGTCACTGTAATTAAACAAGAAAGAGTCAATTTTCTTCAACATAGAGAAGATGTTCTCGTTGAGCGAATTGAATTGTTTAACTCTGCGTTTTACAGAGAGCCAGAGTTGATCAATGGGGTGAAGAAAATTGGCAACAAAACGGTTTCTTTCCATGAAAGTTCTCTGATTATAAGTGTTGCGAACCTAACTACACTTTTTGATTTGAATATTCTCAACAGCGACAAATTCGAACTTTTGTTTGATGACCACAAGTCAGAAGGCAATAACGGAGTTATGTTTTACATTGATGGTGTTGATCCAGAAGAGTGTAACTTCTTTCTTCTAACAGATCAGAAAGGCCATCCTTACGTCAAAACTACTTACACTGGCTGTTGGATTATCTAGAGGAAATTATGAGATTAGCGTGCTCAAAGTGCAACCAACTACTTACTCACGACCTTCGCCCCGTTAAAGCCCACAATGCCTATTGCCAAACGACTCTGCCAAAGTATGCCCAGAGCCGGAGTTGGATGAAGCGTGGTGTTTTTTACACTCTTAAGGGTCAGACGTATAACCTAACCTACAAAGATTCTGGCCTCTATGGTTATCATGCCGTAATTAAAGAGCGAGACTATGTTTGCGTTGGGGATTCTAGTTTATTGCAGGGAGTGTTAAACGAGAATGGCTCAAATGCGGGTTGTTGTAACTTTGGTATGGGTCATGAATTGAAGTGTCCGTCGTGCTGTCTCCAGATGGGGGAGTTGTATCTAGACTGTTTTGAGAACGGGACGGTGAAGCTTTTTACAGAGTCAGTTCAGCGCGTTTACGGGATACGTAATGAAGATGGTTTAAATGACAAACCACTGAATTAGGCGTAATAGCTTTTCATTTAAAAACTTGTGCCCAACATTTAGTTTATTTGTAAAAAAGGGCTTTTAACTTTACGGCTGCGTGCAGTATGTTAAAAGCTACTTAAAATTTGTCACGCGGAATCATCTAGATCATAAAAGGAAAACAGCAATGACTGAGATTAAGCACAAGGCTACTATTGATAGTATATTTGAATGCTTTTTTGAAAGCTGGATGGATGAAGATGACAAAAAAAACTTCGTTGATTGCTTTCTGAATCAATCGGGCAAAACTATGGCTGATCTGGATAATGATATTGAGATTGGTATCAGGAATGGCTATTCAGTTGAGCAACAAGTAAGCCTCATAAAGATGGTAATCAAACCCGTGTTATCTGAAGATAAGCAGTGAGTTGGGTGTTATTCAACTAACGCGGTTCGCAATGTGTTTGCCAACTATGTTTCGATCGTTGAGGGTAAGCACGACAGGGATTTTCAACTCATTAGTGAAGAGTGAGTATACGATTTAACCAATACTCACCCTAATCCGCATATCTAGGCTTGTTTAATCGACATGTGCAAGTCTATTTCTTCTTAGAAAGCTTAGACATGAATATCGCTGCCCCTTCAGCTAAACACGTTTGTGCATTTTGAGCCACTTTGGTTTTTATGCCTGTACTCAAATTGATTGCTTCAGCCAATCTATCTAGTGATGCACCTGAGCCAACTACCGTGATTCCATTTTGAATTAAGTCGCTTGCCATGTCATCGCGTGCTTCTTCCATGACTTCGAATATACAGTTAATAATTGCATCAACGCATGGTGCAATTGCTTCATGGACATTCAACTTGGTTAACGTGATCTCTACAGGCGTTGGTGTTCTTTTGATGGTTCCGGTGACTGTGACGAATTCACCTTGATCTTTATCGTTGTAGTACACGGCACAACCAAGATGATCTAGAGCTTGTTCTGCTGCCCTTTCGCCTATCGAGTATTCTGTATCTTTCTTAACAAATTGAGCTACAGCGTTTGCAAAGTCATCATACCCAACGTTTACTCGCGCTTTAGAGTGCACCTTTCTCATTGAGAGGATGCCAACTTCGGTGTATGTGCTGCTTATGTTACAGATGATAGATGCGTTACAAGATTCAATATCAATTCCAGCGCCGTATGCACCAGCAACAAGTGATGAAATAAGGCTTACTGATTTACATCCCGCAGCTTCAAGGGATTCCTCATATACCTTGGTTTCTGCCGTTGTGGCTTCGTTGGGAGTTACAACCAAGATGTTTGGATATAGGCGAAGCATGTTTTTGCGTGAGTAGATATCTCTTAAGAAATACTGAAGCATTTTTTCACAGTATTCTGGTTCAGCAATCACGCCGTTTGTTATTGGCTCAATCACTCTAACGCCTCGTGGCGTTTTACCGCGAACATTGTTAGCCTCTTTGCCGACGTACAGACAGTTATCTGTTTCATCTACAGCAACAAGTGAAGGTTCATTAATCTTCATCCCTTCATTCATCTTGTAGATTACCGTGTTACCACTTGTCATATCGATCGCAAGATCGTCAATTGTGAAATAGGAAATCATCCTTTTGATCTTATTAAGCATCTCTTTCTCTAATGTGTATTTTCAGGAAATATAGGAAGCTGATGGCGTAAATGCTAGAGCTATCAAAGAACTCCTGAAAATTAAATCCGCAGCCAGTTACGGTTCAATGTACCATAGTAGAGGTTATTGATTTGTATCGAGGTTATTGCAGTAAGCGCTTATTGGCAATTTGCTGTTATGAGTTTTAGTTTGTTATAACTTAAACAAAATGTTCAAGAAATCCCCTTTCAATCAACTTGTCGATGCTTTGTTCAAAGCCTACGTTAATTATTCAAAACAAACCAATTCAACCACTATAATCAACAAGAACGAGTTCGAAGAGCTACTTGCTTCGTTGTATTGCGTCGTTGAGCCAAGCAATGCTCTTGATGTCAGCTTTAAAAAAGTCATGAAGGGAGTAAGCGATTCAATTGCTTGTAAAGAAGTATCTTTGATAAATAAACATACTCTCGTACTTGAGCGGTTTGCTGAGTTACTAATTGAGAAGGCGGATAATCCACAGTTCTTTGGAGTATACTCACTTAGCACGTCTTTTATTTCGTGCTTTCTTACAAAGGATTTTGGGTATCAAACAATGTTTGGTTTTAAATCACGCCGTAAGGTTAAGTCGATACCTTTACCCCCACTAGATGAGTTACATAATACACCAACCATGTATGCGGGAGATCTTGATAAGTTCGTATCTGAAACAGTTCAGTTTAATAGCAACTGTTTAAATAATGGGTCTATATGGTCAATCTACAAGAGTTCCCCCCAAGAGGTTGTTGATCAGCTAGTGGATAGCGGTTTTGAACGTGATTCCATACTCGTGTTAAAAGAAGGAGAAAAGCCAGAACACAAACTTTATGTAGGAAGTAATCCAAAGGAACTTATTTTTGACCTACTCCATATCGAGGTAGTCAAGGATAAGAGAATTCAGATAGAGCGCTATGACATGCTTTTCTTATGTTTATCTTATCTGCTTGAAAAGTTTTTTAAATCGAACCAAGGTGAAGACGTATTTCCTTGTACTGACGCTCTGTCGTTGAAGATGCTTGTTAATCACCTGAAAGAAGATATGTACTGGGCTCTGTCAAGTATGCAAGATATCGATATTTGCTTAGAAAGAATGAATAAATTTAAGTGTTTCTTTGGCCTAAACTTCGATTCGACTTCATTTGCCTCTGATTCCTCTATTAGTGAATGGGAAGTCTTTTTGGGGCACGCGCTTAAAGTGATTGATTTGATGAAAGAGTATTGCTCAACCACCCTAACCGTTGGTGCTTATTCTCTAGTTAATGATGAACAGGCAACTCCGAGACATTTCATCTGCTCCGGTAGGCGGTTGTCGCTTCTAACGACGGCATTGGCTAAATACGAGCAGTTTGGATCGGAAAGTAGAGCTAGTGACAAACCTTTATTTGTTGAAGTTGGTATGGATTTGATACATGGTATCGCGGTGTTGCCAGCGCAGTCTAAGTGTCAAAGGCTGAGGTTAAATATCTTTATTTCCAAAGAGTGTTGCGAGGCCGAGGGTAATGACGATGTTCGTGCTGAGATATCTTCATGCATAGCAAACTCTTCTACAGTGGTTTTAAAAGGAGAAAATCGTCATAGTAGGTTTGAGAGAGATCTAATTAATCGTCGATTAACTGGTGACCCTTCAGCTAAAATCTCAATTAGAGCAGGTGAAAGCACTTCTTTGTATGGCAGGCTATTTATAGTTTAACCGTGGTGACACGCTTTTTTTAAGTAGAGACCTCAGGAATGGTCTCTATTTTATTGGAATTGTGCTTGGTTGTTTAAGTTGCTTTACATATGCAATGGTGTTTACACTCATAAAAAAATGTCAAATCAAATTCCTGTTCTACATTTAAGTGCTCTTCTTCACACAAGTTATCTTGGCTTCTTAAGTGGATATGAAACAACAAATCATGCTCTATCTTTGAAAGTATTCCAGCGTATATTTACAGATACACTTCTTTCTCTAGAACCGTCGTTTATAAACCGAAACGCCAAAGTCTCACTGGGAAGGATTAACCACTTCCTCGAATCAAAAGAGCCAAAAAATTCTGGTAGACAGATTGTGTCACTATTGGCTTTTGCTAGAGCATTGGAAAACTACCACACTCTTTCTTGTGATGATGGTTGGCTATTATTCACAAAGTTCGAAGCAGTTTACCAATCTGCTGATTTTAATATGCGAAACCTGCTTGGTTTTAGACGAAGCTTCACGAAGCAAGGGTATTGTACTGATCCTTTAGGTGTGACCATTAGCTCTAATGACCCATATGTCATGTATTTCGGCAATCTTGGGGAATTAGTGGATGATGCAATAGAGCTTAATAAACTCAATATGGATATGGGGTCATGGTGGTGCATTCCGGAAATCTACGAATCAAGCATCAAGGCGTCTCTTGTTGATACTGTTTTTGATACCACAGAGATTTCGGTTTACAGAGAAAATGAGACACCAGATCGAAAGTTTTATGTCAACCCGACAAACATTGATCTAATTGTAGACATCATTGCTCCTTACATAGAGAGTCTTCGTATCAATCAACTCCAAAGCGATCGTCACGTTATCACTTTATCGTATTTGCTTCGTAAGCACCTTAGTTTAACTAACCCCCAACTCCCAAGTAGACGCGACTTATCACTCCGCGTGCTTTGCAATTACTTAAAAGAGGATGTCCGAGATTCTTTAAGTAACTCATATGGTGAGAATGAGTCAGTTGCCATGATCGCTTCATTCAAAGACTCTTACATGCTCGACTTTGAATGTTGTGACTCCATGGATGTGGAGGTTAAGAAGGAATGGGATAGCGTACTCAGGGGTATTGATGAGATTCTTAATGTTATGGATTACTACATAACTTTTGATGAGCAATGCACTGACACATTCAATCCCAAAACAATCATCGAACAGAAGGATTTTTGTCATAGATTGTTTGTTGGTGATAGGTTATCGGCGTTGGCACATACGTTGTTGAGTAACCAAAACTACGATGAAGATACTTGTCAATTGGAATACAATATTAACCCTGTAGTGAATTCAATTCCTCTTTTTGTAGAGGTTAACAAGTTTTCAACTGACCGTATTGGCTTTTTAGCTTGCGATAGAAGTTCTAGACGAATCTCAACCAATATCTTTGTGGACGATGACTTGTTTCACGACGAAAGCATGAAAATGAAACTAGATGATGTTCGCGCTAGCTCTTCTCTTAAGATTGTAGGTAGTTACAAACTTATTAATGCTCCCTACAAATGTAATTTGCTGGACAATTTAGTGTCGATAGATCAAGGTAAAACTACATTCTCAAAGCTTACCAAAGTTTCAGAAAATCCGTGTTTTTGTAGGGTTGTGGTCGTTTGATGTTATCACATATAAGTAACATCCAAAGCTAGATTGAAAAGTCTCTTATTAAATTAAAAAGCCCTCTTCCTGTAAAGAAAGAGGGCTTAAGTGTAAATTGAACTACAGCGAGAAGGTTGCTCCCTTTGTAGAGGTTATCTTCTTTTTAGTCTGAAAACGGTTCTACGAATATAGAGTGAGTTGAAAGGAATACCCAATCTTTGAACTTTGAGCTCCAAGACCCCTCTTCTACTTTATCTCTCACAATTAGCGGAATCGTCTCTACTAATTGCCCTTCAAAGTGAACTTCAAGCCTACCTACTTCGATAACGTCATCAATTGGAGCGAATAGTTTTGTCCCATAGTCGCCGTTGCTTTCAAAGAAGGCATTTAATGAAATACGTTCGTCCTGTGTTTCGTGTGTTGGTAGTGAACGCGGGATAGTCATAGTGTAATCGTAAGCAGGATAAGCAAAAACTTCTTTCTGAGCGCCGTAGAAAACAGGTAATGCGTGTACAGGTGTGTCTGCTTTGACTGGGGTTACGTTATGAAAGCGGCGGAAACCATAGTTAGTTAAGGTTTTGGCAGTTGTAAACCTTTGCTTAGAGCTGTTTGCTCCCAATACTACAGTGGTTACTCGACGATTATCTTTCTTGAAGCTTGTAGATAAACAATAACCTGCTTTAACTGTCCAACCTGTCTTCATGCCGTCATAGTGTGGGCTTTCGAACAACAACGCATTTCGGTTCTTTTGAGGAATGTTATTAAACGTAAATTCTTTCGAGCTCATTATTTTGTAAAGGTCTGGAAACTCCTCGATGATGGCTCTTGAAAGAATTGAGAGGTCTCTTGCCGTTGAGTATCGCTCACCACCATTTTTATAACCAGAAGCATTTGCGTACAAGGTGTTGCTCATGCCAAGCTTTTCAGCATAAGCGTTCATTAGCTTTACAAATTGCTTTTCACTACCTGCGATGTGCTCAGCGAGCGCTAATGCAGCATCATTACCAGATACAATCAGCATACCGTTTAAGAGTTCACGAACCGGAACGTGGTCGCCGACCTCAATGAACATTCTGGAGCCTTTTGCCTTCCATGCTTTCTTAGAAACTTTAACTGGTTCATCTAGAGATAAAGTGCCACTTTTTATCTCGTTAAACGTCACATAGGCCGTCATGAGTTTAGTTAAACTTGCTATGTCGCGCCTTTCGTCAGCTTTTGACTCGGCGATCACGCTGCCCGTTTTGTTGTCGATGATGATATAGTGATCCGCAGAAACAGCCGGAGGCGGAATCACTACTGCATTAGCAGCATTTACAAATAATGCCACTAACAATGCTAATCCTTTTGTTGCCTTCATATTGAAAATTCAGAAAACCTTAAGTTGTGTAGTACAATATAACTGAAATGAAAATAAGATAATTCCATGTCGGAGACAACCGCATTTAACCTGCCACAGGGGTTGCAGGGTAAAGTAAGTGTTAAAATCGCCCCAATTATTAATAAATCAGTATTCCGTTGCATTAATGCAAATAATGCAGGCGTGGTCTATGTCGTGTCTGGGGACAGCATTGACCGCAAAACAGTAGATCTTGTTGTTTATGATCCAACTATTGATGTGGACAAAAAATCTACCCTTGAGACCTACGAGCGACGCCGCTTGGCATCCGTTGAAATGGATGTTAACAAATTAACGGATCTAAGGCACCCCAATAACCCAGATGCACTAGATGTTAAATCTGCAATCAGACGTCTCAATATTGAATTGAACAAATCGTCGTATGTTGAAACATCAGGTGGAGTCGTACTCGACGAAAACAGCGCTCGTGTTAGCCTAAGTTCCGTACTCCCGAATATCTCAACAAATTACTGGTTAAACTCAGGTGCCAGATTCTTTGAAGTTGATTATTCCGGCATTAACTTTGGCAGACACAAAAAAGCAATCAGTTCCCCACTGTCCGTTTCGATTAGCGCCCCTTTCTATAATGCCCTTCGTGAAGAGCACACGGTCAACGTGACAATTGGTTACCATGATCCTAAAGTTCCTATCACAGTCCAAAGGAAGTTAGGTAAGCTTAGTTTCCCTTCCGTTTCTTTTGTGTCTGGCAAAACAGTCGTAAAGGGCGCGTGGAATGATAAGGACGATCAGGACATAATGAAGTTTGTTCAACGAGTCGTCAAAGATATTGCTGAGTTCAAACACTTTGAAGGTTGGTTCCCTAGGAAAAAGTTATCCCGCTCGATCGCTTATCATAGTGGTCGCAAAATTAATGCTGAGTTCGTTTATCCTGAAGGTAATTCCAGAATGACGATCCCAACAGCTTTCATAATTGAAACGCTTAACGATCAAGAGTGCTTAAAGGTAACGGAAAGACCGAATTCGGGGTACGGAAAGTCAATGACGCATCGCGTTGAATCAATGGATGGTAGCGAGACCGTTAAGCTTACATTTATTCCAATGGAAGATGTGATGAACAGCGATCTGTCTTTTGATGGATACGTCGATGACTATAAATCTTGGAACCGAAACAGTGAGTTTAAACGCGGCTCTGTTAGTACCCGACTTGAAACTCTTGTGTCACAGCTATATCAAGCAGGCATCATGACCTTCAACAGTGACATTAAAAGTGTGGCTGACGCAATTGCATTTATACAGCATGAAGCGGAAGCAAAGGGACTTGATAAGATTAAGTACAAAAACTCTGGTTCTCTTAAAGCAATCGCCAGAAACGCCCCACCAGCTTACGGTGATGAAACGTCGCTATCGTTAGAGCAATTGTTTGAAAAGCGCGGCTTATCTAAAGAATCGTTATCTTACTGTATTAACAATGGACTTGTTCAGATGGGGCGTCATCCTGATGAATTTAGAGGTGGGTCTGAAAACTTAGCGATCGGTAACAACACAGACTTAGTTAATCCACGCAAAATCATTGCACAGCAGTTCTTTTCAGAACAGTCCAATGGGAAGATTTTTAAGGCTTGGGCGTCAAACGCAAATTCAAGCAAAGCATCATTTAATGTCGGTGACCCGCTAGATGCAGAAGATTTGATTATGACCGAGGCAACGTTTGATGCTATTGCACTACGTGACCTGTTCATAAGATGCGGCATCCCT
Organism: Vibrio sp. D431a; assembly: GCF_030248655.1. Taxonomy (NCBI): domain Bacteria; kingdom Pseudomonadati; phylum Pseudomonadota; class Gammaproteobacteria; order Vibrionales; family Vibrionaceae; genus Vibrio; species Vibrio sp. D431a. Next base: position 22,064 of record NZ_JAHGAP010000003.1, on the reverse strand, counting down.
GTCGAAGACAAGCTTATTTCTTCTGTTAACTCGACAGCGTACCTCTCTGGGTTCTTTGAGCAAAACTTTGGCATATTGTTACCACAAGAAAAGGATGTAGAGAAAGGGGTTGTTGGCTACGTCCTTGAGCAAGCGCCAGTAGAGTTCCTACGAGAGGAATCTGAAGTTGCGGAAAAGCGCACCTCTATTGTTAAAGGTTTGGCTTCATATGAGAGCGTTGTGTTCGTGCATTCAGGTACTGAAGAGTCTAGAGCGAAGTATGAGTGCCTGACTAACGTGCTGAAAGGAGATCTTCAGGTAACTCTTGATAAGAACAAGGGGCGCTACTTGACAGGTAACTACGATTACATGCGTAAAAACATCAAGCACATCATTATTGATGAGACTAACTTTGATGAAATTATGGCTGATGCAGGTGTAAAGTTCACTAGCAAGAATGAGCCGATGTACTTCTCAACCAAAAAACAAGAAAGAAAGCCTATTTATAACTCAGAAGCTATCGAATCAATGAACTTTGGCAAGCAGGAAGCTTTGTCGACCATTGAAGTCGCTAAGTCGCGTATCAAGGCTGTAATGCCTAACCTTGAGCGTGCGTATTATGGGTTTGATAATGATGGCCCCGGTCTTTCTAGCGCAAAAACGTTCTGTAACCTGACTCGTGAACTTGGGTTTGGTGGGCATTTGATGGCACCGCCATTAATGTCTAAAAAGTCTTTAGATGTTAACTTGTCGCAGTTACAAGATGTGTATGACGACCTTGACCTTGACAATAAGGCGTTGGTGAAGAAACTTTGTAATGATTCTAAGGTTAGCCCTTTTGATATCGTAAACGACTGGAATGATCTAACTAGACTAGATGATAGCTACACAAGGAAAATCGAGGGCTACTTCTCGGCGGCGTTAAGTGGGATGCTTGACGATGATACCATGTTCGAAAGCTTTGTTAAGACAGCTAAGGCTGTTGACTCAACTCGTAAAGTGGCTGAAGACATTTTGGAAGAAGAGGCTTTGAAGGCTGCTAATAAGAATCAAAGAAACAACAAGCGTTCATTTCGTTAGTCTGTAGCATTATCACTATTAAATTACTAACCTACTCCCATAATTTGTTAATCCGAATATGGGAGTTCTTATATGAACCGCAAGGTTTCCTTCTCGGCGTGTTTGCTTGGATTGATTTTGTTTGTGTCAGCTACCATTGGAGCTTTCCTTAAAATCTCACCACTACAAGAGATCATGCCTCGAATCACTTATGGTATCGACTTACAAGGCGGACATAGGGTTGTTTTAACTGTCCACGAAGACCAAATCATGGCGGGTATACATCGTCAAATAGAAGCTCTAGTCAGCAGCCACCTTGTTAGACCATCCATCAACTTTACTGCAAATGGTGATATTGCCAATATTACACATTTAGGTAGCTTTTCACTGAAGGGAGATTCTTTGCTTGATGTTTCAAAAAGCTTCAAAGAAGAGGTTTCCTTCGAGTACCCTGAGTTAAGAATCAGTTATGTAGGTGCAGATATCCAAATATCAGGTATAAGAAATCTACTTGATAAAGAACGTAACTCTATTATCTCCAATAACATCCAAGTCATTAATTCTCGCCTAAATGCTATCGGAACAGCCGATGTGTCAGTTTACAAACAAGGCAAAAACAAAATAGTTATTGAGTTGCCTATGGGTGTTGATTACACAAAGACAAAGCAGTTACTCCTATCGACTAGTCAAGTTAACTTTTACTTGATGCCAAATGGTGCTAACTCCGTGCAAATGGAGTATCGCGGCCTTCCTGTATCACGAAGCTCAACGCCTTTTATTAGAGGCGAATCTATTGTAGAGGCATACGCAGGAATGGATCAAAGAACAGGTGGCGTTATGGTTACCGTTAAATTGGACAATCCGGCAGCTACCATAATGAGCGATGTTAGCGGAAAGAATGTAGGAAAACCAATCATCACAACTCTTACACAATCCCTCATAGACAAGGATTCTAAGCAATGGGTGAAAGTTGAAGAGGTTATAAATGTTGCCAATATTCAAACTCAGCTAGGCAGAGTATTTCAAATCTCTGGAATTGACTCACTTGAAAAAGCTAACTCCTTAGCAGTTCAACTGAAGTCAGGAGCTCTAAGTGCACCAATGACTATTGTTATGGAGCAAACCATTGACCCACGCTTGGGGGCAGACAATATCGAGTCAGGCGTTAAGGCGTTTGTGGTAGGGCTTGTACTCTTGTTTGCCTACATCATATATCACTACAAGGTTAGAGGTGTTATCACCTGCCTTACGCTTGCAGCTAACGTGTCACTGATTACCTTCTTGCTGGCGATTATGGGAGCCTCTTTCACGCTTACTGGGATCGCAGGTCTTGTATTAACAATGGGTATAGCTGTAGACGCAAATATCATTGTCTTTGAACGTTTCAGCAACGAAACGAATGGGAGTGAAGATGGGCTTCGACAAGCCTTTGAAGAAAGTTTTTCAACAATTATGGATGCCAACATCACGACGCTACTAGCATCAATCGTTTTGTTTAATGTTGGAAGTGTCGCCTTGAAAGGGTTCGCCGTAACTTTGGGTGTTGGTGTTGTGTCCACTCTAATCACAGCGTACGTAGTAAACAAGTACCTACTGGTTTCTCTAGAGTCAATAAATAACAGTGAGGTGAAAGATGTACAATCTAATGCTTAAGAACGAGTCAAAGCTAAAATTTCTGGTGCTGGTGGCTGTTCTGTTAAGTGCTCTAACAATCATGATGAAGCCACTCAATTACGGAATAGAGTTTTCGGGTGGTACTATCATAGAAAGCTCTATGTCTCCAGATGAGTTAAGCAATGATGTGTTTAAATCAACAGGTGTTTCCGTAGATGGGAGTGAGCACGGTTCTACTATCAAAATTTCAAACAACGCAAAAAACAAAGTTGATGAAATACGTACTGTGATTGGCAAGTCTGAGTTGTCACAAGAAGTCGTTGGGGCTGCTCTCGGCCATGAAATGATTAAGGCTTCGGTTTATAGTTTGATAATTGCCCTGCTCGCTATGTCGGCCTACCTCACCATAAGGTTTAACGTGATAATGGCGACATCAGCAATGCTCGCTTTATTGCAAGATATCTTGATTGCGGTCGGCGTGCTTTCGTTGATGGGCATTGAAATCAATACGCTTATTGTTGGGGCACTAATGACAATAATTGGATACTCGATTAATGATAGTGTTGTTACCCTTGATAAGATTAGAGAGTTACAACGTAATGGCGAACTGACTCAAGAAACTCCACTATATGAGTTAGTTGTAGGTGTTATATACAAGCGCACGATGATTACCAGTACATCTACCCTAGTCGTATTGATTGCTCTTGCGGTATTTGGTGGTAATGCACTCTTTGGTTTTTCAATAGCCCTGTCTGTTGGTGTTATAAGTGGAACTTTGAGTTCTCTTGTTGTTGTACTAGGCATTTGCGGTATGGTCTCGAAAAATAGGCCAGCAATTATTAAATTTCATAAAAAGCCATCAATGGAGGGTGACGTTTGATGAAAAGATTGATGTTAGCTGTGACTGTATTCATCTCAGGGCTAGCTTCTGCGGCTCCTTTAACACTGAGCATGTATGAGTCTGGTGAAATCGCAAGTGCAAAAATTAATCTTCCGACAGAAACTTGGGCTCAGAAATCGGGGATCACAGAAAAGTTTAACGGGTTGACTCTAGTTAAAAACAAAAGGTATGAAGACGCGATTGCATACGTTCAATCGCAGACCTATATACATAAATACAATCTCAATTCTCTGGTTAAACATGGATTTATGCTAGAGTACATGATTCAAAATGCGGACAACCAGAATCAACTAGATGATATTGTCGGCAAGGTGAATCATGTTGAGATGTGCTTGTACTTCGCATATGACGATAGTATTCGTTTCGTTCAAGATCGAATGATTCGAATGCTTACTGATGATGACAATGCTTCAGATAGATTAAAAGCGGCCACAAGTTACATGACTGGTAAAGTTTCTGAATTGAACATTCCCGAACAAAATTTAAAGCTTCAGATTGTTCAATGCGGTGAATTGGTAAAATAAGAAAACCAGTAAATCAATGAGACCATGCTACTAAGCGTGGTCTTTATCTTTCTAGGTAAAACTATGCAAAAAAGTGAAAAAAAATTCTTCGACCATGATGATATTGATGGTTTCTTACATTTCGCGGTCTCGTACGCCAACCAACTTGGACTCCAAATAACCAAAATCATAGGTAGTGGTAAATTTGGAGTAGCCTTTTTAACGAACAGATGTACCGTCTTAAAGGTTACTACTGATGATTCTGAGGTTGAGTGCGCTCGTAGTGTGCTTGGGAAGAAGGTGCAATATCTTGCACGTGTATACGACGTGGTTAGTATGGGTGGGCTTTCAGCAATCCATCTTGAGTTGGTAAATGAGCTAACAAGATCCGATGTGACGACATTTGATTTAGTCGTGGATAAATTAGTCGATTCATACAAGTCCGGTGATGCTGTTACAGCTGAAGTTATATTGTCTTTCTCTAGTAGTCTCGGACAGAAAGGGGGCGATGGGATGTTTAATGACTTAAGTAATGGCATTAAGGAATTATCAGAGGCTGGTGGAAAACCTATAGACATAAGAACACGCAATATCGGGTACATCAGAGGCAACTACGTCTTGTTCGATCAGAAGTTTGTCTAGAACAGAATCAAAAGTTACTCCACGGATCTTTAATTTGCCCCCCATGGAACATTGCGATAAATCAAATCTATATCTTGGATCAAAAACCTATTGATAATACGCCTAGTTTCATAAAGACCAATGTGGCATTATCACACTAACTAGTTCGTATCGGATTTATAATGAACAAAAGTGAAAAGCGTATTTTTAACTTAGTGAGAGAATCTCTAAAAGCGGACATGATTCCTGAGAGTTACAAAGGTTTTATCGAGCACCCGATGTTTGGTCATTGCCATCATGCATCACTCGCTATGTACATTTTGCTTGGTGGAAAAGCGGCGGGTTACAAACTTCAGCGAGCAGTCGGCGATGATTCCGTAATTCACTATTGGTTGCTATCCCCGAGTAAAGAGATTATTGACCCAACTTCGGAACAGTACACTGAATTAGGCAGGGCGTTGCCATACTCAAACAAAAAAGATGATAGAGCTAGCTTTCGTAGAACGAGGTCAACACTGCGTGTTGTTGACTATGTTAATCAGCGTCTTTGATGTTTGATAAAAAAAGCCTGTCTCCGGACAGGCTATTAGTGGTAAGTTGTCTTAAAAATCAGTTTCTAGCAAGTCGTTCATCTTATCCCGACGTTCATTAACACGTTTTTTTAAGTCTTTGTTGTCGATTTTCTTCCAAGCTAGGTCTTCGTAATCGCCGTTCTCAACCATTTGATAATCTTGATAGGCTTCAATTCCTTCAAGCTTTTGCATTGCACGCCCCTTCTGGTAGTCGGCATAGCTTTCAGCATTATCAACAAGTTCTTTTTGTCCTTCATTAATCGCGCTACTTGCCGTATCGCCGATTTCTTTACCTAGTTTGCACATCCCCTCTTTGAACTTCTCTGTGGCCTTTTCTATACCTTTTTTAATAGCCTTGGATATAGCGGTGGACATGTCCATTCCTTTAGAGTTTCCTTGCATCATAGCTTCCAATGCACCCCATGAAGCCTGTAATGAAGAGAAGTCAGGCATCTCAATTTCTACGCCGCTTTGAGCAAGAATATCACAGAGGTTATTTTCGTCTTCGGCGACTTTCCTAGATAGGTTAGCTTTAGACCATTTCTGGTAGTCGTTGGTAGTTACCAACCTTTTCTGTTCTCGCTCCATCCCTTTTTTATACGATTCCATGAACCCTTGGAACTCAGCTTCACTACACACCAGACTTTGTGATGTGGCAGATTCAGCAGCTGCTCCGAAAGAAAAGGTAGATGTGCTTGCGAGTACAGCAACAAGAATGAGTTTGTTTTTAAACACAGTTTTATTGCTAGTTTACAAAAAAAGGATATTGATTAAAAATTTGCCTTACGAACCAGAGAGAAACATGACTAGCTTTATTGCAATTGGGTCGAATAGGTAAACCAGAGAAGTTCCAAGAACCATGATGATAAAAGCACACCAAGCCCCTGTCTGAGTTACAAATGTCGCATCAGGCCATAGTAGTTTGTTGAATTGACTCTTTAAAAAATGGATATCTGGTTTGATCATGAATTCCTCGATATTTATTATTTAACTAAAAAAAGATGCTTAGAAAGTACAAAGTCGCATTGGTCTTTTCAATTTTATCTTCTTTGCCATTTGGAAGTGCAGTGGCGGAAGGATACTTGGATAAAGATTTTAAATCGGAAAGAATGATTCAAAGGAAAGTTGGGAGTCAGAGTGATTACTTCCAATATGTTTTCTACTACCGCAAGGGGTTCGAGACTTTTGCTTCTAATCCAGATTATTTTTATCTCTGGAATGGCGAAAAGCAGACTCTGCCAGAGTTCATGAACTTAACGGGTCTAATGGAGAACAACAAGGCCACCGATAAGCGAGCGGCTGTTTTTATGGGGGCTGTAACTGATGGATACTGGGAAGATTCACCAAGAGAAAGAAATTCTCTTCGTTATATGGCTAAAATATATCAGAAAATTGAGAAGCCAAGGCGCGAGATATCGATTGGATTTGACTTAGGTGCTGCTGAAGCATTCCGGTTTGCGTGCATCAATAAAATGGATGCCGTTGTTCTCAGTCAAGGAGGGATTTACATTGATGAAGATTGCTCTCCCCAAAACATGGAAATGATCTACAGTGTTAACGTTAAGTCTCCAAAATTCCCCGTTGAACACAAGCAAGATTTTGACTTTAGAGGTAGGCATTCAGGGTACGAGACTAAAGAGCAACTTGTTAGTCTATTAAAGTGTAATAAGTCGCCAATAATTTCCAAGAGCGCTTCAGGTTCAGAGCTGAGGTACAAGTGTGCACATAACAACAACTTAGTTGTTCTTGAACATGATTTGGACGTTCATCAGTGGAATGGGTACGTGAATACACCAGAAGGCTTTTCTAACATGCAAGGGGAATCATCACCCTACCCTCTATTAAACTGGCTTAAATCTGAACTTCATGTAGAATAGACTTAATATTTATAGTCATTTTTATGAGAAAGTCAGTATGTTAAAAGTTACATTGACAGACGGCAACGGATTGATGAGATACCCTCGTAGTGCCGTCTCTCAAATTTTCGATACTTTTGGCCTTCCTAGTAACAACAAACTGTTTAGCTGTAATTTTAATAGCCGAAAGAAAGAAGTTATTAGAAAATATAAGAAAAGTGAGTTCAGTAAAGTCAAGATTATAGCGATAGAGCTCGTATTATATTCTCCAAATTTTTCAGAGTTTTACCGCAATACTCAATCAGTTAAGCTTCATAACACCATACAAAGATCTCTTGGTCTCGGACTATCCGCTGAGGCGTTTGGTTACTGTCTATATTTTGATATGTTTGAGAAGGCAATGCGCTCAACTTTCTACTTCGTTAATGAAGATAATGACGGTCGCACATTGTTTGCTAGTGGTATTTCTCGAAAGAATATAGCTGCTTTAGAAGAAAAGATTGATAAAAAGACCGTTTCTTATCCTCATACAAGTAGAAATCAAGATATTTTAAGAACTTATCGAGACCCTGATAAGGGCGATGTAGTTGAGGTTATAGAACCCCCTTTGAAAGAGCGACCTAGTGGTGAGTTGGCTCAGGTTCTGTTTGATTTTTCTGTATCAATGACAGATCCAATGGTGAATGCTGCTATTCAGAGGGCGTTGAAGGGTTTGGATTACGAGCGAGCTTCAGATCTACTAAGCGTATTCAATAAGCTAATTGAGCATAACGGCGACCCTAGCATAAACCCTATAGAGCTCCCTAAAAAGCACGCAAATAGCAAATGGGCTAAAGCCCCAGAATCACATCCTGTCGATACTTCTGAGGGAGTACTCGACATCTTTGACCTATAGTAGTTAACAAAAAAAAGGGGTGAAAACCCCTTTTTCTCCATTCAAAAGCCTTTTCAAAAATCCTACTCTTTCCCAATCAATATATTGTTTGAAGGAGTACATCGTGATTTCAGTTTATGCATACTGGATCTTTGTCGCCGTTTTAATCTTCATCCTTATGGAGTTTGTCTCCTATGAAGAGGTTGAAGAGCAAAATAGTATCGATAAGAGTCCAAAGCACTTAATGATTTTTAACCCTAAAAGTATTTTGATGGGTTCTTTGGTCATTGCCTTTCTATTAATTTCAATTCTAATCAACAGGTAACACAATGCGTTTCATAAGAAGCAATACTTTGCTAAAAAGTATCTTTATGCTTTGTGGGTTCCTACTGCTTTACCGCGTAGGTTCTCACACACCTATCCCCTTTGTTAACAAAGAGGTGTTTTCGGAGATATTCAACAACAATGCGAATGGCTTACTTGGAATGTACAACATCATGAATGGTGGTGCTTTGTCCAGAATGTCGGTGTTTACACTAGGCATAATGCCATATATTTCAGCTAGTATCGTAATGTTCATGTTTCAGCTGTTTCATCCCGATGTAAAGGAAATGGCTAAGCGTGAAGATGGTAGACTAAAGCTTGAAATGATGAAGCGATACCTTACAGTTGCAATTGTCTTCATGCAGGGGATTACGATAGCTACTGTCTTGCAATCACAATCAGTGAACGGTCAGCCAGTTGCGACTATAAATGGATTTGCGTTTTACGTTACAACTATTTTGTCTCTGATGGCTGGTACATTTAGTGTCGTTTGGATTGCTAATGTTATGACATTCATAGGGTTTGGTTCAGGTACAAGCTTAGTTATTGTGTTCGGTATTTTATCTTCAATGCCACAAAACATCATAACCATTGCGACAATGGCAGAAAATGGAAGTCTTAACATGCTTTCCATTCTAAGCCTAATTGCGTTTGTTTTGTTTAGTTTTGTCGTTGTTATCTTATTTGAAAATACAGAACGTCGCATTCCAGTCCAGAAGCCAGACCGCTTAGTTGGATCTAGAAAAAGCTATTTAACAATCAAAGCAAACCCTGTTGGCATAATGCCACCGATTTTTGCAGCGATTTGTCTATCAATGCCAGTGTCAATGATACAAATGTTAGGAAATAACGCACCAGACTTCCTTATCTGGGTGAGAAACTTTGTTTCACACGGCTCAATTGGCTATGCAATCTTCTATGCAACATTGGTCTTTGTGTTTGGTCTTGGTATGGCACGCGTTGTTCACAATCCTGATAAAATGTCAGAAGGGTTAATGAGGCAGGGTGCGATTATCCCGACAATGAGGCCGGGTAAGGATACTGAGCGTTACTTGAAGAAAGTTATCTACTCTCTTTCTCTAATTGCTTGTGTTTACTTGGTTGTGCTTTGCTCTATCCCTGAGTTCATCAATTACTATATGACGATCCCATTGTACCTCGGTGGTACTTCGATTCTTATCTTGGTGTCAGCTAGTTCTGATATGAAAAAGAACATTTATGGGATGCTCGAAACTAATGCATATAAAGACTTAGAGAATAAGCTTCTCTCTTGAGGTATTAATGAAAAGGAAAATAACATTTAGACAAGCTCTGACCGTCGCTTTTGGCGGTCATATTGCACTGCTGGTAGGGCTTACCCTTGCTTCATTATTCGAATCAGGGAATTCGCCGCAAACATCAACAAATCTGATTGCTCAAGAAGACTACATCGAAACGTACAGGGTGGAGTCTCAAATGGTAAGTGAGCAAAAAATTGCTGAACAAGTGGATGCCTACAAGAAGTTATTAGCTGATAACGCCTCGAAGGAGAAGTTAGCAGAGAGAAATGTACGTCAACTTCAAGCCAAAGAAGCGGAATTTAAAAGGCGAGTAAAAGAAGCCAAATCTCAATTATCTACTGTTGAGAGTCGATACAAAGAGACCTCAAAAGAGTTAGAGAAGGTTCGAAAGCAAAAGGATAAAGAGGCTAAAGATCTGGCAAAAAAGTTGGAGGCTGAGCAGCAGAAAGCGAGAGATGAACAAAAAGAGATCGTTGCAGATCAAAGGGAGGCTCAAGATAAAGCTGCTCGGCTAGAGGCTATGCGTCGAGATAACACTAAATTACTTCAAGAAGTTCAAGAGAATAATCGTGAATTAGAACGAGCACAACTTGCTAAAGCACGCGGCGTTTATGAGAGGACTATTCACGACAACTTGATTAAAAATTGGACGCTCCCATTCATGCGAAAAAGCGTAAATTGCAAAGTCGAGCTGTCAGTTACACCCACAGGGGTGATTCAATCTTTTAAGATCCACAAGCCTTGTGATGATCTGTATAAAAAGTCAATTGTCACAGCGATAGAAAAGACTGCCTTCTTGCCACGTGTGAATGAGACGGTTTTTAAAAACACAGAAATCGTTAATTTCATTGACAATTCTAATGGTGTTTATATCAAATAAATCCTTGTTGTAAAGGAATTGAAATTTTGATTAAACTATAGAGAAAATGTCTAGACTAAAATACAGTCATTTGTTTTCTCTGTTGGCACTGGCCTTTGCTCCGCTTGCTAATGCAGATATTTTTGACGAACTAGCTTCTGATAATAGTAATAGCCAAACAGACGTAGACAGTGCCTTCGCTGCCATTCTCGGTGACCTAGATGAGTCGACTACTAAGCCTGCATCAATGGAAAATAACCTTGAGAAGCCAAAGGCAAAGGTTGCTAAAGAAGACAATCTTTCGTCAGCTGTTGTAGATTTCGAAAAACTTTCAACGAGCACTAAGAAGAAAGAGATCTCTGTCTCTGAGTCGGATTCATACTACCTTAAAAACATTCCAACTAACTCAATGTTAGTTTTCAAAGACGAAGTAACTTTGCTTCCACGAGAAAATAGAGTCCATTATAAGGATGGAAAGCGAGTTTATGCTATTTCAACGACGAAGCCTGAGCCTGCAACATACTGTACTGTCATGTTAAATGAATCAGGTGTTGGTCGCCGTATTAAAACTGGTAATCAATATCCTATCGCTGACGTAATGGCGAAGACTGAACGATTCGATGTTGAGGGTGTTGGCTCAATGTACAAGCGAGAGGTTATTTTTGAGTTAGACCATAAGCACCTTAAGCGTGTTTACTGTATGTCTAATGAAAAACCTTCTGAGTTAGACTTGGGCGACCTTAAGGAGCTGTCTGGAGGCTCTCTAGAGGTACGGCTTAGGGAATTGCTAGATATCTAAAGCCTTAAATTGAATTTAAAAGAAGGCGTCATGTGGCAACACTGACGCCTTCTCTTATTTTGATTCTGGGATTGAGTAAGGTACAGAGTTTAAAAGTTTGAGACTAGTAATTCATAAACTCTTTTTCTGCTTTCAGTGCTTCTAGCTATGTTACGTCTTGTCAAAATGCGTCTTTGTCGATGTCTTTCATAGAGTCTCTTTGTCTGGGTGCAGTATGAGTTTGAAAGTACGAAATACGCTCCTATTTCATTAATGTGATCACACAATTCAGCGAGCTTTTCTTGATAACTCATTGGAAAGCCGTCAATAGAGTAGTCAAATTTAGATGCGGTTACTGGTACATATGGAGGATCTAAGTAAACCAAGTCACCTTTTTTAACTGACTTAATTGATTCAACAAAACCTTGATTTTTTATACTTGTGCACTTGAGTATATTAGAGCAATCTAAAATTATTCCTTCATCATAAAGGTCTTTGTGAGGATTTTTTCCATAACTGGTGTTGTACTCACCTTTTTTGTTAACTCGCCACAATCCGTTAAAGCCGAGCTTTTGCAAGAAGATGAACCTTGCAGCACGCTTTATAAGAGGTAGAGAGTGGAAAGAATCTAACCTATCCCATCCCCTAACTTCATAAAAACCCTCCTTGTCCTTAAGTGAGTCTAAAGCATCAAGTTCAGCAAGTAACTCATGCGGATGGTCACGTACAGCAATCATCGCAGAAACTAATTCTGGGTTAATGTCGCTTAGATGACTTAAGCACTTAGGGTCAAGATTGAAGAAGATGGTTCCTGCGCCGCAGAAAGGTTCGTGATACTGATTGCAAGACGGGGCTGATAGCAATACATCCGTAATTTTTGGTGCTAAATCTTGTTTACCACCAGCCCATCTGAAGTAAGTTTTAATCTTCGGTTGATTCATAAGTCAAAATTGGCTTCTGATTACTCTTTGCATTTTCAAAAATTTGCTTAGCGAGCTTATCATTGGCATCTAACATCATCTTAATACTGGAAAGTTGTGATTCTAACTCCGCAATTCGAGTAATAATACCACTTTCAATCAAATTGAACGTTTTATCGAGACTTTCGTTACTTTTTGAGTTGTTTTCGTTCGCATCAGTGCCACCTGTGCTTTCTTTGTGATTTGTGCTCTTCAGGTGGTCTGCACTAGGAGAAGCGTCAATCTCAGATTCTAGCGATGCAATTGCCTCAAGCAAACTTGCTTTTTGTTCTTCCATTACAGCTACTTTCTTTGGCTCAGTGTTTTTACTGTTCGCAATTTGAAGTTCGAGTTCATCAACCTTTTTTAGAAGATTTGCTCTTTCTGTAATAACAGCAAGCAACTTTCCATTTTCTCTTTGAAAATTGTTGTGTTGAGCTAGAATTAAGGCAATGCGTTTATGTTTGAGCTCTATAGCTTGACCTAGATAGCTCATTTCAGTATCGCTATTTAGTTGTATTAGATTTGTTTGTGGGAACTTATTAATGTATCCACGAACAGCTTCAATATTATTGTCACTAATATAGTCTGACAATGGTGATGCTATCGAGGTGATTGGAAGGCACATTATAGCTAGTGCCAAAGAAAGTTTGTTTCGCATTTTTATTTGATTATAAAGTTATCAGGTTAGAATACAAAGTCGATATTGAAATCTAAAGCCAGATTTTGTTCCATTATTAAAAAGACCACATGAAAATTAATAAGTACTTATATTTATCTATCTTACTTTCCCCTATGTCTGCTTATGCAATTTCTCCAGAGGAAACTATTTTAGCTCCTTTTTTTAGTTTTATATCTATTGTCGCAAACTTGGGCAACCTAATGCATGTCGTATTTATATTGGTAGGTATGTATAGCATTTATCAAATTGTCTCAACTCTATCTTCTAATGAAGACGGGCATCGCGCCGAAGAAAACAAAAAGAAACTCCCTTTCTATTTTGTAGGAGCGGCACTAGGTATGGGCTCTTTAGCTACTTCAGAACTTGTTCAAGAGACACTTTTTGGCTCAGGCTCTAGAAGTGCTGACAAATTTCAACTCGATAGAACTTTTGAACTAAAAAGCAAACATCTTGGTCAAGGTTAATAACTTAAACCGAACTGTATTTATCTATTTTTATTTGCAAGAATGAATATAACTTTGTAGAACTTAAATAAAAACTACTATGAAATTTCTAAGTAAGTTAAAAGCTGGTGCAGTTGCTCTTGCACTTTCACCAATGTCAGCAATGGCTGCTGATAAAAAAGGCTTCGGCGGCATTATTCAAACTATTAACGAAAACCTTGGTTATTTAACTGAGTTCTTCTCTCTAGCGCTAATTCTTTTTGGTATGTACTGTATTTACCAGTTAGTTATGACGTTCATGAACCGTGATGAGAACTCTCGCGATTACCCAATGAAAAACGTTCCATTTTACTTTATCGGTGCTGCACTTGGTTTAGGGGCAATGGCATTTAGTAAAACTGTTCAAGAAACATTATTTGGTAGTGCTGAAGGCACAAGCGGCGCAGATCAAAATATCTGGCAAACTAAAAATAGCGGCGGTAGTTAATCACTAACCTCCTTTGTAATTTTTTGCTTAACAATAAAAAAGGAACCAATGATCGGTTCCTTTTTTGTTTACCAGAGTATTTCTAACTCCCAGAGCATTAATGCCATTGCAATGAAACTGGTCAACGCCACCAAAAGACCTTCATTTTTACCGCTTTTCCAGAGGTTAAACGCGATCCCATCGTAAGTGGTGAATATTGGAATCTTTTGCTTGTTCGGTATATCACCGAGAAGGTGGACTAATCCACCACAAGCGAACCCGAATAAAGACGCAGCCACGCTCCCGTGCTCTATGAGTGGTAGGTCGTAGTAAGGCGTATCTATCCCTTTAACCGAACAATACGCATAAATGGCTAAAAGTGTCCAAAGAGCTATTATGTGAGTTATAGTCCGATGTGGTATTAGCGTTCTAGACTCCCCATTCTTCGTGACGCGTATTTCCAGCCAATCAGGAGCTGTTGCCCCAAGTACGCATGTAATCATAGCTAAAGCGGCTGGTATTGCGCCAACATTCTGATAACTAACCATTATCGGAAACACACTGAAAGCAAATCCGCATTGTGTATGACCTTTCCCTGTCATTTTACTTCACCTACGGTCACTAGATTGATGGACTGAGTGCCACTTTTTTTCAGTAAATTCATAGCATCAGCAACTGTTTGGTAGGGAAGCTTTCCATCCGATCTTAAATACACTTTTGTGTCTGATTCTTCCCTTAACACTGCGGCTATGAATGAAGAAATATCTGAAGGTTCTTTCTTTTCGTCAATCATTCCAAGCCTTGGCACGGTCAGGTATAAGTTCGCTTTATTATCTAAAGACACTATAACCGTGTTTGGGGTCATTGATTCTGGTGAATCTGACTTACCAACAGATACCTGAGGTACATCAATGTGAATGTTTGATGTAATAGTTGGTGTGGTTGCCATAAAGATGATCAGTAGAACGAGCATAACGTCAATCATTGGCACTATGTTCATTTCTACCTTCTCATCAACAGTAAACAATTGTCTTCTCATGCACCACCAATGATTTTCTTGTTATGTGAAGAGTGCAAAGAAGCCAAGACACGGGTCATGGTGTGGTTTAGTTCACCTACGATCCCGTTGCACGTAATAGAAAGAGTGCTAGCACCGATAGCAGCTGGAATGGCAGCGACGAGACCAATAGCAGTAGCTACTAAAGCCTCAATAATTCCGGGGGCGACCGTTTGCAGTGTAACGACCTTAGCGTCAGCTAGTCCTTGAAAGCTCACAAGAATGCCAATTACTGTTCCGAATAAGCCGATATAAGGGGCAGTGGAGGCGATAATTGATAATGTTGAGCAACCTTTACGAATGTTACTGTTATAGGTGTAAAGCATTGAATCAAGAGTTGCTTCAGCGCGTAATTGCGCATCCTCAACTTCCGACTTATTCTTGCACCCAACATAACAGCCATTTGCTTTACTGACAAAAGTACCAAGTTGTGAACCGATGGAACCGTCATCCATCATGCTAATTGCGTCACGTGGGTTTTTGTTTGATTGAAGTAAGTTAGTTGCTTTGTCTAAGCGTAGTTTTTCGATTGCAACGATACGGAATTTCCAAATCATTACTCCCCAAGAGAACACAGACATTCCCATGAGTATAAGCATTACAATTTGAACAACTAGGGATGATTCTAAAAATATGTGCGTAAGACTCATTTTTCCTCACATTTGTAGCACTATAGGTATGGGGAAAGGTAGTAAATTTAATAGAGCGTTCCAAGTGTTGAACGCTCCTTGATTGCAGGGTGTTAGAACAAAGTGTCTATAATTCTGTTTGCATCTGAGTAACCTTCAATAGATTTACCTTCTGCATTCATGATCATTGGAGTTCCTCGTAAACCCAATTTACGTCCTTTCACGTAACCATCTTTTACTTTGTTGAAGCCATCATCTGTTAAGTTAGATTTATCTACTTCCACAGACTTTGAGTTTATGAGTTTTTTGTATTCGGCAAGTTGAGTAACCTTATCTGCGATCCCCATGATCTCGATGTTCTTAAGTGTCTTATCTTCAGACAATCTATGCTCAAGGCTTCTTACAAAAGGGACTACTCTTATTTCAAATCCCTGCCTATTAAGCTCATCAAACTCTCCGTGTAACTTAACACAGTAGTGACAAGTTGGGTCGGAGAAAACATATAGGATTCCTTTTGTTTCTTCTAATTTGCTCTCAAACACAACAACATCATCAGGGGCGATAGATGCCAAGATTGGCTTAGCAATCAGTTGTTTAGCCTGCTGTGTTACGCTAACTTCATTTTTGAGGTCATATACTTCACCATCAATAATTACGTCACCTGCCTTATTAGAAAAGATGAACTCCCCGTCTTTTTCAATAGCGTAAAGGTCTTTGAATGATTCGACTTTTCCCAACACATTGTAAAAACTACTTTCTTCAATATTTTTAGCAGCTTCTTCGCTCAATGTATGGCTAACAAGATTTGTTGATATTTCACTCTTTTGAGTTTCGTCTAATGGTAATATTGCGGCATTTGATGCTACTGGAATCATCATTGCTGCAATTGTAAGAAGTTTCATTTTCATGCAAGAATTGTTTTAAGAAACAGTATGATATTTGCAGGATTTTTAAAAACATTTTTATGTCTAGTTATCACAAGCTTTCTGACGTAATTGGCAATTGTGACCTTGCATTGAAAGCTATCAATTCAACAGAAAATGAATATATTTATCAAGCAGCTACAGTGGTCGCTTGCAAAACTGGACACTCACTGGATATATGCGAAGAATATGTTCGGGATGCGATTAATAATGAACCTTCTGAATTTTCAGACCTTCGTATGCACGTTAAAGGCTTCAAAAATAGTCTTTTTACTAAGTCCAGTGAGGTTCTGTTATCGCCTAAACAAATGAAAATTTACCATGGGATTAAGGAGGTCGCAGGAATTGAACACAACTCAGTTATATAACCATTCTGTAGAATTGGCGACAAAGTTAATTCATTGTATTAGAAAATCAGATTTAGGTGAGGCACAACTCTGTTTACTTCAGACTGCAAAGTTTGCATTTGATGAAGCTTTGTATATCGAATATGAAGCGCTCTGTGAGTCAGCAACTGCAAGGGTAAAACAATGGCCTTTGTATAAAACAAAATCTTGTGTCTCGTTTTATGCGCATGAACTTGTACTAATGGTAAACAAGAACACTTTAGACTTTGGGGTTTTCATGAAGATGCTCCTTGAGATGTCTATTGGGTTAAAATTTAACGTGTTCACAGTCACATTTAAGTCAAGAAAGCACTTGATGACTAAAGAACAAGAAATCAAGCTACTGAAGGTTATCAACAATGAGTGATAGATTATCAACATCAGATGCTAAAGAAATACGTAAGCGTCTCAATGCGGCCTATTCTTCCGTTATTGTTTATGGGACTGGATTAGATGTTGCCCACATGCCAACATTTTCAATGAACTCGAAATACCAAGATCTGGTTTCTGAGTCAAAAAACAAGAAAACTCTTTGGAAATGGTTTCTCGAAAATGGGGCTGATGCTCAAATGCATCCATTTTTCCATAAGCTTCGTGAAATGAACGAAGACACCAAAAAGCTCGGTATACCAAACTTCTCTACTCACTACATTTTGAAAACTAGTGTTCTTAACACGATGTCTGATCTAGAGAGTACAGAAGGTTTTAATCTTTTAGAGTTAAATGGTAATGCTTTTGAAGCATTTGACCCTTCACAAGGACAATTGTTGCGCATTAACTCTCCCAAGCAGTTAGTTGATGGATTGGAGAATACATTCCCTAAAGGAAATTACGACTCTAAAAAGCGTGTAGTTGCCAATTTTGAGAGTGCTTATGTAAATGATCTGATTAACATTGCTGTGTTTATTGGTACGTCTGGTCGCTGCCCTGTTGTTGAAAGTATGTATAACAGAGCACTTGTGAACAAAGCATTTATTGTAGTCGTCAATACAGACAAACAGTGTTTTATGCACGACTTAGCTAATGTGAGTCTGACGTGTGATGCTCAACAGTTCTTAGATGATCTAAACACGTTCTATGTAACAGGTGAATTAAATGAACAGTGATAAAGCAATGGATTCTATTGACGCCACTAAAGAAGACTCTCTATGTAATAAAGATATTCAACTTGAGAGTGAAATGCATAGTCAGTGTTTCGAAGAAAGGTTTTTATCGTCCCGTGCATATCTCCCCGACTTAATAAAGCTTGTTGGTGAGGAATCAGCCCATGCTCTACGCTACTCAGAGTTTCCTCAATACATCACTGACGCAATGAACCACGCTTTAACTCTTTACTGTGCAAAGTATGAAATCTCCTCTGAAGAAGAAATATCTAGACTTTCGGAGTTAGTTGAAGACGTCGCTTTTAACATTGAGATCAATTTGATAGATAACAAAAAAAATCAGATAATAAACGAAATACGTAAAAACTCAGATGAGCGAAAAGAATAATATCGATGCTTGGGAAGATTTTGAAGATCCCTCGTTTCTTGAAAAATACAAGTTTCACTTAGTGGCTGCTGCCATTGCTTTAGCAGCCATTCCTTCCTATTTTCTGACAAAGACAAATCCTATTGGTGACGTCTACGCAGACTACATTAAGAACGACTTTAATAGTGCTGTTGGCGGTGCTGAAAAGATTATTAATGAAACAGGCGTTGATGAGTACGATAGGCAACGTGCTCTCACAGTGCTTTACAAGATTTACTCAACTCCTAACACTGGAATGATGGATCACAATAAGGCTGCGTTGTACGGAGAGTTGCTCTTTAAGTCTGGGAAGTCAGAAGTACTTGCAAGGAATGTTCTAAAGCACCTAAGTTCTTCAGAGAAAAGTATCAGGAAGAAAATTCCTTACCTAGAGTATTTGGCTCGCAAAGGGGATGATGTTGCAAAAAGAAGCCTTGTTGATTTTTACATTCAAGAAGGTGGTCGAGATTACAACAAGAAGGCTATTGACCTCCTTAAGATGTTGCCGCAAAAGCCTGAAATTAAGATGATGCAGGCAAAATTAATGTTGGATCGCAACAGCGGTCAATACAATATTCGCGGAGCAAATGCCCTTAT
The DNA here is from genome assembly GCF_030248655.1 of Vibrio sp. D431a. Taxonomy (NCBI): domain Bacteria; kingdom Pseudomonadati; phylum Pseudomonadota; class Gammaproteobacteria; order Vibrionales; family Vibrionaceae; genus Vibrio; species Vibrio sp. D431a. The sequence goes on along the minus strand of NZ_JAHGAP010000003.1, from coordinate 3,193 downwards.
TGAAGAGGCGTCAAGAATGGGTGATCCTGAAGGTTCGGCATACTTGGCATTAACAAAGCTTGAAGAATCGAAACGTAATGAGCGTGATTCGTCAGAGTTAGTTAGAGAATTTGTATTTCTAGCAAAGAGAGCACTAGAGGGTGGATATAGTGGCGATAGAGTTGGCGAACTACTCACCATAATTGAATTGGGTCGATATGATGTTCCACGCGATCCGAGTATTGTTGAAACATACAAACATTTACTGAAAGAAACGTCTCCGGAGGATTAATGCTTTCTACTCTTTTTGTTGGGGTTGCAGCCGTTGTGGCCTCAATGCCATTAAGTGCTTCTCAAGTCGTCATTCACGGAAACGAAAGTGTGCTTGTTGCAACTGTTGATGATGAGACGCGAGAAGTTCATTATGAGCCGTACGACTGTAAAGGGCTCTGTAACGAATCAATCTACATCTTTAAAGACTCAGGCTCTGTTACTATCAAACTACCCTCTTCGTCCAACCATATGACGCTAGATGAGGTTTATGCCTCAATATTGAATGGTGATTTAGTCGAAGTTGAGCTTTCCACTACGCAAAGTGTCAAAACCGAAGATTTTGTATCTCTGTTGGAGCACAACACTGAGCTTAAAAAAGCATTTGCTGAATTGGAGGGTGATGTAACGATCACTGGCAATTACAATATCGCCCAACGGGCAGTTGTTGTAAGCGTTTTTTCAGAAAAAGGTAGCTATACAACGACCATCAGTCTTGATTAAAGCTTTTTACGGTATGCATTAATTCTGCAACTTGTTGTTGGGCTTTGTCATCTGCCCTCTCCTTTTGAATGAGAAGTTTTTTTATTAATGACTCAGCAGCTGTTTTTTTTGCTATCAAATCACGCAATTTTTTGCTGTGGCCTTTAACTTGAAGCTCAATAGCAAAGATGTTTTGTTCTAAAACTACCTTGTTTGATGTGAGCATCTTTCTATATTTGTTGTGATTAGAAAGTGTGCCACCAGATACAACGCCAGACGGCATTATGCCGGAGTTGTTTAAAGTCTCGATGATATCTTTTAGTAGTGCATTCATCGTATTAAGTTGGTCTTTGGAACTTTGTAGTAACTTGTTCTCCACTTTGATCTGATCATCAAAGACTTTGACCGCAATATTTAGTTTTTCTATTTTTTTAGAAACACTTTTCAAATTTATAACTCCTTTTGAGGTAAATATGCGCAACATTCCTAACCAAAGTCCAATGGAACAACTGTTCACTGGCAAGTCTACAAAAACTGAAACTGCTTTAGACAAACTTAAGGAAAATGACCCTAAAAGAAAGGACGCTGAAGCTAAATTTGGTAACGCTATTGAACGAGCGAATGTAGAGGTTGTGTTACAAAACCCAAAGGAATCAACACCTGAAGGTGATTTAGATAGAAATCATCAGGTTAACTCTGGATCGGTGTTGTTGGCCTCTGAAACTAAGGTGTCTGAGTTGATCGCTCAGCAAGAATCTATAGTATCAAACTTATCAGGTAAAGTGTTGCCTACAAAAGCATCATCGCCTGTTGAAGGTAGGTTTGAAGAGAATGGGTTCGTTTTTACGCCAAAATCAGATCAGTCTGGAAATGATTTATTTTTAAAATCAACTGATTTCATCAAGCACGTTTTGGGAATTAAAGCTAATACATCGGATAAGTCATCTCAGTCAGAATTTGTCAAAGATGGGTTGGTAGCAACAAGTAATGATCGCGATGTAAAGGGTGAGCATTTTACAAAAGATTTAGATGCAAGATGGTCAATTCAAGATAAGGACATCAACCAGCCTTTTGACAAGAGCGCTTCACCGACAAAATCTCCATCTGTAAAGGTTGAGGTTCAGCAAAGCAATCTAACTCAACAAGTCATGGTAACAGAGCTCTCTACCGATGCAGATACACCGAATGAAGTTCGACAGATAGTACGTTCAGAGAAAACAACTTTATCTGGCATAGAAAACTCACTACGCAACTTTGCACAGGAAATTTCTCACACTAAACAAGAGAAGATTTCTAGCAACGAGCTAAAACTAACTCTTCGTCCAGTTCATCTTGGTGAAGTGAAAGTAGAAGTTATACGTGAGCAAGATAAAGTTCGAGTAAATGTAATCACTTCAACAGACGAAGCTAAGCAATACATAAACCAAAATAGAGAGACCTTAACTTCTACTCTATCTGAATCTTTAGGTAAGGGTGTTGATGTGAACATTGGTAATGGTTCTGATAAACACAGAGAGCATCAAGAAAAGCACACTAGTAACAAATTCAGCAACAAAGGAAACGCGAAAGCTGAAGTTTCAGACCTAGATGTAGATCAACGGTCTTATTCTTCTACAATCTCTATATCTTGATAAAGGGTCACTTAGGTGACCTTTTAAACTTCTGAGTTAATTGCTTTTTTTACCTTAAATGTAATTTGTTTTAAAAAACACTTAAGGAATGTTTTGTGCGTGTCGAACGTAGTTACAGATAAATTAAAACTACAAGACAAGAACAAAATGCTTTCAATTAATACTAACCTTAACGCTAGCAATGCATCTACGCAGATTGCTAACTCTCAAAAAGCTGTAAACACAGCATCAGAACGCCTAACTACTGGTCTAAGAATCAATAAAGCTGGTGATGACGTTGCTGGTATGGGTCTTGCGACTCGCCTAGAAAAAGCGTCTACTCAAACTGCACAGTACATGGAAAATGCTGCTAACGGTGTTAGCCTTATCCAAACAGCTGATGCGGCTCTAAAACAACAACAAGAGCTTACTGCTCGTATGCAGGAGTTAGCTTATCAAGCCGAGAACGGAACCAATTCAACTAAAGACGTAGAGTTGATTCAGAAAGAGTTCGACCAACTAGCTAAAGAACTGCTTCGTAATACTCAAAGCGTTGAGTACAATGGTACAAAACTTCTTGATGGTAACCTTAGTGCAAGCGTAGCTGTTGGTGAAGGAACAGATAACCAAGTAGGTATTTCTGTTGCTGGTAATGCTAACGTTGGCGCTGCTGGCGGCAAGATTATTGACGACAAAGGCGTTGTAGCAATTAAGCTTACAGACGTGGATGGAGATGGCGACGCTACGACAAAAGCTACTGGTGATCAGTGGAAGACTGCTGTACATGACGTACTACAAGGTTACCAAGACCACCTAACAAGCCAACGTGCAGATTTAGGTGCAGCTCAAAA